>DATNFX010000169.1:0-7600 GCA_035606195.1 Pyrinomonadaceae bacterium
ATGGCATCGCACTCCGGTTGCGGACAACCATGCGAATGTTCGTAACCGGCGCGTCCGGCGCACCATTGAGTGCCGTGGTTCGCAGAGTCGCTTCAAGCGCTGCCGCTCCGCTTGCGTCTAAGGCTACTGCCGGCTCAGTTAACGCCACGCGCTTCTCATTCAAACTATTCCCCAACGGCGTCTCTTGAGCACTCACGCACAACACACTACAAAGCAGAACCACGCTAGCTCCGATGATTTTCATAGTTTCGTCTCCTCTTTTTGTGCCTTTTGTGCCTTCTGTGCTTTTTGTGGCTTCAGTCGCGGACCATCGCATACATAAGCTGATCGATCGTTTGACCTTCCTTAGTGACACTCTTTCTCATGCGTCCTTCGAATTCATATCCGGCCTTTTCAAGGACGCGCGAAGAAGCCCTATTCCAATCGAATACGTGAGCGTATAAGCGACACAAATCGAAATTTGCAAAAGCGTAGTTACTCACGGCAATCAACGCTTCGGTCGCGATTCCTCGTCCCCAAAACTCCTCGCCCAGCCAGTAACCAATTTCAGCGGAGCGACGGCCCACGTCATATTGCGGTATGAAGCCTATACCACCAACTGCCTCGCCCGCTACATCGATTGCGAAATTTGTCTCCGGTTTTTGATCGACGACACCGTCGAGCCAATTGCGAGCATCGCGAACGGTATAAGGATATGGGAAGCGATCGCGCAGGTTGATCGACACATTCCGGTTGTTTGCGTGACGCACAATCGCATCGCGATCCCGCCACTCCCAACTCCTGACATTGCATGTCTTCAACACTATTTTCACTGCGGTTCAATCCGTGGCAATACTGCCGCTCCCCGCGGCATGATGAACCCCGCGCCGCTGCCTGCTTGCTCGAGCGCTTCCGAAACCGTTCGCACAGGAATCATTCGCATGCGCCTGACTGCGTCGGCTGGCAGCTCTGAAACTAAATAGACTCGATGACGCTCGGCCTTCGTCAGAAGTGCCCACGCAGTTTGACCGTTTACTTCATAACCGTTGACCAAACGTGCCGCAAGCGCTCGCGAGTCGCTCTCCTCAAACCACTTCAAAAAATCCGGCCGGCCCAAACCGTCGCTACACTCGGCCAGCAGAATTATCGTTCCCCCATCCTTGCAGGCAAGCGCTGCCATGTCGAGTGCTTTGTGTGCCTGGATCAAATTGATGTCATGCGGAAAGCCTCCGCAGCTCACAATCACGACATCGCGTTTTTCAGGTATGGCAACTGAATACTGTTCCAGGTAATAGTCACATGCGGCGCGATGCGCCCGCCGGAAGTCTCCACAGAAAACTTTTAGCGCGTTTTTCTTTTTGTCGACGATGGTGTTGATACTAAAAGTAGTCGCGACCAGGGTTGCAACCAGTTGACAGGCTTCATGAACCGCATTTCCATCGAGGCGTCCTGTTTGCACTCCGGCTCTGCGACCGCCGCTCTCGAAGTCCAGAGCCAGCATGTGTGTGGCTTCGATTGTCTTCGCCGATGCAAGTCCGGGACAAATTGACTTGCGGCCGCCCGTAAATCCTGCGAAGTAATGAAACGTAATACCGCCGATGATGAAGATGCGCGAAAACTCTTTCAGCGCGACATTCACCTCGATCAGTATCCCGCCTTCAGCCCTGCCGAACGAGAAGAGCTTACTCTGATCGTACGCGTCGTGCTGGATGATTCGCAGTCGCTGCACGATGAACGGACTCAGCAATTCGGCCTTTTCTTTTTCTGTGACTGGGCGATGAATACCGGTCGCAAAGATCACGGCCATCTGAGCCGGCGAGACACCTGCCTGCACAAGACGTCGCACAAGAAGATTTACAACTTGCGCACTCGCAGTTGCGCGGGTCGCGTCCGAGACGACGATCAGCACCGAATCATTACTGCCTACGATTTCATCGATTGGCGGGGAAGCAATTGGCGCATCGAACGCGGCACCGATTTCAAAATCACTCAGCGGCGGCTCATCATTATCCGTGGTGATAACATGGAACCTCGTCGCATCAAAGTTGAACTCCAATTTCCCGCGTCCATAACCCAGTTCAATTCGATCCGTGTTCATCTGTGGCTAGATACCGAAATCAATCAAGGCTTTCTCGATTGCATGAAGTGAGGCGAGATCCGTATCGCCGGCAGTGCGCGCTTCCGCTAACCACTTGCGCAATTGTCGAGCTTCTTCGATAGATCCGATACGACACCCGCCCGTGAGAGCAAGTGTAACGAGCGCATCGGGCGCACCGTGAGTAACGAGGGCTGCCTGCAAAGCCGCCTGCTCGCGAAGGTCCAGAGTTAGAAGGAGATTGAGTTCCATTGGGTTGGTACTTTGTACTTGGTTCTTTGTACTTTGTAGACCTCTCAAACAACAAAGTACCAAGTACAAAGAACTAAGTTCCACGTTCCGATTTAAAACACGCTGTGCCCGCATGGCAAAAATGAAATGTCTCATCTTCAAAGTCGGGGGTTTCCATCTGGATCGTAAGGTGATCCACGCCAAAACGTTCGTGAAGTTTCAGTCTCAATTCTCGCAATAAGTCGGGTTGCGAGATGCTCTCGGCGTGAATCACGTGCGCACTCAGCGCCTCACGTCCCGACGTAATTGTCCAAACATGTAGATCGTGCACGTCGGAGACGCCGCGCGTGTCGAGAATCGCATTCTCAACCGCCGTCAGATTTATGTGGGCGGGCGTGCCTTCCAGCAGCACGTTCGTCGACTCTTTGATTAAACGCACCGAGCCCCAAATGATGAGCAAACTGATGACGACGCTGAACACCGCGTCCGCTGCATACCAGCCGAAGAGCGACATGCAGACGCCCGCCACAATCGCGGCGACCGATCCGAGCGCGTCGCCCATCACGTGCATCCACGCGCCACGCAGGTTGAGATCCACTTCATGACGCGAATGGAGTATCCACGCACACGCAAGGTTCACCAGCAGGCCGCCCGCAGCCACGACGATCATCGGTCCACTCTTAACTACCGGAGGCGACACCCAACGCTCGTACGCGCCATAAAAAATGAAGAGAGAAATCACGACGAGCGCCACGCCGTTGACAAGAGCGGCAATAATCTCGAGGCGGTAATAACCGAATGTCTTTCGTGAAGTGGCAGGACGAGAGCCAAACCAAACTGCCGTCAGTGCGAGGATAAGCGCACCAACATCCGTGAACATGTGACCCGCATCGGCGAGCAATGCGAGTGAGCCAGTCCACCACGCGCCGACGACTTCGGCAAACATGTAGAGCGTCGTCAGCAGCAGAACCAGACTGAGTCGCCTCCAGCTCTCATTGTGGCGATGCCGATGTGTGTGTTCCTGCGCCACAGCATCTCTCCCTGTAAGGATTATTCGGAAGGATAGCACAGAGCGCCACCTTGGAGTGTTGGACAAGTCAGGAAGGGGGCTTGCCCCCGCTGAAGAGAGAAACGAGCGGGGGCAAGCTCCCCTTCCTGACTTGTCCAACACTCCAGGGTGACGCTCAAGTCTATGAAATTTACAGGGCGGTGAGGCCGGAGGCGGTGTAGAAGCTGCGATAGAGTTCGTTGAATTCACGCAACGCTACTTCCATGATCCGTTCTAGTTGCTCGATGTCGGCTACGTTGATTACGGCGTTGACGTTGTTGAGAAACGCAGCGTGCGCATCCATCGTGCGCAACGAAGGCGATAGCAGAACAAAGAACAGACGGCGGCGCTGCGGCGGACGAAGTATGTTGATCTCCCTGATCACGAACGCCGATCCCTGCTCCCCGGGATCAAACTGCGGTTCGAGTACAACCAGGTCCATTTTGTTCGCGCGCATTGTTTCAACGGCCTGACGCGTGTCTTCAGCTACAAAAACCTGACAACCGCAAATCGTCAGTTTGCCCGCGACTGACTCACGATAAGGCTCACTCGTGCAAACCAAAGCCTTGCGCTTATCCCACGCTGGCCGTGCATCGGAGTTGTCGGAATTCTGATTCGTGCCTTTCGACAGCAGCTCAAACAGCATGCGAACTGTTTCATCGTTGGTTGCTGGTCCACTGCCAACAGCCGGTGCCGATGGCTCGTATGCACGCGCGGTCGACTGCTCATATCGCGGATGATCCGTCGACGGAGATCCTCCGACAGCAAGCGCGCTTTGCTCCGTTGCAGGACTGGCACTTATCGTGTTGCTGCACTTCGGACAGCGAACGTTGAAAGGACGATTGGGCGACTTCTCGTCGTCAATCTGCAAACGGGTCGAACACTTTGAACAAACAATAAGCATGACTACTCAATAAGGCCGAGCATGGAACCAGAGTCGGAAAAAGCATTGGCCGGCATGCCATCAACGTCGCGCCGAATAAAATCTTCAGCGGCTGACATGCCTTTTAGTGAAAGCAGCAAGTTGTTTTGGTTGGTGGCAAAGGCAAGCCCGTCTTCGAGCGACACGACATTCGACTCAATCAGACCTTTGATAACCGTGTCGAAGTCCTGCATGCCATCCAGTTTTCCATCACGCATCGCATCCAGCAGCGACTTGCCTTCAGCCTCGCCCGCTTCGATGTATTCACGGGTACGTGGACTGGATCTCAGAATCTCGACTGCCGCCATACGGCCGCTGCCATCCGCGCGCGGTATCAAACGCTGCGACACGATGTAACGGAATGTTTGTGCCAGCCGCGTTCGGATAACCGGCTCTTCATTCTTCGGATAGAGTCCGATGATGCGGTCGACGGTTTTTGAAGCATCGATCGTGTGCAGGGTCGAGAGAACGAGGTGACCAGTCTCGGCGGCTTCAAGCGCGATCTCCGTAGTTTCAAAGTCACGCATCTCGCCGATCAGAATTACTTTCGGCGCCTGGCGCAACGTCGCACGCAGCGCAGACGGAAAGTCGCGTGTATCGTGACCAACCTCGCGCTGGTTAATCGTCGAGCGTTTGTGGTTGTGTAAATACTCGATTGGATCCTCAATCGTAACCACGTGGTAGTACTTCTTCTCGTTGATGATGTCGATGATGGCTGCCTGAGTTGAGCTCTTGCCGGAGCCCGTTGGACCAGTCACCAGCACCAGACCATTGCGAAGCTCGGCGATATCGGCCAGATGCGGCGGCAATCCCAGGGACTTCAGAGTGGGAATATCGGTCGGAATAACTCGCATTACGATCGAGTAAACGCCGCGCTGTTGAAAAATATTCACACGGAAACGGGCTCGTGAAGGAAGTGAATAGCTGAGATCGGCCGTGCCCGTGCGCGCGAGTTTCTCGGCAGCGTCCGGATGGCCATACATGAGCGTGAGGGCAATGATTTCGGTCTGGTACGGCGTAAGCTTCTGCATCCCGAGCGGCTGGACCGGGGTTAGCTTGCCGTTGATTTCAACCTGTGGAAGCTGGCCGACTGAAAAATTCAGGTCGCTGATCTTGTCAGAAATCAGCAGCATTCGCTCAATAATGGGCGGTAAATCAAAGAAACTCATCTATGTCGGAAACTCCGCACGGGGTTTGTAGGGTGGGTGCCGCTCGAAAGGAAATTACGCCTTCCGAATCCGCGTCAGATTCTCGCGCATAACGTTGATAAACGCAAGAAAATTATGTTTGACAGACGTTTGAGAGGGATTCACGCAGGCTGCGGGTGAGCTGGGGGATGCGATTTGGCTCTGATAGAAGGGCGCTTATCACGGCGACTGAGTCCGCACCGGCTTCAATGGCGTCCCGAGCGTTCAGGTGTGTGATGCCGCCGATGGCAACAAGTGGAAAGTCTCCAATCACCCTGCGGACTGCCCTGAGTCCTTCCAAACCGAGGACCGGAGCAGTGTCAGACTTGGTTTTAGTTGGGAAGATTGGACCAATTGCCAGGTAGTCGATCGGCAGTTTTACGGCCTCCAGAGCTTGATCGATGTTGTGAGTTGAATATCCGAGAATCGCATTGGGGCCGAGCAGTTTTCGTGCTGCTTCCGGCGGCAGGTCGTCCTGACCGAGATGAACTCCGTCTGCGCCCACCGCGATCGCGACGTCCACCCGATCATTGATTATCAACTGCACTCCGTTTCGTTCAGCCACAGCTACCGCCGCTTTAGCTTGTTCATAAAACTCCAACGCCGGCATCGGTTTCTCGCGGAGTTGAATGAAAGTGGCGCCACCAAGACTTAGCAATTCAACCTGCTCTGCATGCGAGAAACCCGAGAGCTCAACATCCGTCAGCGCATAAACTCTTGGCAGTCGCAACTGATGCATTTCACTTTTGTGCTTTTTGTGCCTTTTTGTGGCTAATCCTCGGTTTCTTTCTTTTTGGGGCGCATGTTGGCGGGAAGCACACGCTTGCGCAAACGAATCGATTGCGGAGTTACCTCAACCAGCTCATCATCAGCGATGAACTCCAAAGCTTGTTCCAACGACAACTCCTTCGGAGGCACGAGCCGCAGTGCTTCATCAGCCGTCGAAGCGCGCATGTTGGTTAACTTCTTCTCCTTGACGACATTCACATCCAGATCAACTGCGCGCGCGTTCTCGCCGATGATCATGCCTTCATAAACACGCGTGCCTGACCTGACAAACAACGTGCCCCGTTCCTGAAGGTTGTAGAGCGCATACGTCGTCGTCTCGCCCATGCGATCAGCCACGAGTGAACCAGTGGCGCGGCCGCGCATCGCACCTTGCCACTCACCCCACCGCAGAAACATCGTATTCAGCAAACCAGTTCCTTTCGTCTCCGTCAGGAACTCGTTGCGAAAACCGATGAGGCCTCGCGATGGCGTCTCAAACTCGAGACGCACACGCCCGGTGCCGTGATTGATCATCTTCGTCATCTGTCCCTTGCGCCGACCGAGAGCTTCCGTGATGACACCGATAAACTCGTCGGGACAATCAACCACCACCGCCTCGATCGGCTCGAGCGTCTTACCGTCGACTTTCCTGGTAATCGCTTCCGGCTTTGAAACCTGAAGCTCGTAACCTTCGCGTCGCATCATCTCGATGAGTATTGCGAGCTGCAACTCGCCACGTCCCGATACTTTGAACTGATCGGGAGAATCAGTTTCTTCAACTCTGATGGCGACGTTGCCGAGGATCTCCTTGTCGAGTCGTTCCTTGACCTGGCGCGACGTGACGTACTTCCCGTCCTTTCCCGCAAACGGCGAGTTGTTGACGCCGAAGATCATCGCGATGGTTGGTTCGTCGACTGCGATCGACGGCAACGGATGCGGATTGTCGAAAGTGGTGATCGTGTCGCCGATGTTGATGTTCTCGATACCGGCGAGTGCGACGATCTCGCCGAAGCCCGCTTGCTCGACCGGTTCTCGTTTCAGACCTTCGAAAGCGTAGAGCTGTGAGACGCGCGTCTTCTGAATCGAACGATCAGGTTTGACGACTGCGATCTGATCGCCAATCCTGATCTCGCCCGAGAAGATGCGACCGATAGCCAGGCGACCGACATAGTCGTTGTAATCAAGATTCGCGACGAGCAGTTGCAATGAGTCGTTGCGCAGCTCTTTCGGCGCCGGAATGGATTGCACGATCTGTTCGAACAACGGCTGCAGGTTCTCGGATTGGTCTTCGAGTTTTTGTTTCGCTATGCCCTCACGAGAGACGGCATAGAGAATCGGAAACTCGATCTGTTCGTCAGTGGCGTCGAGAT
>DATNFX010000170.1:0-13979 GCA_035606195.1 Pyrinomonadaceae bacterium
TCTGCTCCTGCTCTTCATCGACCTCGACGGCATGAAGCGCATCAACGACGAGTTTGGACACAACGAAGGCGACAACGCACTCATCAACACGGCAAAGATTCTCAACCGCAGCTTTCGCAGCACCGACATCATCGCACGCCTTGGCGGCGACGAGTTCACGGTGCTCGTAACCGATCTCAACGCGAGTAAAGAAGACGCGATAACAAGACTCAATGAGAATCTCAAAGCCTATAATGCCTCGGAAACACGCAGTCATAAACTCGCTTTCAGTATCGGCGTTGCCACACTCGAACCGGAGCGCATGACGTGCTTCGAAGAGTTGCTGGAGCAAGCCGACCAGGCAATGTACGAACAGAAGCGCATGAAGCGTCGCCGGGCAACAGAGCGTAATCAGAATCGACAGCTTAGTGACGGCGGGGAGGCGACCCCCGATTCGCCGTTCGCACCGGATTCAATTCCCTTCGCGCTCTCGGCAAATTCAAAGACCTACGGCGGCACGTTTGATAACGCGGCGATCGGGATGGCGGTCGTATCCGTTGATGGCAGCTGGCTTCAGGTTAATGAATCACTCTGCAAGCTGCTTGGTTATTCAGAACAGGAGTTGCGCGCGACCAGTTTCCAGATGATGACGCACCCGGATGATCTGCGACACGTGCAGTCGTACATTCAGCGCGTGCTCGAGGGATACATTCAGAGTCATGAACAAGAGAAGCGTTACGTACACGAGCAAGGACACACGGTTTGGGTGCAGTGGCACGTCTCGCTACTCAAGGATTCGGAAACCGGAACGAAGCGATTGTTCTTCCAGGTGCAGGACATCAGCGATCGCAAGCGAGCTGAAGAAAAGCTGACGCAGGACACGCTGACGGGACTGCCGAACCGCGCGCGGTTTTATGATCTGCTCAAGCACAGGTTTGCGCGCAAGCAAACGGACAAAGAGTGCGCAGTGCTGCTGATCGACGTCGATCGATTCAAGCTCGTCAACGACAGTCTCGGAAACGCGAGTGCAGATCAGTTGCTGATACAGATTGCACAGCGAATCAAGACCTGTCTGCGACAAAACGATGTGCTCGGTAGAGTCGGCGGCGATGAGTTTGCGGTGTTGCTGGACGACGTTTCAGGTGAGGACGAGGCATCGTCAGTGGCAACACGCATTCAACAGGCCCTCGCGATCTCGTTCAATCTTCTCGGCCAGGAAGTCTATACGACGCTCAGCATCGGCATCGTGCTCGGCTCGGATTACGCCGAACAAGTTTCAGACATGCTGCGGGACGCCGAGACTGCGATGCATCAAGCGAAAGCGCGCGGCAAAGCGCGTTATGAGATCTTCGGACGCGACATGCACGGTGAGTTGATGAGTCGTTTGAAGATGGAAACGGATCTGCGACGCGCTTGCGAACGCGACGAGCTGTTTGTCGATTATCAACCGATCGTGTCGCTTGAAAACCGGACCTTGATTGGCTTTGAAGCTCTCGTGCGCTGGCGTCATCCGGAGTTTGGACTCGTGCCGCCGAAAGATTTCATCCCGGTTGCGGAAGAGACTGGACAGATCCTGACGATTGGACAACGAGTGCTCGAATCCGCGTGTCGCCAGGCGCGCGAGTGGCAGACCACGTATCCGGCAGCACCGCCGTTGTTCGTCAGCGTTAACCTGTCAGTGAAGCAGTTTAATCAGCCGGGATTGGTCGAGAACATCGCGATCCTGTTGGAGGAATTCGAGTTGCCGCCGCGTTGTTTGAAACTCGAGATCACCGAGTCAGTATTCAGCGACAATCTCGACGCGGCGGTTGGATTGTTGACGCAGTTGCGCGAGCTCGGCGTGCAGTTGAGTATCGACGACTTCGGCACAGGCTATTCGAGTTTGAGTTACCTGCAGCGTTTCCCGATTGATACCCTGAAGATCGATCGATCATTCGTGACCCAGATGATGGAGAATGAAGAGAACCTCGCGATCATCCGCACGATCGTCGCGCTCGCTCAGACTCTCGGCATGGACGTGGTTGCTGAAGGAGTCGAGACTGAGGATCAGTTAAAACTGTTGCGCAAGTTGGAATGCGAGAATGGGCAGGGTTATTTGTTCTCGACGCCGCTCGGCAGTCAGCAGCTGGATCAGTTCATTGCGAGTTATAACGTGATCGGCGTCCCGGACGCGTTAGTCGCTTAAAATTTTTTAGCCGCGGATTTACGCGGATGAACGTAGATAAAGATCTCTTCCTGCGTCGGCGACGATGAGGGTGTCGGGATCGGAGCGCATTGCTTCATAGTCGAATGAGCGATAATCAATGTAGCCCAGATTAACTCGCCTACACGTTTCCTCATCGAGACCGGTAGCCATCGTGATCTGGTAACGGGGAACGATCTTACCGTCTTCATCTAATCTTCCCGCATAAGCAACGTGGGCCAGGTGCGCCGCAATGCATAAGTTCTCGCGCAGCTCCTGCGACACACCCAGCATGTCGCGCACACTTTCGAGCGGTGCGTAACCATACTTCTCGATCAGCGCGCCGTGCGTTTCTGAAAGCTTCGTCAGGTGTGGCGCGTAGATGATCAGCTCGCCACCTTCCTCGATGATCGCGCCGAGTTTGTAACTCGCTTTTCCGCCGACCCAGAGTTCATCGTAGTGCGGATCGAGCAGCGCCACGACACGCCTGTATTTTCTGTCCGTGTAGCGAATGTGAACTCTGCGGCTGACTTCGACCGCGCGGCGAAATGCGTCGCGAATGTCTCCAGCGAAGAGCGCGTAGGTTACGAGTCCAGCATCGTTTCGAGAAACAACTGTATTCAGCGAAATGATTCGCGCGGGAACGAGCTCTGTGGCAGCTTCAATCAAGCGACGTGTGGGCGTATCGACGCGGCCGATGATGTTCTCGATGCCGGCGAGCGCCCCCAGCCAGTGCGTCGTGTGCGTCAGCTCTGGTCCCGCCACGCCGGGAAAGAAATACTTGGCGCCACCAGCAAAGCCTGCGACTTCATGCGGCACCGTCGCGCCAAACACGAGCACGGTGTCGTAAATTCCCGGTGCGAGAAGCTTGTTCAGACTCACCGGCACTGCTTGAGAGATCAACCCATCAGTCAACTCACTCACTGTTTCGGCACTCAACTGGCCAAGCGTGATCAGCTCCTCAGGTTCGTCCCAGCGATGATCGAATAGTTGACCAGAAAAACCTGCACATCCAATCTTCGAAAGCTTTTGCGACTCGGACATCGGCGGGTGAGTGCCTTGCGCCACCAGCGCGTCGAACAAAGCAACCCCACGTTTCTTTAAGAATTCACTCGCAACCGGGAAAAGCTGGTGCGTGTTATCGTCGCGAGTCTTGTCGGGAATGATCGCGAGCACACGCTCACCGCGCTGAATTACATCGAGCGCCTGGTGAACGATCTCGGTGAGTGTTGATTGATCTAAACCTTCGATAACCAGATCCGTTGCCATGATCCGTTTAATCTGCGGCTTTAAAGCGACACGGTCTGCTCGGCCCAAAATTGAAACTCGCGGTGTTTGTGTTCTTCAGCTTTCGCCAGCGCGCCACCGGCCACACGGCAAATCTCGTCAAACACTCGCTGGCCCACTTCGTCGATTGTTTCTGTCCCATCAATCACGCCGCCTGCAGACAGATCGAGATCGTTTTTCATGCGCTCGAAGATCGGCGTGTTTGAAGCGAGTTTGATTACGGGCGCGATCGCGTTTCCGATCGTCGTGCCCCGGCCGGTGGTGAACACAACGACAGTCGCTCCGGCTGCGACTAGACCCGGTGTCGACTCCTGATCGTATCCAGGTCCTTGCATGAGATTGAGACCGCGAGCTTTCCATGTCTCCGCGTATTCCAACACGCCCTCCACGCGCGTCGTTCCCGCCTTCGCGATCGCTCCCAATGATTTGATAGTGATATTCAGCAGCCCGCCGGCGATGTTACCCGGACTCGGATTGTTGTTGAGCACTGCGCCAAACTTCGACGCGTAGTCTTTGTACCAGTCGACCATGCGATAAACAGCGCGTCCCGTTTCGACATCCTTGGCGCGATTCGCGAGTAGATGTTCCGCGCCACAAAACTCGGGCACTTCGGTGATCAAAACCGTGCCGCCGTTTCGGATCAGAAGATCAGCCGCACGGCCGAGCGAAGGATTACAAGAGATTCCCGAGAACCCATCCGAGCCGCCGCACTTCACGCCCAACACGATCTCGCTTACAGAACATTCTTCACGTGCGATGCGGTTGGCTTCGGGCAACATTCGTTCGACTTCCTGCAAGCCGAGCTGAATAGCAGCTTGTGTGCCGCCGACGTCCTGAATACCAATCTTCGCAACCGGCTTGTCAAACAACTTCTCGCGCTTGAGCAGATACTTCTCCACCTGCGAAAGATTAGTTTTCTCACAACCAAGATCGATCAGAATCACGCCACCAACATTCGGGTGATCGGCGTAGTTGGAAAGCGTTCGCAGCATCACATCGATCGTCGATCCGTCCTGACAACCACAACCTTTGTTGTGCGGAATAGCAACAACACCGTCGACGTTTGGATATTTATCGCGATTGTAGAGCGTGAACTCGGCGATGGTTGAGATCTGTTGCGCTTCGTGACTGGCGCACATGCTTGTCGGCACGATCAGCACAAAGTTTCGCGTGCCAACACGGCCGTCCGGGCGGCGATAACCGAGGAACGTGCCCCGCTCTGTTTCGGGTATGTAATCGGGCGGCGGCGTGTGCAGATTCTCAGGCAAGTCTCTGACCAACGGGACGTCGTTCGACATGTTTGCGTGCGTGATTTGCTCGCCGCTGTGGATGCCGAGTGATGTCCCGATGGGTTGACCGAATTGAGTGACGAATTCTCCGGCGGGAATGTCGCGCGTGGCGAAGCGATGTCCGGGTGGAACGGCGTCGCGAAGTTTCACGATCGTGTCGCCGGGCAACACGACCTCGAGACCAGCGAAGGTTTCATTCTTCACGACCGCAACGTTATCGTTCGCGCCAACAATGATCGCGTAGTCGTGAACAGGATTTACTGAATTTTCATGATTCACAAGATTCATCCTGTAATCCTGCCAATCTTGTTAATCCTGTGAAACATACCTTTTAGCTTTCACGCGCCTCACGCACTATTTGCAGGAACTGCTTCGCACGTTCCGTGATGTGAGCGGCTTGCCCTTCACGAAGCGCTTCGATGTCGACCAGATCGGTTCCGACTCCCAAAGCAGCCGCACCCGCGCGTATGAAATCTGCAGCAGTTATCAGCGTTACACCGCCCGTCGGCACGAGCTCGATCTGCGGCAACGGAGCCTTCAACGCTTTTAAATAATTAGCACCACCGACAGCACCCGCCGGAAACACCTTGACGAAATCGGCGCCCGCATTCCACGCCTGGACCACTTCAGTCGGCGTCAGCGCACCAGGTATCACTGGGACGTCGAGCCGCCGGCAACACGCAATCGTTTCGAGATTCAACGCCGGACTAACTACAAACTGCGCCCCACTCGAAACACAAGCCTCCGCGATTTCCGGATCGAGCACAGTTCCAGCACCGACAACCGCATCTTTTCCATAACGCTGCGACACCTGCTCGATCACTTTGATCGCGCCCGGCACGGTCATCGTGATCTCGAGCACCGAGATTCCACCTTCCCGAATCGCATCAATCGCGCGCATCGCCTCGTCCGCACTCGTCGCACGCACTACGGGAATAACGCCAATGTCCTTTATCTGCTGAATAACTTCGGTTTTGGTCACCGCGCCACCCTCGCTGTCCCGCCCTTCATCACGCGCTCCACCTCAGATAACGTCGCCATCGTCGTATCACCCGGCGTTGTCATCGCGAGCGCGCCGTGCGCCGCACCACATTCGACCGCCCACTGTGGTCCACGCTCCGTAAGCAGTCCGTAAATCAACCCCGAAGCAAACGAATCACCACCACCCACGCGATCCAGAATCTCGAGGTTCTCGCGAACCGGCGCCTCATAAAGTTCGCCGTCTGCGTAACAAACAGCGCCCCAGTCATTGATCGTCGCCGTTTTGGCGTGTCGCAGCGTCGTGCCCACGACTTTGAAGTTCGGAAACTCACGCACTGCCCGCTCGATCATGCGCTGAAAGTTGCGCACGTCGAGTTTTGAGTGATGTTCGTCCAGCCCTTCGACTTCGAATCCGAGCGCGGCAGTAAAATCTTCTTCGTTTCCGATCATCACATCGACGAGGGGCGCCAGTTCGCGGTTAACAGCAACCGCCTTCGCCTGTCCGCCAATCGATTTCCACAACGATTCACGATAATTCAGATCGTATGAGATCAGCGTGCCGTGTTTTCGCGCAACTTCCATCGCTTCATGCGCCACGGCCGGCGTCGTTTCCGAGAGCGCACAGAAAATTCCACCCGTGTGAAACCAGCGCGCACCTTCAGTACCAAAGATTTGTTCCCAATCAATGTCGCCCGGCTTCAGTTGCGACACCGCCGTGTGACCGCGATCGGAGCAACCAGCAGCACCGCGGACGCCAAAACCGCGTTCAGTAAAGTTCAGCCCGTTGCGAACCGTACGCCCAACCCCATCAAACTTCACCCACTTCAAGTGCGACTGGTCCACACCGCCCTGATAGATCAGATCCTGGACCAATCGCCCCACGGCATTGTCAGCGAGAACAGTAACAACCGCCGCGTCCATGCCGAAGCATCGCTTCAGCCCGCGCGCAACGTTGTACTCGCCGCCGCCTTCCCAAACCTGAAAGCTGCGAGTCGTCGCAACGCGCCCTTCACCCGGATCGAGTCGCAGCATCACCTCGCCCAGACTCACAATATCCCAGCGACACTCACTTTTCTTTTTAACCGGAAAACCCATTTTGTGCTTATGTGCCTTTTTGTGGCTAAAGATTAGCGGGCTCGAGCTTTGGTGACAACAGGTGAAATACAAGCAGCGCGGCAAGGTATGCCGAAGCGGCGATAATAAAGATCGGCACGTAACTCCCGGTGCGTTCGAGTATCTCGCCGACGAGGCGCGCGATCATCATGCCGCCGACTGCGCCTGCCATGCCGCCAATTCCAACTACCGAACCAACTGCGTGTCGTGGAAACATGTCGGAAGTAGTAGTAAACAGGTTGCACGACCAGCCCTGATGCGCCGCCGCGGCTACACCAATCAAGATAACCGCCACCCACAGGTTTGAAGTCTGGGCCGCAAAAACAATCGGCACAACTGCGACCGCACAGATCAACATCGCGAGCTTCCGGCCTACGTTAACAGACCAACCTCTTTTGATCAGCGATGACGAAAGCCAGCCACCGCCGATGCTGCCGATGTCCGCCAAAAGGTAGACGACGATGAGCGGTGGGCCAAAATCTTTCAGACTCAATCCATGTCGTTTGTGCAGAAAGTCAGGAAGCCAGAACAGGTAGACCCACCAGATCGGATCGGTCATGAACTTCGCCACCGAGAACGCCCACGTCTGCCGGTGCGGAATGAGTCGCGCCCACGGCACTTTCACGATCGTGTCAGGAGGATCACTCTGAATGTATTCCAGTTCAGACTTCGACAATGACGGATGGTCTTCGGGACGCCGGTAAAGTGCCCACCACGCAAAGAGCCAGATGAATCCGATCGCGCCCGTTACGATGAACGCAGCGCGCCAACCGTACCTGATCGTTATGATCGGAACTACGATCGGGGTAACAAGCGCGCCGATGTTGGTGCCGGAGTTGAAGATTCCGGTTGCGAGTGCACGCTCTTTTTTGGGGAACCATTCAGCGACAGTTTTGATCGCCGCGGGAAAGTTTCCGGCTTCACCCAGGCCGAGGAAGAAGCGAGCAACGCCGAAGCCAAATACAGTGTGGGCCAACGCGTGCCCCATCGCTGCCACACTCCAGAAGATGATCGCGAGTGAGAAACCCTTGCGGGTTCCAATGCGATCCATCAAGCGTCCAATGCCGAGTAGTCCAATGGCGTACGCAGCCTGGAAAGAAAAGACAACCCAACTATAGTCCACTTCAGACCAGAGAATTTCGTCGTGAATAGTTGTTTTGAGGATTCCGATCACCTGGCGATCGATGTAGTTGATCGTCGCCGCGAAGAACAAGAGCGCGCAGATGACCCAACGATAGTGGGACACGGATGAACGCGGATTGGTGACGGATACCGTCTCTGATCTCATCGCCCTAGCCAGCCTCCATCGACGAGGAGCACGTGGCCGTTAACGTAGTCGCTCGCAGGGGAAGAAAGAAAGACGGCGGCGCCCGCGAGGTCTTCGGGCTCGCCCCAGCGTCCGGCTGGGATTCGCTCGAGGATTTGGCGGTTGCGTGTCTCGTCTGCTTGCAACGCGGCGGTGTTTGAGGTTCGCATGTAGCCCGGAGCGATCGCGTTTACGTTGATCCGGTGTTTGGCCCACTCATTTGCGAGTGCCTTTGTGAGTTGGGCCACGCCGCCTTTCGAAGCAGCGTACGCCGGCACGGTGATGCCGCCCTGAAACGAGAGCAACGAAGCGATATTGACGATCTTCCCCCCGTTGCCGCGTTCGATCATTTGCTTGCCAACGAGTTTCGAAAGACGAAAGACACTCGACAAATTGACTTCGATTACGGCGACCCAATCCTCGTCGGAGTAATCCGCCGCTGGCGCACGGCGAATCGTGCCGGCGTTGTTGATGAGAATGTCGATGCGGCCGAAGCGTTCGAGTGTTTGATCGACTAGATGCTTCGGCGTTTCAGCTATACCAAGATCGCCACTGATTGCATGGGCCACGCCACCTGCATTCTTGATTCGCTCACAAGTTGCTTCGAGCGAACGTGTGTTGCCGTGACAGGCAACGTGGGCGCCCGCCTCAGCAAGTGCGATGGCAATAGCAGCGCCCAGACCCGTCGACGCTCCAGTAACCAAAGCAACGCGCTCTTTTAGTTTGAATTGATCAAGAATCAAATCTGTGTAATCTGTGGATTCAGAAAGTCCTCACGAAGCGGGGAGAAAATATCGATCAGCACAACCTCTTCATCCATCATCGTGGCGCCGTGCCAGCAATTTGATGGGAAGTGCAGCACGTCGCCCGCTGACGCGATCTGCTCTTTCCCTTCAATGAAAAATCTTACGCGGCCCTGCTCGACGATCGTCATCTGCTCGTGTGGATGATCGTGCTCCGGAGTGACCAGATACGGCTTGAAACGGAAACGGCAAATCATCATCCGGTTGCCGACAAACATCTGGCGCTCGATTCCGTCCGCCGGATGCTCAACGGGAATGCTGGACCAATTCAGATGACGAGCGAGGTTGAAACCATTGCCGTTGCCATTCCCGTTGCCGTTACTCTCAGAAGAGGTGTTGGACATGTCAGTTCCTCTACTTTTTA
Organism: Pyrinomonadaceae bacterium; assembly: GCA_035606195.1. Classification (GTDB taxonomy): domain Bacteria; phylum Acidobacteriota; class Blastocatellia; order Pyrinomonadales; family Pyrinomonadaceae; genus PSRF01. The sequence continues at coordinate 9,305 of DATNFX010000170.1, forward strand.
TCGCTGACGGCTTCCAAACCCGAACCGCCGGCCGCATATTCAGGCTGCACATTCACAACACCATAGAGCCGGTCTTCGCCTTCTTTGATCGCTGCCATCATCCACAAAAAGTTGATCTGTCCACCTGGTGCGGCGACGTTCGGGTGATAACCCTGCGGCATCAACACACAGTCGCCTTCGCGCACTACCTGGACCAGCTCCGGCTTCTTAGGATCGGTGTAGACAAACTGCACGCCAAACGACGGCGACGGCATGTCGATGAAAAGATAGGCCTCCTCGAGTAGTTTTGAATGTTCGTGAGGAGGCCATGACGTCCAGTTGCCGGGCGTCGAAAAAGTCACTCCGGCCATGATGCGGCCCGCTTCGACGTTGGCGCCGATGAGCACGTTCAGGTCGCGCTCCGCGGGCGGTTTGCCGGCGATCAAGTGGAGCTTCGGGTTCTGTCGTACTTCTTTGTACGAGACAAACTTCAACGGGTATCGCTTTGCTACCGGAGCCGAGACTTCAGCGAGATCGCAGCCTTCCGGCGCGTTAACTTCAATCTCCGAATCACGCGGTACATAAACCGCGTCGTAGCGATCGAGATCAAAAGTTTGGCCTTCGGTTTTTACTGTCGCTTTACCGTGAAGACAGATCAAACCGATTTCATGATCTTCGCTATTGAACGAGATCGGCGCGTCGCCAGCCGCAAGCGTGATGCGTCCGTAGTGCAGGTAACGGGCGGCCGTCGCGCCGGGAGCGACCGCCGTGCGACGGCCTGTGCCCTCGTGCGTCTTCGGCACGAAACAGGTTTCTGGTGTGATTGGGTTTTGAACTACTTCCTGGTCCATGGATACTCCTCGTCATTTTTAGACAGGATTACAAGATTTCAGGATTGACATGTAAATCCCGTTCATCGGCTTTGCCTCAAAAGTCTGAAGTCGTTCTTGGATCGGGTCAGTACAGGGAGCGGTAGCGACCTGGTCGGTGATTAGCATGCGATATTTTCTAATGATTCCTGACTTCTATTGTTTGACCAGGTCGCTACCGCTCCCTGTACTGACCCTATCCAATCGTGGAATTCGACTTTTGAGGCAAAGCGCCGTTCATCCTGAAATCCTGTAACACTTTACTTCGGTGTCAGCACTAGTTTGTATTTTAGGGCGCCGTTCACCGTAATATCCTTCGCCTCAAACACGAGATGCAATGGTATCGCACCATGAACACCGCGTCCGAGTGCGCTGTCGCCCGTCGCCATTATCGATGGCTTCAACGGAAAGTTTGCGTCAGACAAACGCACATCTAACGTTCCATTCGCCGAGCTGAAATGATCGATTCGCACTCCATTCGAGTTTTCCGTCTCAACACGATCGTGCGTCGTCGGAACGGCAAGACGCCAGCGACGAATACTAACGGGTTGTTTTGAACTCAATGTTTCTTCGCGAATCAACGTGCCGTTTTCAATGTGCCACACAACTTCACTCGTAAAACCAATGTCCTGAACTTTCCCGGACGGCGTACCGACCACAGCCCACTTGGTCCAACGCACACGCAAACTTTGTCCATCAGCCGCCGGCTCGATAACATCAGCGCCATCCGTCGCAACGACCGTGCGGCCGTCTGCCAGCTCAACATAAGCCGTTAACGCCGGATAGATCTGTTCGACCGGCGCAGCAAAACCCGGCAAGCCGTGCGGCGACGGTAAATAGTCTGACATTCCCGGCTTTGGACCAGTCGTGATCGGCAACGCAAAACGAAGCGCACCCTGCCGCACTACCCAAACACCCGCCGATCGTTCCGGCGTCTTACGAAAGAATTCAAAGCGCGCCACCGGCGGAAGCGCAGGCACAACAGGAAACGTCGTAATGCCTTCTTTCTCGAGCGCGTTCATGATCGGCGTGTGCGAGTTTGCAACCTTGCCGAAGAAGCCGGTCGTCTGTTGCCACTCACGCTCGCGCGAGATGTAGGCGTAGTTGCCACGTCCGAATGCAAAGATCGAAAGCAGGTGCGTGTCACTGCGATAGTCGTGCTGCAAATAGTTCCACGCCTGGTAATAGAGCGCCGCGAGATCGCCGAGCGGCGCGGGCCTGAACTCAGGATGCGACGCCAGGAATCCCACGATCTCGGGCGTGTCGAGATAACTGACCACGCCCTGACTGCGCCCCCAGTTGTAACCGTAACCATCCTCCGAAACGACGTCCCACCAAAGCCGCATCTGCCTAGTCAACGAAGGCCGCATCTTCTCCAACAGATCTTTGCGACCCACCGTCTCCGCCGCTTCATAGATGTAACGCGCGTATTCGTTTGAGTAGCGATCGAAGCGTCCTGTCGGCGGCGCATCGTCAGCGTAAAGATTGCCCTCGGTGAACTGAACCGCCGCGCGATCGAGCAGCTTGTCGAGAAACGCCCGGTCAGTTGAAATCCCGAGCTCGTATCCGACACTCGCGATACGCGCCGCAACCCCGAGATAGTTCTCCGCCAGACTGATAACGCGATTCGTCTTCGGGTCGTAAAACCGTTCCGGGTTGAGCAACGAGCGCCAGGCCTTCTGCTCTTCGGGCGACAGACTTTGCCAGACTGGATTGGTTTTCAAATCGCGCCCGAAGTGACGCAACGCGAGCGCGGCATACAACTGTGAAAACGCCTTGCCGCCCGCACGCGACTCAATCAAACCGATCTGGCCCACGAGCTTCGGCAAGTCGCGCCCCGCCAGCTCGCGATTACCCGTCGTCTCTGCGTAAGCCGCGAGCGAACGCATGAACGTGCCCCATGAAAACTCACCCGTAGTCGGCACACCAAGAACACGATCGGGCGGCGGATCGAGCGACTTGATCTCGCTCAAATGAGCCGCGAGTTCCTTGCCAAGAAACGTGTTTACCTCTTCACGTAAAGTCGCCGTGGTCACCGTACGTGCCTGCGCGCTGACACATAAGGTGACGCAGATAACGCTGATAAGAACCGATCTCATTTAGAAATTCAGCTTCAGACCAAACTGAATATTACGAGCAGGCCCGGCGGTAGTGATGCGGCCAAAACCTGCCGTAGTAAGAACAGTAGCCGGCGGCCTAAAGTTAGCTCGATTGAAGGCATTAAACATGTCTGCCTGAAATCGCAGGTTGAAGCGTTCGGAAAGCTGAAATTGCTTGCGCATCGAGAAATCCCATGTTTGCAAGTTCGGCCCCTGAACGATGCCGACTCCGCTGTTGCCTCGACGAGTAGCGGGAGCAGGCGCAAACGCCGCCTCATTGATCCATTGGTTCAGCGGATTAAACGATGTCGCACGGACATCGCCACCCACGTAATCGGCACGCCTCGTTCCGATCGCCGTGTTAGCTGTGACGGTCAAGGGCGCCCCGCTTTGATAGCGCGTGATACCGCTGATTTCCCAGCCCGATAAAATTGCTCCACCAACACCTTTCATCTTGCTGAAGAACGGCAGGAGATAGTCATACGTAGTCACGAAGATGTGCCGGCGATCGAACGTCGCCACGCCATAATTCGAGTGGCGGTTGAATGGGTCCTCTCCGACGTCAACACCGTCTCCGTTTCCGCTTGTATCGGTAAGCGTCTTGGACCACGTGTAACCGGCTGTTAGTTCAAGGTTGCCTTTCCGCTTGGCCGCGTAGAGCTGCATGCCATTGTAGTTGGAGTTGGCGTCTGACAGCCGGTAAAGGATCTGAGTAAATCCCTTGAACGGACGCAATGAATCAACAGTTGCGTTTGGACCACCATTCGCGGGCAGATTCGCCGTCAAGGCTTTGAACGACACCTGATTGAGGTCAGGCTGCCGAATCAAGTGTCGACCAAGATTGCCGACGTAGTTCGCCTCGACGAAGAAACCACGAGGCAGCTCCCGCTGTACACCAAGACTAAAGTTCATGGAGTAGGCGATGTCCAGATTAGGATCGATGGAGTTAATTGAGCCGATCAATGCCGCATTAGCGGGAGTGCCGCCGGAGGGATTCGCAAGATTACCGTTGCTAAAATTGGGAGTACTGACAAATGGCGGCACATTAACCTGCGAGAAGATTAGGTTGCCTTCGACTTTGTCGTAATACATACCAAAGCCACCGCGAATAGAAGTCTTGTCGTCATGAAACGGAGCATAAGCAAATCCAAAGCGCGGAGCTATGCGGTCTGCCGGCTGGTAAAAACCACGGGGTGCGCCAGTGGGAACAAGTGCGAGCGCTGCGTCGCTGGTGCTGACTCTGCCACGCTCGTCCAGTGGAACACCATCACCGGCTCTGACCAGTCCGTTAAAGCGATTACCTCCTTTTGTCAAATCGATTGTACCGTTGGCCAGCACCGTTACGGCTTTGGATGGATCATAGTGAGCCGGGTCGAAGCTCGCCATGTTGTTCGCTTGCGTGTAAGTTGGACCAAAGTGGTAGTAACGAGCTCCGACTTCAAAACTCAAATCGCGTGCAATCTTCCAACTGTCGGAAACGAAAGCTTCGACTTGATTAAATCTGAAGAAGCCAATCGGATCGTTGTCCGCTTCCTGATAGGTACGGAAGTTTCCCAGCAATGCATCCGCAAAAGCGTTGCCTGTAGTAACAGCGCCTGAAGCAGCACCGGAATTGAAAGCTACGTTGCCGGTATAAATAGAGCGACCGTTCTGATCCTTGCGATTACGAATTACTACCAGGCCGGTCTTGAGCGAATGCTTGCCGCGAATGAAGGTGACGTTGTCGCT
>DATNFX010000171.1:0-10991 GCA_035606195.1 Pyrinomonadaceae bacterium
ACAGCACCACTAAAAGCTGCGCTGCAAGGGCGTTATCAATACGAAGTTCTCGGTGAAATCGCGACACCGGCGCCGTCACCGAAAACGCCTGCAAAGCCGGCCGGCAACATCAATCCCAGGTAATCACAAATTGTTTGCAAGCGTCTTGCAACCAAACCTCCATCAGATTTGGCTTAACTGTGGCTGTTGATAACGGAAGTGCCGAGAGAGAGCACGCGAGCCGCGTTCGGCAGATGTTTTCGACGATCGCGCGCCGCTACGACTTCCTGAATCATGTGCTTTCCGGCAATGTCGACAAACGTTGGCGCCGGATCGTGGCAACCAGAATTCGTGAAAAGCTTCCGTCGAGCAGGGCTTGCGTTCTGGATGTAGCATGTGGCACGGGCGATTTATCGCTTACGCTGTTTGAAATTACGGGAGCAGGAGTTGTTGGGACTGATTTCTGCCGGCCGATGTTAGACATTGCTGCCGGTAAGACGTCTGGTCGCATACGCCTAATCGAGGGCGACGCCCTGGACCTTCCCTTTCGAGATGGCACATTTGACGCCGCGACGATCGCATTTGGATTGCGCAACTTGTCGAATGTCGAAAGTGGTCTGGCAGAACTCTCCAGAGTCTTGAAACCGGGCGGCTGGGTGGCTGTACTTGAGTTTTCGAGACCGGCAAATGCGATTCTGCGACCTCTGTTTAATCTGTACTTCAGAAAAGTACTGCCGTTGATGGGTGGCCTCGTGAGCGGTTCGCTCGGTGCCTATACCTATTTACCGGCGTCGGTCCAGAAGTTTCCGGACCAGTCCCAACTCTCGCTCCTGATGGAGCAGGCAGGATTTGTTCAGGTTGGATACGAGAACCTGACTGGTGGGATCGCGGCCTTGCATTTGGGCAAAAGGCCAAAATGAATTTGTGATTGGTTGCAGCGTTTAGTTTGCAACCAGATACGTAGTCACGGGGTACGGTTTGGTAAGCGCGCGGTTGTCGGGGCTGTGCGAGTATTCGAACCTACCCTGGGCTACGTTTTTATTTTTAGACAGGATTACAGGATTTACGGGATTAACAGGATCGGAATCTTATTAATCATGAGAATCTTGTAATCTTGTCTAAAAACGCGGTAAAGCCTCTCAGCCCCTACTTGTTGTATCATGCGCCGCGGTGCGCACAACTCTCCGGTACAGGATCTTCGGCATTCTCCGACGCCTGCTTATTCTGCTGCTGGTTGTTTGGACCGTCGTCTCTCTCGTCACATTACTGATCGAACTGGTGCCCGGCGATCCGGCGGTTGCTGTGCTCGGTGAGCAGGCGACACCGGAACAGTTTGCACAGTTTCGCCTGAAGCACGGTCTCGATCGGCCACCGTTTTTCTTTTCCTTTCCACGCGACGAAAACGATCAGCGACATTTCGTCTGGCATGGCGCGGATAATCGCTATACGGACTACTGGCGCGCGCTACTAAAAGGCGATATGGGCCTCTCGTTTCGCAACGATCGTCCTGTTATTGAACTGATTCTCGAGCGCTATCCAGCCACAATCGAACTCGCAATCTTCGCGATGCTGATCGCAATCGCGATCGCGATTCCTTTAGGGGTCGTTGCCGGAAGAAATCGTGGCACCATCGTCGACAATATCGCGTCAATTGTTGCCCTGCTCGGTATCAGCCTGCCCAGTTTTGTGATCGGCCCAATGCTCGTTTACATCTTTGCCGTGAAGCTCGGCTGGCTCTCGCCTTCGGGACGTTTTGGCTGGAGCGATATCATTCTCCCGGCGTTTACACTCGGTGCGGCGCTCTCGGCAATCCTCACGCGCATGGTGCGTTCGTCTGTTATCGAAGAACTGGGTGAAGACTACGTTCGCACCGCGCGCGCAAAAGGCTTGAGCGAACGCACGGTCGTCTACAAGCACGTTTTGAAGAACGGTTTGATTCCGGTCGTGACTATTCTTGGTCTGCAACTCGGAGTCTTGCTGGCCGGTGCAATCATTACTGAGAAGATCTTTGGTTGGCCCGGACTCGGACTGTTACTCGTCGAGGACGGCATCGGGAAACGCGACTATCGCGTCGTGCAAGGGTGCGTGCTTGTGATCAGCATGACGTACATCATCGCGAACTTGCTCACTGACATGGTGTATCGCTGGCTCGATCCACGGATTAGAGTGGGATGAATCGATTAACCATCATCGGTTTGGTTATCGTCGTGGTGCTGGTGCTGGTGGCGCTGCTCGCGCCGTGGATTGCGCCCTATGACGTCGGCGCGACTGATTTGTCCATACGTTATCTTGCACCATCCGCCGCACACTGGTTTGGGACAGACTCCACGGGACGCGATATTTTCTCGCGCGTAGTGTTCGGCGCCCGGATCTCTTTGCAGGTCGGCATCATCGTGGTGACGGTGTCAGCCATCGTCGGCACGCTTATCGGCGCTGTCGCGGGTTATTACGGGGGCTGGGTCGATCAGTTTGTTTCAGGCTACGTCTTCAACGTCTTCCTGGCCTTCCCCGGTTTGTTACTGGCGATTGCGATGGTGGCTTTTCTCGGCGCCGGATTGAACAAACTCATTTTTGCGTTGTGCATTATCGGCTGGGTCGGCTACGCGCGCCTCATTCGCGGCCAGGTCTTGAAAGTTCGTGAATACGACTTTGTTCAGGCAGCGCGCGCACTCGGCGCCAGCGACGCTCGCATACTGCTGATTCACATTCTTCCCAACGCGATTCAACCGCTCATCGTGCAGGCAAGTTTGGGAATGGCGGGAGCGGTGCTCTCCGAAGCGTCGTTGTCGTTCCTCGGACTTGGCGTGCCACCACCGGCGCCGTCGTGGGGTGTCATGATCGAAGAGGCACGCGACTTATCGACACTCGCTGTCGCACCTCATGCATTGATCTTTCCCGGCATCGCGATTGCCCTCACGGTGCTTGCCTTCAACTTCATCGGCGACGGGCTGCGTGAGTATCTCGATCCGCGTCAACGAGCTCGATGAGCGCCATCCACAGATTACGCCGGTTTTCTGTGTAATCTGTGGATGGCGTTTCTTATGCTACCATCAACTTCAATGTCACTCGGCGTCGCAGAAAGCATTCTCGATCTTATCGGCCATACTCCCTTACTTCACCTCTCGCGATTTGCCCAACCGCCGTTGGCTGATGTCTATGCAAAGCTCGAATGGATGAACCCAGGGGGCTCGGTGAAGGATCGCGCTGCGTTGGGCATGATTCTCGACGCCGAAGAAAAGGGACTGCTCAAACCGGGCGCCACGATTATCGAGCCGACAGCCGGAAACACCGGGATCGGCCTCGCGCTGGTGGGAGTTGCACGCGGTTACCGTGTTATTCTCTGCGTCCCGCGAGGCTTCGCGGTCGAGAAGATGAAACTGATCGAAGCTCTCGGTGGCGAGATCGAATACGTGCCCCACGAAGCAGGTATGCAGGGCGCAATTGACCGTTGCCACGAGCTTGCCGGCAGCATTGACGGCAGCTTTGTGCCGCAGCAATTTGAGAATAATGCTAACCCGTGCTTTCATGAACAGACGACGGCACGCGAGATCATTGAACAGGTGAACTGCCGCATCGACGCGGTCGTGATCGGGGCGGGAACATCGGGAACTTTCTGCGGTGTTGCGCGTGCGGCGCGCCAACATAATCCGGACGTGCTCTGTGTACTTGTCGAGCCGGAAGGTTCGATCTACGGAGGCAACCCGCCTGGACCAAAGAAGATTGAGGGCATCGGACAACGCGACTTTATTCCGAAGATCTTCGATCGATCGCTGGCAGATGAGATCATGATGGTCCAGGACGACGAAGTTTGCGCCGCACTGAAAAGGATCGCACGACTCGAAGGTCTCCTTGGCGGCTGGTCCTCCGGCGCCGCTGCTGCCGCGTCGTACAAGGTTGCCGAACGTTTGGGCGCGGGGAAATGTGTGGTCACAGTTTTTCCGGATGGCGCCGAGAGATATCGCAGCCAGGGAATTTTTGATGAGCCGTAGAGGTTAGTACTTTGTGCTTTGTTCTTTGTCCTTTGAATTTGGAGAGCACTAAGTACAAAGAACAAAGTACCAGGCACGAAGAGACAATATTTATGGGCTTTGCAACAACAGCTATTCATACCGGATCGGAACCGGACGAGAGCACGGGCGCCGTTACCGTCCCGATCTATCAGACTTCAACGTACGCACAGGACGCACTCGGAAAGAACAAGGGCTACGAGTATGCTCGCACCCAGAACCCGACACGTTCGGCAGTCGAGCGAAACATAGCGGCTCTTGAAGGCGCACGTTTCGGTTTTGCATTTGCCTCAGGCATGGCTGCGATCGATGCCACTATGCGTCTGGTAAAAGCAGGCGAACACGTCGTAGTCTCGGACAACACTTACGGCGGCACGGCGCGTCTGTTCAATCGCATTCTCGCGAACTACAACCTCGAATTCGATTATGTCGACACATCCGATCCGCTGAACGTCGAAGCCGCAATCAAACCAAATACGAAGATGGTGTTTCTCGAGACACCGACAAACCCGATCATGACGGTGACGGATCTCAAAGAGGTCAGCGAGATCGCGCATCGCGCCGGCGCGCGCGTCGTGTGCGACAACACTTTCATGTCGCCATATCTGCAACGGCCGCTCGAGTTTGGTGTTGACATCGTGGTCCACTCGACAACCAAGTACCTGAATGGCCATTCGGACGGCGTGGGCGGAGTCGTGGTCCTGAACGACGAAGAAGACGCGAATTGGATCGGTTTCGTACAAAACAGTGCGGGAGCGATCCTTTCACCGTTCGACTCCTGGCTTGTCCTCCGCGGCACAAAAACACTAGCGTTGCGCATGGAGCAACACGATAAAACAGGTCGCGCGGTTGCGGCGTTTCTGGAAGAGCATCCGAAGGTGAAAAGGGTTTACTATCCGGGCTCGGCGTCGCATCCGCAGCATGCGCTCGCGCGACGACAACAGCACGGTTTTGGCGGTATGGTAGCCTTTGACGTCGGTTCGCTCGAGGCAGCGCGAATCGTGCTCGACTCTGTTAAGCTTTGCACGCTCGCGGAGAGTTTGGGCGGTGTTGAGACATTGATCTCGCATCCCGCGACCATGACGCACGCTTCGGTCGACGAGGCCAAACGTGCACGGCTCGGCATTACGGACGGACTGGTACGAATCTCCGTGGGAATAGAAGACACGGACGACATTATTGCGGATTTGGATCAGGCTCTGGACAAGCTTTAGTTAATAGGATTCCAGGATGTTCAGGATTAACAGGATGGGTTACAATCTCCCGGTTCTCAGCCATTATTAACGACTTCCTAATTGCTCTCCATTTATGATCGTAGAGTTATTCGCCAAATCAGACGTTGGCCGAGTTCGACGTGGCAATGAAGACAATTTTCTTGTTCTGGATTTGTCTACCGAACAAACATGGACCGGCGCCGAGGGTACTCCCCCGCCCGCAAATTTAACCCGCTTTGACGTCGGCAATAAGGGATTGGTCCTGGTTGTGTCCGACGGCATGGGCGGCGCACTCGCCGGTGACGTGGCCAGTCGCATGGCCGTCGATTCAGTCCGACAAATGCTGGTCGGCGAAGGCGACGCCTCCTGTGATCCGGAGCTCGACCTGGTCGAGTGTCTGAAGAACGCGACCCATTACGCCAACACCGCGATTCACGCCCGGAGTCAGGAAGACTCCCGTTGCGCGGGCATGGGGGCGACATTCACTGGCGCGGCGATCCGTGGTGATAGTCTTGACTTGGTGCAGGTCGGTGACAGCCGCGGTTACGTCATCCGCAAGGAACAGATTCGTCTGGCCACGAAGGACCAGTCGCTGGTGCAGCAACTCGTCGACGTCGGCCAGATTAGTGAGTCAGAAGCTGAGACACACATGTTCCGCAATGTGATCCTGCAGGCACTCGGCGCGCAGAGTGAAGTCAATCCGGTTACGGGCAAGATTCGGTTACGGCAGGATGATGTGGTGCTGCTTTGTAGTGATGGATTGTCAGGGAAACTCCGCGCGGAAGATATTCAGCACATTGTCGTCAACAGCAAAGGCAATCTCGCGAAAGCGTGTGATGCATTGATTGACGAGGCAAACAATCGCGGCGGCGAGGATAATATCACTGTGGTGCTGGCGCGTTTCTTCGGTGACGATCTCGAAGAACCGGCATCAGATCGAATTACGATCGAGCTGCCACCGCTTGAAGAAGATAAGACGCTTGACGATACTTACGAGGCCGACACCGAACCTCATTAGATCTATCCACAGATTACGCAGATGAGTTTTTATCTGTGTAATCTGTGGATAACTCTTTAGAGCGCCAATCGGGTTCACCACCGACTCGCCTAACATAGATCGACGCGCCTTCAATACTCTCCACACAAACCCGTTCACCCGCCTCCAAAGGTTCTTCACCCGGTGCTGGATACGCGGTCCATGTCGATCCAAATACTTTCACTGCGCCTTCGTTAAGTGCGCCTTTACTCGAGGAAACGACGGTTCCTACCTTTCCCGGAAGTCCGTCGACGCCACTGCGCAACGAAGTCTCAGGCTTATCGCGTGAAAAGTAGTTGATGAAGATTGTTCTTGAAGCGGCGGTTAGTGCAATCGAGGTAACGGCAAAGATCAAAAACTGAATACCCAGACTGTCGATGCCGACGAAACTCGCCAGCGCAGCCAACAACGCTCCGATCCCAAACCAGAGCAGCACAAAACCCGTCGTGAAAATCTCCGCGACGATGAGTACCACACCGAGGATGCACCACAGAATCCAAAACCACTCGCTCATCGTCGCCGTCAGCCCTTCGCCAGATTTTTCATCACGAACCAGACATTTGCGGGTCGTTCCGCCAGCCTGCGCATGAAGTAAGGATACCAGTGTTTTCCGTAAGGCACATAGATTCGCACGTTGAAGCCGTCGCGTGCGAGCTGCCGTTGCAGGTCCCGCCGGATGCCGTAGAGCATTTGAAATTCGAACTTCTCTTTCCCGATTCCCTCGCGTGTTGCAAAGTTGATCGTGGCGTCGATCATCTTCGGATCGTGTGTGGCGATGCCGTGATAGACACCGCTTCCCAATAGCAGTTGCATCACCTTGATGTAGTTCGCGTCGACGTCTTTCTTATCCGGGAAAGCAACTTCTGCCGGCTCGCTGTATGCGCCTTTGCAGATCCGAATGCGCGCGGGAAGTTTCACGAGCTCTTGCGCATCCTGATAAGTCCTGTAGAGATACGACTGCAGGACAATGCCAACGGTATTCAAATCAAATTCAGATCGCAGACGCCTGAAGATATCGATCGTTACCTGGGTAACATCTGAGCCTTCCATATCGACTCTCACAAAGTTGCCACGTCGATGGGCTTCTTCCACCACTCGCCGGGCGTTCTTGTAGGCCAGTTCGGGATGGAGACCGAGCCCAAACTGCGTGAGTTTGATCGAGACGTTTGAACGAATCCGCGTTTCGTCGATCTTCGCCAGGATGTTCAGATACTCTTCAACTTCCTTATCTGCTTCGGCGGCGCTACCGACCGATTCATTCAGGTGATCGAATGAAGCCGTACAATTTTCTGTATTTATCTGCTGAATAAATGGAACAGTCTCATCAATCGTGTCGCCGGCCACGAAGCGCGTGGTGAGCTTCTTGAAAAATCTAAAACTGGTCGCGAAATCCTTTAACCCCTCCTGTTGGGACAACCAAAGCAGCGCGTTTCTCGTGATCATTTATTTCAGTCCGTTTTGTGGTCCGTCCCTATGGTATCCTTGGCGGCGCCTTTCTCTCACAACCAAGGAGAAGCGTCTTGAACACGAGCGTCAAATTAAGGAAACTGCCCGGATGCGATTGAAGCTCGTGTTACTTGCTTCATTGCTTGCGGCAGTGGCAGGCGCTGGTTCGTGCATTGGGCTCGTGCTCGGCGTCTTCTCGCGGCAGGCGTTAGCTAGTCCGGGCCTGCTTATAGTTTCAACCTTACTGTTGCCGCTCGCGGCAATCATCTTTGCTTCAATCTTTGTATATCGTCACACCGCACGCCGACGACGAACACAGGCTTTCCTGACTTTCGTACTCGCGACCCTGCTCACCGTTGCCCTTCTACTCGTGACGTCGATTCTCACCCGCAGAGACGGAATGGAAGTCCGACCGGGTGGACCACAGATCGTTTTGTGACCTCAACCGTCGATCGAATTCAAACCAATCTCTTTTTGCACTGGCCGCAACGCATCGATTACAAACCGGATGTGCTCGTCGATATTGATGCCTAACTCTTCGACACCTTGTTTGATGTCGTCGCGATTCACAGAACGCGCGAATGCTTTGTCTTTCAGTTTCTTCTTGACCGACGAAACCTCCATATCGTCAAGACTGCGAGATGGTCTTACGAGTGCGCAGGCCACGAGGAAGCCGCAGAGTTCGTCGGTAGCGAAAAGCGCGCGGGCCATGTCAGTGTCGCGCGGCACGCCGGTGTAAGTCGCATGACCGAGGATGGCGCGGATGATGCGCTCGGAGTAGCCACGTCCACAAAGAATGTTTGAGCCTGTGAACGGGTGCTGATCCGCTGTGGGAAACATCTCATAATCGAAATCGTGAAGCAGGCCGACCATGCCCCATTCGTCTTCATCGGCCGGACCTTCGTTGTAACGCTTCGCGCACGCACGCATGGCAGCCTCGACTGCGAGCGCGTGTTTGCGCAGGCTATCGCCCTTTGTGTACTCACACAACAACTCCCAGGCTTCAGCTCGATCAGGCATGAGTGGTTCTTGTAGCACGGGTGAGGGTTGGCGGCAAGTATAGGTCCTATAAGTCCTATAGGACCTATTTAGCAGCGGTGGACAAATAGCCGGGGCGGGCGCGGATTGCTACGTTCTTGCGAGTGGTTGTGACCTTGATCTTGCGATAGCGGTCGTCGCGCTCTTTGTTGAGAGGATAGTATCCAAGCATGTATTGCGTGCGAAGCTCGGCTGCGATTTGGGCGAATGCATCCGGCAGTGACGCGAGAGTATCGGAACGCATCATACGGCCGCCCGATTTCTCCGCTAAGGCTTTGAGATAACTGTCAGCCGTCAAGTACGCCAGGTCGAGCATTCCCTTAATCGACTCATCTTGACCACTTCTCGGTTGAGGACCAGTGGTGCTGGGTCCCGAACCAGGAATGCCAGGCACACGCGGCCCGCGTTTGTCAGGATCGTTTGGATCAGGAGTCCTTTCAGTCGGATCGCCGGTTGGAGCTGGTCCACCATTCGGATTTGGGTAGCGGTCCCGTTCTTGTTCACGACGGCGGCGCACGATTTCATCGGCTGACGGTAGTCCGAATGGGCCAGTCTTGCGTGAACCCGATGAAGGGATCGAACTATCGTCACCACCCGGAAAGGTCTTCGGTGTCGTACCACCGGGAGTCGGGTTTCTGATCACGCTGATCGTCGGGAGAGCTGCTTGTTCACCAGCTTGCTCTCGGGCCAATGCTTCGGTTGTTGCTCGCGTGTCATAGCGAATCGGGTAAACCACTACGCCTTCTTCATCAAGCGAACGAACCGTCCCCTCAAAGGTCGCGTGATCGCTGTGCCAATCCATTCCATCACTAAAAAGCACGATCGCTTTGCGCCCGTTGATCCGGCGAATCGTGCTGACAGCCAATTCGATCGCGTCGTATACCTTCGTCCCTTCACCGGGTTTGGTTCGATTGATCGCCGCACGTAAAAGATCGCGATTGCTGGTGAAGTCGTTAAGGTCATTTACGGCGTCGTCAAACGAGATTACTTTTACGCGATCCTGTGGCTGCAACTGTTCCACAAAGGCGCTGGCTGCTTTCTGTATTTCTCTCAACTTGTCACGAGTGCTTGAACTCGTGTCCAGCAGGAGCACGACATGAAACGGTGCGGCGACCTTTCCAAAGAACTCAATCTTCTGCGCTACGTCGTCTTCAGTAATCGTGAACTCTTCCTTGCGAAGGTCAGTGACGTACATACCGGAACGATCGGTAGCACTCAGCGGCACGGTCACGAGATCGGTGTCAATCTTGACCGTCTCGACGTCCTGCGGTTCTTCGGGTGGAGTCGCGGCCGATTGCGGCTGCTGGGGCTTCTGGCTCGCCGGACGAGTCTGAGCAAACACCGTAACCAGACCAATCACAAGCACCAGAATGATGGAAAGGGCGGGACGCGACGCAGGCGAAAACATTCAATCCTCCTCACGCAGACCACTTTAGCCGACTTTTAGAGAAACGGAAGCGAAGTACAGCGCTACGATGTTACCTGTCCGGATAACGTTTGCCAATCCGCATTTATCCGCCAATATCTGCGGCTACTTCTCTTCTTTTCGGGAACGCCAGCGAGAGTGCCACTGATAAGAACAGCACCGCCGAGATGATTCCCAGCGAGAGCCAGATCGGAAAGTGTCCGTCGAAGAGCTGATTGAGCCACACCATCTTCAACCCGACAAACAGCAGCACCACCCCGAGTCCGTACTTGAGCAGGTAGAACTTGTCGACGGCCCCTGCCAGCATGAAGAAGAGGGCTCGCAAACCGAGTATCGCGAAGATGTTTGACGTAAAGACAATCAGCGGCTCTTTCGTGACGGCGAAGATTGCCGGCACCGAATCGACTGCGAAGACGATGTCGGTAGCCTCCAGAAAGAGGAGCGCAACAAGCAGCGGCGTCGCAAAGGTTCTGCCATTTACGCGAGCAAAGAACTTCGATCCGTGGAGATCTGGTGTAACGGGCAAAAGACGGCGTAGTAACCTAATCAAGAAGTTCTTTTCCGGATCGACCGGCTTGTCCTTCGCGAGAAAGATCTTGATGCCGGTAAAGATGAGAAACACGCCGAACAGGACCACCACCCACTGATACTGCATCAGCGCCGAACCGATCGCGACAAAGATCGCGCGAAAGACGAGAGCGCCCAGAATGCCAAAGAACAACACTCGATGCTGGTACTTCGCCGGAATGCCGAAGTACGAGAACACCATCACAAACACGAAGATGTTGTCGACTGAGAGTGCCTTCTCGATTACGTAACCGGTGAGAAACTCAAGCGAGACCTGC
>DATNFX010000172.1:0-13375 GCA_035606195.1 Pyrinomonadaceae bacterium
AAATTTATCGAACGAAGATTAGCTCCCTTATCAGCTACCGCTTTTAATGCCGCATCCGCAACCTCGCGCAGGTCCTTCCGACTCCGTGACTTGATCAATATCTGGAAACGATGCTCGCCCTTCAGCCTGGAGAGCGGCGCAGGCGCTGGACCAAGTATCCGGCACTTCCGATCCTGATTCACCAGATCGAGCTGCTTGCGAAGTTCGAGACTGTCAGATCTTACGCGACCAAGATCCGGGCCATGAATCAACAAACTGGCCAACGCCACGAACGGGGGATACGCATGGTTTTGCCGGTAGCGAAGCTCTTCCTCGAAGAACCCTTCATAATCCTGCGCGCAGGCGTGTCGCAAAGAATAGTGATAAGGATGATAGGTTTGGATCAGGACGCGCCCCGGTCGATCACCCCTTCCTGCACGACCTGCGACCTGTGTAATCAACTGGAAAGTCCGTTCGGCCGAACGAAAGTCCGGCAACGCCAGACCGGCATCGACCGAGACAACGCCAACCAACGTCACATTCGGAAAATCATGCCCCTTCGCTAACATCTGCGTTCCAACGAGGGTGTCGATCCTTCCGGCACTGAAGTCGGCTAGGGATTGCTCGAACACTTTTCGGCGCGCGGTCGTGTCGCGATCGATGCGAGCTACGCGAAGAGAAGGGAAAAGCAGCTTCAACATTTCCTCGAGTTGCTCTGTTCCTTCACCAACGTAGTAAATGTATTTCTTGCCGCACGACGGACAGACACGAGGAACTGGTTCGCGGTGATTGCAGTAGTGACAAACGATAACGCGCTCGCTGCGGTGATAAGTCAACGTCACATCGCAGTTCGGACACTGTACTGTCTCACCGCATGAGCGGCATAGTATAAAACTGGAATAACCACGCCGATTCAGCAGGATAATTGACTGCTCTCCACGTTCGCGTGTTTCCCGGATCGCTTCGAGTAATTCATCCGAAAACACGCGCGGCTTCGCGTGTCGCGCAAAGACGGTTCGCATGTCGATGATCTTTGCTTCAGCCATCGGGCGTGCGCCGATGCGTTCGGGCAACCGGACAAACTGGTACTTGCCTTTGCGCGCGTTGTGAAATGATTCGAGCGAAGGCGTTGCTGAACCGAGAACCACCGTAGCGGATTCCTTTTGCGCGCGAACGATAGCAACGTCGCGCGCGTTGTAGTAAGGCGACTCCTGTTGTCGATAAGACGCTTCGTGCTCTTCATCGACGACGATCAGGCCGAGGCTCTTCACGGGAGCAAACACCGCTGAGCGCGTCCCGATCACGACCCGAGCTTCACCGTTTCGCACGCGCGTCCATTCGTCGAATCTCTCTCCCTTTTGTAGAGACGAGTGGAAGATCGCGACTTGATCTCCGAAGCGCGCGCGCAGACGTCGTGAAAAGACAGGTGTCAAAGCGATTTCAGGCACGAGCATCATCGCCGAACGACCAAGACTCAGCGCTTTATTCATCGCGCGCATGTAGACCTCGGTCTTGCCGCTGCCGGTGACGCCGTGCAGCAGAAACGCCGAGTAGTCGCCCGTGTTCATCTGCTCTTCGATCTGCGCGAGGACGGTCGACTGGCCGGCAGTGAGGTTATGTTCTACGTCGCTGATGCCGAGGTTCTCTGACAAAGGATCACGTCGAATCGCCTCGACGTAAGTTTCCAGGAGGGCTTTCTTTTCTAAAGACGAAACTGTCGAGGCGCTGACGTTTGCGTCTTTTATTAACGACTGGAGCAGCATTGGACCACTCGCCGTCAACGTTGTAAGTACGCGGCGTTGTGCGTCAGTGAGTTTCTCCGAATCTGATGGTTTTAGTAATCGAACGAAGCGGCGCAGCTTTGGTTGCACAACCGTCGCTGTCTTTCGTTTCGGAGACATGCCCGGTGGCAATGCTGCCTTGATGACTTCGCCGATTGGACACGCGTAATAATCGGCGACCCAGCGGGCCAGTTGCAGGATCTCAGGACCACAAACCGGAGTTTCGTCGAGAAGTTCCTTCGCGTCTCTGATGTCTGACTCGACGAGATCCGCGGTGGGCTCGTCTGACAAATCAAGAATGTAGCCAGTAACAACACTGCGTCCGAGCGGCACGACGAGACGCGCACCCACCTCAGCCTGGCCGGTCTGTTCTGGGGTCAGACGGTAAGTAAATGTTTGAAACACGTGAAGAGGCACCGCCACTTCAGCGTATGAGGTTTTGTCCACGGAGTTCACAGATTAACACGGATCATTCTGTGTTCGTCCCCGCATTCGTCCGTTGCCCGTCGAGATAGTCGCGAACTTTCTTCAAGTCTTCCCATGTTTCTCGCTTCTTCGACGGATCGCGCAGCAGGTAAGCGGGATGGAAGGTGGGCATTACTTTAATACCTTTGTAATCCTGGAAGCGCCCGCGCAGTCGTGTGATGCCTTCGCGCGTGTCGAGAAGATTTTTCATCGCGGTGTTGCCCAGCACGACGATCACTTCGGGCTGCACGATCGCAATCTCGCGCAGGAGGTAGGGCTTGCAGGTTGTCGCTTCTTCAGTTGTTGGGGCTCTGTTACCTGGTGGCCGGCAGCGATTGACGTTACCAATCAAGACTTGTTCGCGTTTCAAACCGATGGCTTCGATGATCTTCGTTAGTAACTGTCCCGCGCGACCGACAAACGGACGCGCCTGTGCGTCTTCATCAGCGCCCGGCGCTTCACCGACAAACATCAGTCGCGCCTTTCTGTTTCCTTCAGTGTGGACGACGTGAGTGCGTTCGAGATGAAGCGGACAGCGAGTGCAGTCGCCGATCTCAGTGTGAATCTGTTCGAATGTTTCGTTTGAGGGTGTGAGCTTTGCAGGTGCTGGAGCTATGTCACCGAATAATGATGTCACAGGTTCAGTTAGCCGCGGATTAGACGGATTAGGTTTCGGATCAACGCGGATGCCTTCGACTCCGAGTGCGCGCAAGTGCTCGAGTTGTTTTTTTGTTTCAGCGAGAAGATCCAGAATCTCTTTGGGCATATTTTAGTTGCACTATAACATCGAGAATGCGATCGGCGGCTTCGCGCTTGGATAATAACGGTAACGCGTCGTTGCGATCCTTCGTGATAATCGTAATCGCATTCGTCGCCGAATCGAAACCGGAATCTTGACGTGTTACGTCGTTGGCGATGATGGCGTCCAGTTTCTTAGTAAGCAGTTTTTCTTTTGCATTCTTGACGACGTTCTCAGTCTCTGCTGCAAATCCGATCACGAGCATCCCGTTCGAGCGTGAAGCTGCGACCTGCGAGAGCACGTCCGGCGTGCGTTCGAGCGTCAATGTTATCGAGTCGTTTGATTTCTTAATCTTCTGTTCTGCCCGTTGCGCGGGACGGTAATCGACGATCGCTGCGGCGCCGATAAAAACTGACGCACCGGCACTCTCGCGTGCAACTGCCTGCGACATCTCTTCTGCGGATAGTGCTTTGATGATTCTGACGCCGCGAGGAGTCGCAGCCGTCGTCACACCAGCTACGACAGTCACATCGGCGCCACGCTTCAACGCTGCTTCGGCAAGTGCGAATCCCATTTTCCCTGATGACCTGTTTGAGATAAATCGCACCGGATCGATCTCTTCACGCGTAGCGCCAACGGTTATTAGAAGTCGCTCTCCGCTGAGATCCTTTGCGACGTTGAGAATATCGAGTGCGGCGGCAACAATCCGGTCGGGTTCGCTCAAGCGCCCTGGTCCAATCGTGCCACACGCCATCTCGCCTGCGTCGGGTTCGACAAAATGCACTCCGTCCGCTAGTAGCCGCTCGAGATTTCGTTGCGTGGCCGGGTGCTCCAACATCGTTGTATTCATTGCCGGAGCAATCAACACCGGAGCAGTGCACGCGAGATAAGTGGAACTGAGAAAATCGTCAGCAATACCATTCGCTAACTTGGCGATCGTGTTTGCCGTAGCGGGCGCGACGATAAAAAGATCGACGGTTTGTGAAAACGTGATGTGAGCGATCGGATCTGGGTTATCAGGTGCGTAATCGTCGACGACGACGTGATGACCGGAGAGCGCGCGAAACGTTAGCGGCGTCACAAACTCGCAGGCCCGTTTCGTCATTGCCACGTGCACGTTGCAGCCGGCCTTTTGCAGTCCACGCAAAACTTCGATCGCCTTGTAGGCCGCAATACCCCCACAGACTCCGAGGGCAACGTTCCTTACGTTTGAAGAAGCTGGAGGCTCAGGAGAAGACATACCACTTAACGGAAATCGAAGATCAATGTAACATTGCCGAAAGACGGGCGCAATTTTGGTAATCCGGCTGCTGGTATAATCCCGCAGTCACAATAAAAATACAGGATTACCTCCCGCCAGGAGCAAAGCCATGGCAAGTATCAAGGGAAGATTTTCCGCCGTTCTGTTGTTATCCCTCTGCACCCTCACACCCATGCGCGCAAACGCGAATCCGCAACGCTCGGATGACGAGTTTGGTCCCGTGGTCCGCGCCTATCTTGGCTACCTGCGTAACGAGCAGGAGGTGGTGGACGATCGCGTCAGTCGCCGCGAAGTAAGCAGTACCTATTATCGACATAATTCGAATCGCATTAAGGCTTTACGTCAGATGGCGATCCGCCTTGCACGGGAGACTCACAACGATTACCTGCCGGAGCTCGAGGCAGTTTCGGCGGAAGAAATGAGGCTCTTGTTCGGTTCAAATCCACCGTTGACGACTAGTCTGAAAGTTGGCGAAGTCCTGCGGAATACATTCCGATACCTGGGGGTAGTTCGGACGACTGGTGGCAATTTCTACCTCTTCGCTCGTCTCGACCCGTACGAGCAGGCCGAGCTCACGGAAAAATCGTCCGCCGTTCGTCGACCTTAAGAGCCGATTTGCTCGTTGGACCACACTGTCCCAAAACTGCACACTCACGCGCTCGCGATGCCCGACACAGTTTTGTGGCAAAGTTAAGCCAAATGATTGTTGACAGAGGGCTTGTATTAGTGTAATAAATCCAATGTTGGTGGCCTACAGGCCATAAATCCCAAGCATTAACGGGCTTTGAGAGTTGCCTAACAACTCATAGTTTTTCCCACGACTGTTCGGCCGTCGCGGTACGCAATTAAGACCTTTGTGTTTCACTATACGGGAGGAAAGTTAATGATCAGCAAAACTTGGAGCCGCAAGTCCATCGCGACCTTGGTGGCGGTTGCCGTTTTGAGTGTTTACTCAATGGTGGGGTTGGCTGCGCCCGGTGCGAAAGCGTCCGGCGAGCTTTCGGTAAGCGGACAAGTCACGGTGAATGGTCAAAAAGTGATTTCCGGTGGCACGGTTTTCACGGATTCAACGATTAGCACCGCGGCTCAAAGCAGCGCTTCAGTAAGCATCAGCAAGGTCGGTCGAGTTGAACTCGCACCCAATAGCAACCTTCGCCTCAGCTTTGCGGCGAACAGCATCACTGCAATGCTCGAAACTGGTAGTGCTCAAGTGTCAACGGTGGCTGGAACCACAGTTAACCTGACCACTAAAGACGGTACTGTTGTTGTAGACGGCAGCCAGGCAACGACCTTCACGGTCAGTGCTTCACGTGGACGCACCTCAGTCTCGACGCTTTCGGGACTGGCGCAGTTCAAGACCGGTGGCAGCTCGAAGCAGGTCGCTGCTGGCGAGAGTGCAACCGCTGGAACGCCGAACCCGCAGACCGATGATGATGACGATGATCTGAGTGGTGGCGCGTTGGCAGTGTTGCTGCTGGCCGTCGGTGGTGCGGTGGCTGGTGTTCTCTACGCCGCGTTCCACAACAACGACCTTAACTTTGGCGGCAGCGTTACCGTAGTCAGCCCGACCAAGTAGCTCGCTTAGTAAGCTCGTTCGGCTTGAGTAAAAACACTGTGGCACTGGTAACCAGCGCTACGGTCAGCTAAATTCACCTTGCGGGTCACGCGAATTTCAGACGCGTGACCCGCAAGGTTTTGAATGTCTGGGACTTTGATCTTAGTGCTTTGTTCTTTGTACTTTGGCCGCGACTTGGACCGGGTCAGTACAGGGAGCGGTAGCGACCTGGTCAGTGATAAGCATCTGAAGGCCGATGGTTGACCAGGTCGCTACCGCTCCCTGTACTGACCCGGTCCAAGAATGATTAGGACTTGCGAGACAAAGCACAAAGTACAAAGTTCACAGTACAAAGGTACAGGAATTAGATAATGCATATTGCTGTTATTGGTACCGGTTATGTTGGCCTTGTAACCGGCGCATGCTTCGCTGAGTTTGGTGTTGACGTAACCTGCGTCGACGTTGATGAAGATAAGATCGAGCGATTACTCAAAGGCGTAATGCCGATCTATGAACCAGGTCTCGAACAACTTGTCTTAAAGAACTCTCAAGCCGGTCGCCTCCGCTTCACCACTGACGTTCGCCAGGCTGTAGAACAAGCCCTCGTCATCTTCCTCGCTGTAGGAACTCCTCCAAAACCTGACGGCTCTCCGGATATGAGTTACGTCGAGGCTGCCGCGCTCTCTATTGCCGATTACATGAATGGCTACAAAGTGGTTGTGACGAAGTCGACCGTGCCGATCGGAACAGGGGAACGTATTCGCGGTTTGATTAGTGAACGGAAGAAGACGCGCGCAAACTTTGGTGTCGTTTCGAATCCGGAGTTTCTCAGAGAAGGCGCCGCAATCAACGACTTCATGCGTCCGGATCGCGTGGTAATCGGTAGTCGCGATGAAGAAGCAATCGCGATCATGAAGGACCTGTATCGCCCGCTCTACCTGATTGAGGCGCCGTTTGTGATCACGTCGCTCGAGGCTGCTGAACTGACGAAATATGCAGCCAACGCGTTTCTCGCAACAAAAGTATCCTTCATCAATGAGATTGCGAATCTGTGCGACAAGATAGGTTGCGACGTTCACGACGTCGCGCGCGCGATCGGCATGGATAAAAGAATCGGTAGCAAGTTTCTTCATCCTGGACCGGGCTTCGGCGGATCTTGTTTCCCGAAGGATACGAGAGCGCTTTCGTCAGTCGCACGGCAGTACGATTCTGCGTCGCTAATTGTCGATGCTGTGATCGAAGTTAATCAGCGCCAGGGCGAGATGATGCTCGCGAAGATACGCAAGCTTGTTGGTCAACTCGATGGTAAGACTGTGGCTGTCCTTGGGCTCGCGTTCAAGCCGGAAACCGACGACATGCGCGAAGCGCCTGCGCTTGGAATCATTCGCAGCCTGCTGGCAGAAGGGGCAAAGATCTGCGCTTACGATCCGGTGGCAAAGCACGAGGCAATGAAGCTGCTGCCCGAGATTTTTTACGCTGACGACGAATACACCGCAGTAAAAGGCGCAGACGCGCTCGTCTTCGTGACGGAGTGGAATCAGTTTCGCGCGCTGGACATGATCCGCATCCGCGACTTGATGACGACGCCGAAGATCGTCGACTTGCGTAATATTTACGATCCGGAAGACATGCGAGAATTCGGCTTTGAATATGTCGGCGTTGGCAGGTAAAGAGAAAAGAGGATGGCACTAACAGGAATTGCTCTGGTAACTGGAGGCGCAGGTTTCATCGGGTCTCACATCGCTGCGGCACTGATGGCGGATGGCGCGCGCGTCCGCGTTCTCGACGACTTATCGACAGGTCATCGTGAAAACATCGAAGAGATTGGTGGCGATCTCGATTTCGTTCAGGGCAGCGTGGCGGACGAGCAACTGCTGAACAAGGTACTCGACGGTGTCGAAGTAGTTTTTCATGAAGCGGCAATTCCATCCGTGCCGCGATCAGTCGAAGCTCCGCGTCAAACTCACATTGCATCAGTCGACGGTACATTCTCTTTGCTTGTTGCGGCGCGTGACCAGAAAGTCAGGCGAGTTGTTTACGCAGCTTCGAGCTCGGCTTACGGCGATCAGCCCACGCTGCCAAAGGATGAGCAGATGCTGCCCGATCCGTTGTCGCCTTATGCGGTCGCTAAGTTAGTCGGCGAGTATTACTGCCAGGTGTTTACGCGAGTCTACAGGTTGGAGACAGTTTCACTTCGTTACTTCAATGTCTTTGGACCACGGCAGGATCCGGGGTCACAGTATTCGGGTGTTGTTTCGCGATTTATCAGCACGTTGTTATCGAACGAGCGGCCGGTCATCTACGGAGATGGAGAGCAGTCCCGCGATTTTACTTACATCGACAACGTCGTCTCGGCAAATCTAAAAGCAGCCTCGGCGAAAGATGCGGCGGGGAAAGTGATCAACGTCGCGAATGGCGAGCGAATCACGCTCAATGAATTGTTGGCTGAGTTGAAGGATCTGACTGGGAAACAGGATGTGACGGCGGAATATCGTGAGCCACGCGTAGGTGATGTGCGACATAGTCTCGCAGACATCACGCTGGCGCGACAGTTCCTCGAGTACGAGTCAAAGGTCGGATTGCGCGAGGGACTGCAGCGAACGATCGACTGGTGGAAATCGAGTCGGTTTAGCCGCTAATCTGTGTTATCCGTCGCTAAAAGTTTCAGGCTTTTGATATACGGTGGTCTCGCCACGCCCTTATCAGTAATGATGGCAGTAATGAATTGATGTGGTGTCACATCAAACGCCGGGTTGTGAACATTGATGCCATCCGGTGCGAGTTGATGGTCTTTGATGTGGGTCACTTCCATCGAATCGCGCTCTTCGATCGGTATCTCCTCGCCTGAAGTAATCGATAGATCGAGTGTCGTTAACGGCGCAGCCACGTAGAACGGCACGCCGTGTTCGCGCGCCAGGACCGCGACCATGTAGGTGCCGATCTTGTTCGCAGTGTCGCCGTTCGCGGCGATGCGATCGGCGCCGACCACTACCGCATCAACCTTCCCGTTCTTCATCACGTGACCAGCCATGTTGTCGGTAATTACTGTGACGGGAATGTCGTCTTTTGCCAGTTCCCACGCAGTGAGTCGGAGACCCTGGAGGAATGGGCGTGTCTCGTCAGCGATGACGGCGATCTTCTTTCCCGCGTCGCGCGCGCCGCGGATCACTCCGAGAGCAGTTCCGTAATCGCCCGCAGTTGCCAGAGCGCCGGCGTTGCAGTGTGTGAGCACGGTGGCGCCATCTGGAATCAATGGTTCGCCGTGACGGCCAATCGCCCGGTTTGCCGCGATGTCTTCTTCAAAAATCGCGAGCGCTTCAGCGACGAGTGCTTTTTTGACTTGCTCGACGTCGTTCAGATGCTTGTTCTTTTGAAATGCCTGGCGCATTCGCTCGATGGCCCAGAAAAGGTTCACTGCCGTCGGACGCGTCTTGCTCATCACGTCGCAGATGTACTGCAGGTCGTCATCAAGATCGGCCACGGAAGTGCCGACTGATTGGCTGGCGCCGAGCGCGATTCCCATGGCTGCGGCAACTCCGATTGCTGGTGCGCCACGGATCACCATCTTGCGGATGGCCTCGGCGACCTCATCGTAGGAACGCAGCATCAAGTAAGTTTCTTCGGAGGGCAGTAGCCGCTGGTCCAGCATGCGTACGCCGTCCTTTGTCCATTCGACAGTTTTGATCATGGCCACGCATCTTAACAGTAGCCACAAAAAGGCACAAAAAGCACATTAAGAAGAAGACATCTTTCTTATGTGCTTTTTGTGCCTTTTTGTGGCAACCTGTTCCGCTGTGTCCCGAAGAGCGCTGATAATCCTATTACTACTCGCGATTTCGTTCGGCTGTAAATCTGGCGCGGGGCAACGTGTTTCGTTGCCGGCGAGAGTCACGAGAGTTGTTTCCCTCGCTCCGAATCTCACGGAGATTGTTTTTGCTGTGGGCGCGGGTGACAAACTTGTCGGACGAACGAGTTACTGCGACTATCCGCCCGAAGCAAAAGCGGTCGCTGAGATTGGTGACACGCTGCATCCGAGTCTGGAACGCATCATCGCCTTGAAACCTCAAGTGGTGCTGATCTCGACGTCGTCGCAGCTCGAAGTATTCACGCAACAACTTCAAAACCAGAACATCGCAGTCTTCGTCACCGATCCACACGATCTCGAAGGCGTTTTCCGATCGATCCAGGAGGTTGGCGAAATGTTGGGCCAGAAGGACCAGGCAGATCAGCTGGTGACGAAACTTCGGGAGCGAACTACGGCAGTAGAACAAGCGGTGAAAGGCAAACAGCCTGTGCGTGTGTTTTACCAGGTCTCTTCTGAGCCACTCTACACTGCCGGACACGACGCTTTTGTGACCGACCTCATGCGCAGGGCTGGAGCCGCATCGGTTACTGCTAATGTTCCCGGCGCGTGGCCCAAATACAGCAACGAATCGGCACTGGCTGCCAGACCGGAAGCGATTATTTTGCCCACAGGTGGATCGATGGGTTCAGTCAACTCCGATGTAACTGAAGCTCTGCGCCAGTCACCGGCAGCGCTCCACGGTCGTGTGTACAAGATTAATGACGACTACCTTACGCGCCCTGGGCCACGAGCAATTGACGGGCTCGAAGCAATGGCGCGCGCGCTTCATCCCGACGCCTTCAAATGAACCGGGTCACGCTTCGCAAGACATTGATTTCGTGTGCGCTGCTTGGAGCTGTGCTGCTTCTGGCCATCGTCTCAATGTCGTTGCTCGGAAGTGAGAGACTCCCCGCGCGCGCGTCGTTATGCGCGCTTGCGTCGCTGGGCTCGAGCGCGTGCGGGTTGACGCAGGATCAGTTCGACATTCTCTTCCAGATACGACTACCAAGAATTCTGCTCGCTGCGGCAGTCGGCGGCTCGCTCGCAACTGCCGGCGCCGGATATCAGGCGCTGTTGCGAAACCCCCTCGCCGAACCTTACCTGCTCGGCATCTCAAACGGCGCTGCGGTGGGGACAATGATCTCGTTGGTTTTCTTCGGCGCGATTGAATGGACGCGTCCATTGCTCGCGTTTAGCGGGGCGTTTGCAGCGACATTCGCGGTCTATCGACTCGCACGCGGGCGCGCCGGTGCGACGCCTGAGCGCTTGATACTCGCCGGGGTGATAGTGACGACATTTCTTTCGTCGGTGATTGTTTTTGTGACCACTCTCATGGATGCGACGAGAATTCGCTCGTTCACTTTTTGGTTGCTCGGCGATTTATCGGGATCAAGCAAGGCGCTGCTGCCGGTTGCAATCACCATCACAATCCTGGGCGCGCTCGCGTTAACGCTGCACGCGCGCTCGTTGAACCTGTTGATGCTTGGCGAGCGCGACGCGTTTGACCTTGGAGTTGAAGTAGGGCGCGTGCGTATGGTCGTGTTTCTGGTCGCGAGTTTGCTGGTGGGAAGTTCAGTCGCGGCCAGTGGATCGGTGGGTTATGTGGGCCTTGTCGTTCCGCATCTCGCGAGACTCTCACTCGGCAGCGACAACCGCATCAGCATTCCGGCAGCAGCACTCGGCGGAGCGCTCTTTGTGATTGTGGCCGACACCGTTGCGCGAACAATCATCGCACCACGAGAGTTGCCGGTCGGTGCGATCACAGCGTTGATTGGCGCGCCTCTATTTATTTATCTGCTGAAGCGAGTGTGAACTGTGCTCGAAGCCCGCGATTTAACTATCCGCTACGACGATCGCACAGCGGTGGCTGATCTCACGCTGTCATTAAAGGCCGGTGAGATCACTGCGATAATCGGGCCGAATGGCGCCGGCAAATCGACGCTGCTTCGTGCGCTCAATGGTCAGATCCCCAGGGTTTCAGGCGTAATCATGCTTGACGGCCAGCCGCTCGAGCGACTCAATCGCCGCAGCATCTCGAGACAAATCGCGGTCGTCGCTCAAGAAGCAGAACTTCGTTTTCCAGTCACCGTGCTTGAATTCGTACTCGGTGGCCGTTTCGCATGGGCCACTAATTCTGGTTGGGGTTGGGAAACCGAACGGGATCTCGAGGTCGCGAATGCAGTGATCGATGAAACCGAGCTAAGCGACCTGAATGCGCGGCTGATGAACGAACTGTCCGGCGGTGAACGTCAACGAGCACTGATGGCCCGCGCACTCGCAACTGAAGCGCCGATTCTCCTGCTTGATGAACCAACCGCAAACCTGGATCTTTCACATCAGGCCACGTTGTTGACTCTGGTCCGAAAGCGTTGCGACCAGCATCGATCAGCCGCCCTCGTCGTCACTCACGACATCAATCTCGCGGCGCAGTTTGCCAACAACATCACCTTGATGAAACAGGGAAGAGCCGTTCACTCCGGTACACCGCAAGAGGTTCTAACACCGGAAATACTGCAAGAAATTTTTGAAGTGAGAGTTCTAGTAGACGCCCATCCGATAACCGGCGGACCGCGCGTGACACCAATTATCTCCGCGTAAATCGGTTTTAAAAATCCGTCAGATCTGTGGCTCAGGTTGCAAGGGTTTGGAGTTCGAGGACGCGAGTGCGCCACTTACCAGAACTCTCCCTTGCAACCTGAAAACGAGACTTAATCGGATGTTTTCGTAAACAGTCCGCCGGCCAGAAAGATGATGCCCAGCAGCGCGTGAATGCCGTGATCGGCTTTGCCGAAATGCAGTGGTCCCACCATCCACATCCGGTCGTCGCCGGCGCCGAGCGCGAACCCGAGAAGGCCAAGAGCAAGGTAAACCACACCGAAGACCAGGCAAAAAGTCTTTGCTCCAGACAAGCTTCCCGCAAACCCAAAATAAAGGGCAATGATGCCCGAGACGATGTGAACCAGATTATGTGGGGTGGAAAGGTGGGCTCCGAGTAGACCGGGTGCCGCAAATCCACATACACCCACCAGGACGAAAACGACTCCCAAAATCTTGCAAACCGTCTTTGCCATTCTCACTCGCTCCTCTGTGAAAGAGTTTGGAACCGAGCGGCGCTGCGCCAAGCAGAACCGGGCGACCGCGTTTCAATGACCCACGTAGGTTTCTATTTTGGTGCGCCGCATGTATACCAGAGAGAGGCCCGAGTTGCAAAGAATTTTACATACGTCCGGTGTATACTGTCGTCCAAAGCTTTAGAAATAAGAGGTGGAACCATGGGTGTAAGTAGAATTCTCTTCGCAGCGGTGTTTCTGTCTTTAACGGTATCGGCAGTTAGCGCGTACACGGTGGTAATGCGTGACGGCCGCCGTGTCGAAATACCGAATGAGTTTACCGTCACAACCTCTACGCTCACATACGATGTGGGTAAGGGAATGCAGGTAACGATCCAACTCAACACAGTCGATATCGCCGCCACCGAGCGGGCCAACGGCGGTTCGCAGGGATCGTTGTTGCAGCGTGCGACCGCAGTTTCTGTTGAGCCACAGACTCGCCCGACTAGCGCAGGACGGACCATCACGAATGCGGATCTCGAGAAGTACCGCAACGCGCGGGTTGAGGGTGAGAACCAGCGCAAGGAACTGGGACTGCCGTCGTTGGAAGAGCGGCAACAACAAGTCGCACTGATCGAAGATCGAACGATGGAACAGGTGCGTAACATGCGTGCGCAGCAGGAAGCCTACTGGCGCAGTCG
>DATNFX010000173.1:0-7711 GCA_035606195.1 Pyrinomonadaceae bacterium
ACTGTCGGCCGGTCTTGCTCACGAGCTCAACAATCCGGCGGCAGGTGCAACGCGTGCTGCGAACGACCTGATCGAGACGTTAAAAGAACTGCGTGCGGCCGACATGCGACTCTGCGCTCACGATCTAACGTCGGAACAGCAGCAGTCGATCGACACTTTCGAAAAGAAAGCACTCGATCACACGGAAACAGCGGAGCAGTTGAACTCGCTCGATCAGAGTGATCGTGAAGAGGAAGTGAACGAGTGGCTCGAGTCACATGGCATTGCCGACGCATGGAAGCTTTCGCCCAATCTCGTCGAAGCCGGAATGGATTCAGCGGCGCTGGATGGACTGCTCGGAGAGATTCCTTCAACTGCGACTGCCGACGTGTTGGCCCGAGTGAACTCTCAGCTCGCAGCGGCAAAGCTGGCTAGTGAGATCAAGACTGCCACGACCCGCATATCGGAATTGGTGGGGGCGATCAAGGAATACAGCTACATGGACCAGGCGAAGGTTCAGGAGTTGGATGTCCATAAGGGTCTCGATAACACGCTGCTGATCCTGAAGTACAAGCTGAAGAAGAAAGATATCACTGTGACGCGCGACTATGCCGAGTCGCTGCCAAAGATAAAAGGCTATGGCAGCGAGCTGAATCAGGTGTGGACCAACTTGATAGTCAATGCAGTCGATGCAATGAGTCTGGGCGGAAAGCTGAAGGTACGCACGAAGCGCGAGCCGACTGATATTTTGGTCGAGATTCGCGACAACGGCGCAGGTATTCCGGCGGAGGCGAGGTCGCGCATCTTCGAACCTTTCTTCACTACGAAGCCAGTGGGCGAAGGAACTGGTCTCGGTCTCGACACAGTTGCCCGCATCGTTCGCAAACACCGCGGCAACATTCGTTTCGAATCAAAACCCGGCGACACGTGTTTTCAGGTTCGGTTGCCGATCGGATAAAAGGCTGCGCACCCACCCGCTACCGCGAGGTGGTTCTGACCCTGCCCAAGCCGATACACGATTGGACCGGGTCAGTACAGGGAGCGGTAGCGACCTGGTCAAACGATAGAAGTCAGGAATCATTAGGAAAATATCGCATGCTAATCACCGACCAGGTCGCTACCGCTCCCTGTACTGACCCGGTCCAAGTTTCGCCTTACGGTGCGGCGATGCGGATTCTGCCCCGGTTGCTTGCCGGTCCACGAAGTGAGACCTTCACAAAGAGATCTCTCGGAGCGCCCAGCACGGTGTCCGGCAACTTAACGATGACCTGAGTGACATCATCGAACCCCGCCACTGGACCAACAAACTCGACCACTAACGGATACGGCGTACCCATATCATCTTCCGCGAGCGCAGAAACGTTTGCCGCTGTATCGGTCGGCAAAAGGTTAAGACGCCAGACGAATAATGAAACGCGGCGTCGGTTGTCCGCACCGAACTTAAGCTCATTCAAGAGGGTAAATGGATCTCGTTTCAGGCTTATTGAATCTAGCGCGATTGCGAAGTCTGAATTTTCCTCGAGGAGCAGCATGGGCGGATCGTCGTTGACGATGGACAATGTCGCTGTCGTGCGTGTCCCGAGTTTTGCCGATCCCGTCACGTTGCTCAGGGTCAGGTTAACCGTTTCATCCAGCTCATTGAGTGAATCGGGACAGATTGGAACTGCAAAAAACTTCGAATTCGAATCGTTATCAGCCCAGGAGAGAGTGCCGCCACTGTTCAGGTAATCGATACCGGCTGCACAGGCGCCGCCTCCGGTAGCGGTGCCGTTGGAACTGGCGTACGTAACTGAAGTGGCGCCGCCATTTCCACCAGTGCGCGTGACAGTGACGAATGCAAAGCTCAGGCTTTCGTCGACTGAATACGTCGAACTGCTGAACTGGAGCACACCGGGCGATCTAACGTTGATCGATATCGTGTCTGTATCGGTCTTCGCACCACCCGAGCCATTGTGTCCCTGATCGTTTGAGATGATTTGCAGCGACGCGAAACCGCTGAAACCGGATGTTGGGGTGAACGTGAGACCGTTGAGTGCTGCGTTGATGCTGGTAAGCGTTCCCGAGAACGACACCGTTGCATCGTCGGCGCCGTCGCCGGTTCCGAAAGTTAGACCAGCAGTGCCAGACAACGACACTGTTCCGGACGTTGCGGTAAGCGTTACGGTGAGCGCATCGCTACCCGCGTCGACATCAGAAACGGAAATCGCGTTGAACGTTGCCGTTGAGAAAACGAGCGGCTTATCAGTCAAAGTACTCGGGGAGAATGGAAACTGATTGACGGGCGCGTCGTTGACCGCATTCACCGTGATCGTAAACGACTGCTCGGGCGATGTGTCTTGTCCTCCATTGGCCGTGCCGCCGTTGTCCTTCAGCACGATGGTTATCGTCGCGCTGCCGCTTGCGTTGAACGCGGGAGTATAGCTCAAGGAACCCGACGAGCCGACAAACGGACCTGACGAAAACAACGACGGGTTCGAATTGTTGGTAACTATAAACTGGAGTGATTGAAACTCGTTTGGTGCTCCAGTGCTGATGTTCGTGGCCCAGGAAATAAACTGCGAGCCGGAGTCTTCATTGATGGTCTGATCAGCGCCTTTCGTGAATGACGGTGCGTCGTTCACCGGATTTACAGTTATCGTGAATGAAGCCGGCGTCGATGTCTCCTGTCCGCCGTTGGCTGTGCCGCCGTCGTCCTTGAGCACCACGTCGATGGTCGCAGTTCCCGATGCGTCGGCTGCGGGAGTATATGTCAGAGTTCCCGTGCTGCTGATCGCCGGAGCTGCCGAGAACAGGGTCGGATTTGTATTTCCAGTCACGAGAAATGTGAGCGTCTGGCCCGACTCGCCGGGAGGTCCGGCGCTGATGTTTGTGGCCCAATTCGTGACTGATTGAGCCCCGGAATCCTCATTCGTCGTCTGATTACCACCGGCGGTAAAGCTTGGTCTCTGATTGACAGAGTTAACAGTAAGCGTGAACGTGCCGGTCGATTAGTGGTCTTGTTAGATATGTTTTCGAGTCCTCCATGCCATTCGAAAGCACCGATATCGACGATTACGTTTGGAGTGAAGGAGTTAACAATACGTCCGGCGCCTCGCTGATCGGTGGTTAACGGATTGTTACTGGCATCTTTGGCGAGCGCATTGTCGCCGGCGTCGAAAGCCGGACTGCCGGAAAGTAATTTGTGTGTCGGTGTCGGGCCGCCGTTATCTGCAAGTGGGCCGAGTTTTGCGTCGATGGGGGCTGCAAGCGTGCCTACCTGATCGCCGTTAATATCATTGTGAAACCAGTCTGGTCGTCATTATTGCCGTCGCCGCCAGGGGTTGCTTTGCCAATCAGGTTGTGACCTTGTGACTGGAAGATACCCGTTACATCCGGCTTGGTTGCGATTCCGTTTCCGGCGATGATTGTGTTTCGAACGATTGCTACGTTGCTGTTGTGAAGACCCTGGCCTCCCTGAAAACTGCAGCATGTGTAAGCTGTGTTTCCGGTGATCGTGACATTCGTCAACGTCAAGGCATTAGCCGTATTGTAAATTCCGCCGCCACGGCCCTCGAAAGTTGAAGCATGGTTATCACTGACGGTCGAGTTAATCATCGTTAATGTATTGCCATTAAAGATGCCGCCGCCGTTGCCGCCATTTTGGCCACCACTTCTGGTCGCAGCTTTGGTTGAGTTGCCGCTGATCAGGCAGCCGGTCATGGTTATTTGACCGAAACTCATAAGGCCACCACCAGTTCCACCGCTGCGGAACCTAATTCACGTAGAAGCGGGGGCAAGCCCCTCTTCCTGACTTGTTCATTTCCATCATGACTCATGGTTCGCCGCGTGAGAAACCCTTTTACAGGGTTGATAACAAATATGGAAATCTGATCCCAGGGTTGTCGCTTGCGCTCCAACCCTGGGCTAGGGGTTTGAAAATACGCCGAAGGCGTTCGCTAACCCTACGCTGCTTTCCGTTGTTTCCTTAGCAAGATATACTGCTAAATCCAGTCCCCCTCCACGATTTAGTGCGCGCAATCAAACACGGTTCCGGCGAGTGCAATGGCGAAGTTGCGGCCGTCTGTATCGAGGTCTGGTGATGAACAGAAGATTTGATTTAAAGGTAATTGCCCTCACGGTATTGCTGACAATCGGCGTGATTGCGAGTTGGGAAGTAACACTACGCCCAGTCTTCTTCGCCTGGGTTGACGCACAGTATCCGGGTGATGCCAACGTGCAAATGCGTTGGAATATCAAGCAGCGGTTCGAACACTTCTTAATTTCCTTTACGGTCGATCTGTTGGTGGTCACGATGCTGCTCCGGCTGGTGCACCGGCAACAGAGGCAATTAATAATGAGTGAGGAGCGTTACCGCGCGCTCTTTGAACAAGCAACGGACGGTATTGGTTTGATCCGTCTCTCTGACCAGCGCGTAGTCGATGCGAATAATAGGGTTTGTCAGATTCTCGATCTGCCGCAACAAGCTTGTCTCGACCGAGACATTCGCGAGCTCTTCCGCAAGACTTCAGCGCCTGAGCTCACGCTGGAGCCCAATGGTCAGTCGTCAGTCGAGAGAGAGTTGACTGTCCAAACTACGAGGGGGCAGTCTCGTCCGGTCGCGCTCACTTTTACGCCGCTGTCGGCTGGTGGTGAGGAGATGATGATCATGTCGCTGCGTGATCTCTCCGTCCGCAAGAGACTCGAAGCTGAGCGAGAAGAGATGCAACGCCAGTTGTATCAGTCGTCCAAGCTGGCCTCGATTGGTGAACTTTCCGCGGGCGTGGCGCACGAGATTAATAACCCGCTCAACGGCGTCATCAATTACGCGCAACTGCTTAAAGACGAAGACCGTCCGCGCTCTGAGTTTGAACAACAGATGATCGACGGCATCATCGAGGAAAGTGACCGCATCGCCAAAATTGTACGCGGGCTGCTGACGTTTGCGCGCGCCGATACCCACGAACTTCGTTCGGTGCATTTGGCTGAGGCGGTCAACACTTCAATTGCTCTCTTCGGGCGACAGTTTGAAAAAGATGACATTGCTGTAGAGATTGACCTCGATCCGGACCTTCCGTTCGTACACGCCGACAGCTCACGTCTTAGGCAGGTTGTCGTCAACATGATCAGCAATGCACATCATGGTTTGAAAGCAAGTTCAGCGGAACGGAAACTGTTCAGAATCAGCGCGCGACGTGTAGGCGAGATTGTGCGCGTGGAGTTTTACGATAACGGCGTCGGGATCAAACGCGAAGATTTAAATAAGGTATTCGATCCGTTTTTCACTACGAGGCGGGAGACGGGCGGCACCGGCCTGGGATTGAGTATCAGCTTCGGCATCATTCGCGATTTTGGCGGCACCATCAAGGTCGAGAGCGAGGAAGGAAAATTCACCCGCTTCATCGTCGAGCTCGCGGCTGTCAAGATGTCGGAGGCTGAGGTTTTAGCCTGCGAAGCAGGCGGAAGCATAAAGCCTGGGGCGTAAGCCCCAGGAACAATGCAAAACAGATTTTTGAGCCCGCGGATGCGGGCGACAGACCATTGCGCCAAACCCTATGAGATTGTGATCCTGGGGCTTGCGCCCCAGGCTTTATGCTTCTGCCTGCTCCGCAGGCTAAGAGTAAAACGTAAACATGCCTAACGTGCTTTTGGTCGACGACGAAGCGAGTATTCGTCTAACAATGGGAGAGTTCCTCAAGCGGGCCGGCTACTCCGTGTTGTTGGAACCTGATTACGACCGCGCCGTGAGGCATCTGGCCGAGAACCTCGACGTCGCCGTAATCGACATCAACCTCGCCGGCAAAAGCGGCATACAGTTGTTACATAAACTAAGCAGCAGTGATGTATATGTTCCCGTAATCATGATCACCGGCGAGCCGAACTGGTCGGTGTTACCCGAGATCGTGCGCGCAGGCGCCTATGATTTCATCGCCAAACCGATCGTCAAAGACGTGCTGCTCAATGCCGTCGCCCGCGCAGCAGAGAAGAAGCGACTAACCGATGAGAAGCGCAGGCTCGAGGAGGAGATAAAACGATACGCCGAAGAGCTTGAGACACGCGTCGCCGAGCGGACCGCCGAACTCGTCGAAACCCACAAACAGCTTGTAGCCCAAGAGCGGATCGCCGCGCTCGGACGCGCCGCGGCGCAGGTGGCTCACGAAGTAAAGAATCCGCTCTCCGGTTTGCTGCTTTATGCTCTTCACCTTAAAAGCACGGCCACTAACTTCTCCGAAAACGAAATCAATCTCTTAGACAAGATCGTCAGGACCATCAATCACCTCAACAGCCGCGTCGAACAGATCCTGGGTTTCGCGCGACCAGTTAGCCTCACCACGCTTGACGGAAATCTAAACCAGATTGTTACCGATATCCTGGAGCTACTTCGGCCGCAGCTAACAGCAAACCAGGTTGAGGTGCGTCTCTCTCTTTCCGAAGAGGGAGCTCACGCAATGATTGATGAAGCCTCCATGCGTGGAGCCTTGATGAACCTCATGCTGAATGCAGTCGAGGCGATGCCGGATGGAGGCCTTCTGAGCATCAGCGTCGAACAGACTGACGAGACACTACGACTCGAAATCGCCGACACCGGTAGCGGGATCGGCGAAGAGCAGGCGACGAAGATCTTTGAACCGTTCTACACAACGAAGGAGCAGGGACTCGGTTTGGGTATGCCGTACTCAAAAAAAATTATCGACCAGCATGGCGGCACCATTTCGCTCAGCAGCCAGCTCGGGAAGGGCACTACCATTACCATCGTGATTCCGCGCAAGGAGGTCGACGATGCCGGGTAGCCGGATTCTCGTGATCGACGACGAGCTCAGCATCAGGGATGCTCTGGCTTTGGTAATAAGTGGACTGGGCTATGAAGTAGCCGTCGCCAAAAATGGCAGCGAGGCGAAGGAGTTGCTACGCGGCGGCCCATACGATCTCATCTTCACTGATTTGCGTCTGCCTGACACCACCGGCATCGACTTGCTGCCTCTTATTAAAAGCGAAACCCCGAACACAGAAGTCATAGTCATGACGGCGCACGGCTCGCTCGACATCGCTATCGAAGCTATCAAGCTCGGCGCTTTCTACTACATCGAAAAGCCGTTCACGCCTCACCAGGTGACGGCGCTTATCGAACGCGCGTTGCAATTCGAAGCCATCAAGCGTGAGAACCGTAGTTTAAGAAGTGCACTGACGGGCGATGGCGACGACTTCGGCATCATCGGCCGTCACCCTAAGATGCGGCAAATCCACACCATTATCCGCACTGCTGCGCCGTCCGATGCGTCGGTCCTAATCGAAGGCGAGTCCGGAACCGGAAAAGAGTTGATCGCAGCGGCGTTTCACTTTCAGAGCTCACGGGCGGAAATGCCTTTCACCCGCATCAACTGCGCCGCTATACCGCACGAGCTCATCGAATCCGAGTTGTTCGGTTATCGAAAAGGCGCATTCACGGGCGCCGATCGCGACAAGCGCGGCTTAATCGAAGCGACGGCCGGCGGCACTCTGCTTTTGGACGAGATCGGCGAAATGCCGATGCATCTGCAATCGAAATTGCTGCGCGTGTTACAGGAGCGAAGACTGCGCCGGCTCGGCGACGAACAGGAAGTTGCCGTGGACTTTCGTCTCGTGTCGTCAACCAATCGCGATACGGCCCGGTTGATTCAAGAAGGCGGACTCCGCAACGATCTCTACTTCCGTATCGCTACGATCAAGATTAAGTCACCTCCGCTGCGTGAACGACTGGATGACGTACCGCTGCTTG
>DATNFX010000174.1:0-19353 GCA_035606195.1 Pyrinomonadaceae bacterium
GGCGCGACCCTGAAGCACGGGAATTCCCATCGCGCGAAAGTAGTTCGGACTGACTGAGCGATAGTTTGCGCTCGGCCACTTGTCGGGAGTCTCAACGGGACGCCCGTCGACGCGAAATCCCGTTGTGGGTCCTTTATCTAAAGGCAGGGTGTTGATGAGGCCCGCATCCTGCACACCGGGAACGGCGCTGACCCTCTGAACCACCTGGTTGTAAAACCTGTCGTACTCAGCCTGATTCGCATAGCTCGTTCCCGATGGCGTCAACCTCGCGGTCCACACGTGTTCCGAAACAAATCCCGTGTCCACCGATTGCAGGCGCAGAAAACTTCTGAACAGCAAGCCCGCACCGACCAGCAACACAACCGATAACGCCACCTCGACGACGATCAGCGCCTGGCGAAAACGACTCTGACGTCGATTCCCCGACACACCTCGACCGGTTTCTCTGATTGATTCCTGAACGTCGGGACGAGAGATCTGCAACGCGGGAACGAGACCAAAAAGGATTCCCGTAAGCACAGACGCTGCGAACGTAAAGGCAAGCACGCGCACGTTCATGTGGATCTCATTCAGACGCGGAAAATCGCCCGGCAGCAGTTTTGTAATCGCCGCGAGACCCCAGTAGGCGATGAGGAGACCTGCGGCGCCACCTGTGAGTGCGAGCAGAGTGCTTTCAGTAAACAACTGTCGCACCACGCGCGCGCGCGAGGCGCCAAGCGCAGTGCGAATCGCCATCTCTTTTTGTCGTGACGCGCCACTCGCAAGCAGCAGATTCGCGACATTCGCACACCCGATCAGCAACACGAACGTGACCGCGCCGAGCAGCAACCAGAGAAGTTTGTTGGTCTCGCCGACGAGGTGTTCCTGAAGCGAAACCACTCGATTGAAACGCCGGTTGTTTGTGTTGGGATACTGCTGTCGCAGCCGCGCAGTGATGGTCTCCATTTCAGCGGCCGCCTGCGGCAGTGATACGCCGGGCTTGAGTGTCGCGACCGCAGCGAGATAGCCCATGCCGCGTGTTTGTGTCACATCCTGGTTGGGCGACAACTCCGGGACGAGCTTCAAAGGAGGAACCCAGAGTTCTGTTTTGTCCGGATACTGAAATCCAGCAGGAGCAACGCCGGCGACGGTGTAGTTCTTGCCGTCGAGGGTGATCGGTTTACCGACCAGGGACGGATCTGAGCCGAACCGTCGTTGCCAGAGCGCATTACTAACAACGACGACCGGCTCATGTCCCGCCTGTTCATCCTGAGGAATAAACAATCGGCCGTACTGCGGCTTCACTCCGAAGACATCGAAAAAATTCGCGTTGGTTTGCGCGAGATCGATGCGTTCGGCGTGATCCGACAGCGCAAGATTCGAAGTGGTTTGTTTGATTGCGGCGAGGTTTTCAAAGACCGTGTTTTGCGCGCGCCAGTCGAGAAAGTTTGCCGACGTTACCTGGACTCGTTTGCCGGCTGGACTCAATTCCTGAATAGCAACGATGCGAGAAGCGGTCGCATAAGGCAGGCGACGCAAGAGCACGCAATCGACAATGCTGAATATCGCCGTGCTCGCGCCGATGCCGAGCGCAAGCGTGATCACGACGAGAGCCGTGAACCCCGGATGCTTCAACAACCCTCGCACGCCATAACGGATGTCTTTGATCAGTGAATCCATCGATCAATCCATCCACAGATTACGCAGATATTTTTTAATCCGCGTAATCTGTGGATTGCCTTTCATTCGTAACGAAGCGCGATCAGTGGATCGACCCTCGTCGCACGCAGCGCGGGCACGAGGCAGGCGATGAATGCCACCGCACTCAACAAGGCCGCCACCACTGCAAACGTAAACGGATCTTTCGCGGTAACTCCGAACAACAACGACTGCATGACACGCGTCAGAGCAAACGCGCCCGTTAATCCAAGAATCACACCGACGAGCGTGAGCAACATTCCCTGTCTTACGACCAGCTTCAAAACATCGAAACGTCGCGCGCCCAGCGCCATGCGCACACCGATCTCATGTGTTCGCTGCGCAGCCGTGTAAGACATCACGCCGTAGATTCCCGTGGCGGCCAGGATCATCGCCAGGACCGCAAACGCCGCGAGTAACGTCGTGCTGTATCGCTGCGACGACACTGACGAATCAACCCAGTCGCTCATCCTCTTCACCGCGGAGATCGGCTGATCGCGATCCAGTGCCTGCACTTGCTGCCGTACGGCGCCGACGATGCTCAGCGGATCGTTCTGCGTGCGAACGACAAGATTCATGCGGTTACTATTGAGAGTCGGGAAATACATCGCCGCGAATGGCGGTCTTTGGAGAGAACGGTGACGAATGTCGCCGACGACGCCGATGATCTCGAAAGCGGTGCCGCCGATGGCTGAGATCAGACGTTTCCCCATTGGATCTTCATTAGGGAAAACCGTGTCGACGAGTTGCTGGCTAACGAGAGTTACCGGTTTGCCTTCTCTGACTTCCTGTTCGGTAAAGTTACGGCCTCGAAGTAACGGAATGTGCAGCGCGTTGAAGTAATGCTGATTAACCAGACGGAAATCAGCATCGAATGCCTGGTCAACGGTTACCGGTGGCCGGCCCTCAACCGTGAAAGGCAGATCGTTGAGCTGGCCGCTCATCGGAAGTTCCGTGATGAGACCAACGGTCTGCACTCCCGGTATGGAACTAATGCGCGTCTCGAGCTCTTCGAAGAACTTCGCCGGTTTCCCCTCGCCCGCATACTTCTGTCGTGGCAAGTCGATCCTGAGCGTCAGCACGTTATTCGAGTCGAAACCAGGATCGACGCGTTGCAGCGCAATCAGGCTTCGCACTAACAGACCGGCGCCGATTAACAGGACGACAGCAATTGCACTCTCGAAGACGACGAGCAAGCTGCGCGTCCGATTTCGTAACGTCCCTTCGGCACCACGTGCTCCGTCTTTCAACGAGTCGATCAGATTCACCTTTGCAGTGCGGAAGGCGGGAGCGAGACCAAACAACAGTCCGGTGAGGATCGAGATCACAAACGTGAACGCGAGCACGTTGGGATCGATCGTCACGTTCACAGTCGGCGGCAAACTGTCCGCACTCAAAGTGACAAGCAGTTGCACACCCCAAACCGCAAGCAACGCGCCCAGCGCGCCACCGAGAATTGATAGCAATAGACTCTCAGTGAGCATCTGACGAATAATGCGCAGCCGGCTCGCGCCCAGAGCTGTACGTAGAGCGATCTCTTTCTGTCTTGCAGCGGCGCGCACGAGCAACAGATTGGCGACGTTCGCGCAAGCGATCAGCAACACAAAACCAACTGCGCCGAAGAGAACGAAGAGCATAGTTCTCGTTCCGCCTACGAGTTGTTCTCGCAATGATAGGAGGCGAAGGTTCCAGCCAGTGTTGGACTCGGGAAACTGTTGCTCGAGGCGACCAGCGATCATGTCCGTGTCAGCCTGAGCCTGAGTGAGAGTAACGCCGGGTTTGAGTCGACCGATGGGCCGGAGGAAGTGAGCCTTGCGCACCTTCATATCAGGGTCGCCATCGAAGCTCATCGGAATCCAAAGCTCCGCTGATTGGGGAAAGCTCACGCCCGCAGGCATCACGCCCAGGATCTGATATGACTTGCTATCGAGAGTGATCGTTTTACCAACGATGTCTGTGTCGCCGCCGAAACGCTTCTGCCAGAATGCGTGACTAAGCACCGTGACCTGATCCGAACCCGGCTTCTCGTTGTCGATCGTAAAGGTGCGGCCGATTGCCGGAGTTATCCCAAAGGTATCGAAGTAATTCCCCGTGACTGCGGATGCAAATAGTCGTTCAGGCTCGCCGGAGCCAGTGAGATTTACGGAGAGTGGTTGCGTGCCTGAAGCGGCAAACTGTTCGAAGGTTTTGTTTTGACTGCGATAATCAAGAAAGTCGGGTGGAGAAACGCTGGCGCGGCTGCCACCGTTGCGAATGTTCCCGTAGACCCAGACCAGGCGGTCAGGATCAGGGAACGGCAACGGCCTGATCACCACGGCATTCACGAGACTGAAGATCGCAGTGTTCGCGCCGATGCCGAGAGCAAGTGCGACAAGCGCGATCGCCGTGAATCCCGGCCGCTTCAACAACCCTCGCACGCCATAGCGGATGTCTTTGATTATCGAGTCCATGATCAAATCTCCAATTGGCAATAAACTCATTCGTATCGAAGAGCGTTCAATGGGTTCACACGTGATGCGCGGCGCGCGGGTAGATAGCCCGCGAGCAGCGCCACGATCGTGAGCACCACGGCCGCGCCAATCAAAGTCAACGGATCGGCCGGCTTCATTCCAAACAGTTGTGCCGAAATCAATTTCGCTCCAAGCAATGCGCCCGGGACACCAATGACCAGTCCCGCCAAAACGAGATACAGCGTCTCTCGCAAGACCATCCACGCGATGTTGCCGCCGCGCGCGCCGAGTGCCATGCGAATGCCAATCTCATTCGTGCGACGAGCCACGCCGTGGGCCATCACGCCGTACAGGCCAATGCACGCCAGAATCAACGCGAGGGCGCCGAAGAAGCTCACGAGTTGCGCGACCAGACGCTGCTGGTCCAGGTTCTTGCTCAGTTGTTCGTCGAGCGTGGTCACGCCAAAGATCGGCAGCTTGTCGTCGATCTGATTGATCATTTGCCGAACTTGCGGCGTGAGAGGCGTCGGGTCAGATGTGGTGCGAATGTGAATCGTGGCGGTGTACGCACCCTGCTCCTGAATTTGAAGTATCGGACGATAGACAGTCGGCTCGGGTTTATCGCGCGCGTCGTCTGCCTTGATGTCGCCGACGACGCCGATAATCTCGATTGGCGCGGGCTTGCCTGTCTCAGTTTCATCGTCGAATGAGAACGTGCGGCCGATTGGGTTCTGATCTTTGAAATACTTTTCAGCGAACGTCGCGTTGACGACAGCAACTCGCGGTGATGACGCAGTGTCGCGCAGTTCGATCTCGCGGCCTCGGAGCAAAGGCACGCCGAGCGTTTCGGCATACTTTGGTCCCGTCAGAAAATCCTTGACGATTAAATCTTCGTCGGCCTGGGGTGTGTAACCCGTGATGTTGACAGAACTCGATCTGCTGGAGCCGCTCATTGGCGCATAGGTCGCCAGCGATA
Organism: Pyrinomonadaceae bacterium; assembly: GCA_035606195.1. Lineage (GTDB taxonomy): Bacteria > Acidobacteriota > Blastocatellia > Pyrinomonadales > Pyrinomonadaceae > PSRF01. Next base: position 5,104 of record DATNFX010000174.1, read on the forward strand.
CGTTGCGGACAGTCGGAAGTGAACTGAGACGTTCGATTATTTGCCCGTAAAGTCCCGCGAGCTCGGTAGGCTTGTATCCGGCCAGACGCGGATCGATTCCTACCAACAGCACATTGTTTCGATCGAAGCCCACGTCTACGTTTTGCAGTTTGACCAGACTGCGCGCGAACAATCCGGCGCCGGTGAGCAGCACCATCGAGAGTCCCACCTGCATGACGACCATCAGCGACGACAAACTGAATCGCAGCATCCGGCCCTTAGTGCGACTCTTCTCTTTCATCGCCGCCGCGAGATCTGAACGACTGGCTTGGACCGCGGGAAGCAATCCGAAGAGGAGACCAGCGACGATGGAAACACCGGCAGTGAATGCCAGCACCCCCACATCGGGGCGTGTATCGAGCGGAGAGGTCCTGGCGACCAAACCAACAAGCACGTACACGCCCCATTGGGCCAGCAACACCCCGAATAAACCACCAACACCGGCAAGCAACATGCTCTCGGTGATCAGTTGTCGAATAATTCGACTGCGCGTAGCGCCGAGCGCCATGCGCAAAGAGATCTCGGCCTTACGCGAGGCTGCGCGCGACAAAAGCAAGCTGCCGACGTTGGCACATGCGATCAGCAGCACCATGCCGACGATCGCCATCAGCATGTGCAGCGGTGTTGAATAGTATTTCCGTAGTCCCGAAAGGCCGCCCTGACCTTCAGCGAGTGTGACGTAAGTATTCTGAATTCCCTTTTGCCGTTCTGCGGTGAGTTGGCTGCCCGCCTCTTCAGTTAAGTGTTGGCGCAGTGCGAGGTTCACAGCCGCCTGGGCCTGGTCCATCGTCACGCCGGTTTTCAGGCGCGCCAGCAAGGTAAGCCAGTAAGCTTGTTTGTCGGTGAGATACGACGGGCGCAGCTCGACCTGCGGATGGAATGACAGTGGCAACCAGAAATCCGGTGGACGGCGGACTCGCACACCAAAAAACTCGGGTGGCGCGACGCCGACTACGGTGAAGTTTGTGCCGTTGATAATGAAACTCTTGCCGACGACGGAAGGGTCGCTGTTTAGTTCCTTTTCCCAGTAGCGATGACTGACCACCGTTGCTGGGGTGGCGCCGGACTTATCGTCTTCAGGCGTGAGGACTCGACCGCGCATCGCACGCACGCCGAGAACGGAGAAGTAGTTGCCTGTTACGAGGTGACCTTGTGCGCGCACGGCAGCATTGGTCTGCGCCTCAGTCTGACGCACACTCAAAGGACTCTCACCACTTCGTAACGCGGCGATGTCCTGGAAAGATTGATTATGGTCGCGAAAGTATTCGTAGGACGCGTATGAGAAGCGTTCCCACTCACCGGTTCGTGGACTGTCTTCGAGCGACGTGCCTTCGCTGGTCGCGCCGCTGAATAGCACCAACTCTTCCGGCTTCTGGACCGGAAGTGATTTCAGCATCACAGCGTTGACGAGCGTGAAGATTGCGGTATTTGCGCCGATGCCCAGCGCGAGCGTGAGCACTGCGATCGCAGCGAACGCCTTGCGCTTTAACAACCCTCTGAATCCGTAGCGAATGTCCTTGAATAGTGTTTCCATGATCTAAAACCTCATCCACAGATTTCGCAGATTCATTTTTCTGCGTAATCTGTGGATTGCCCTTATTCGTATTTCAACGCCACGAGGGGATCGACTTTCGTCGCGCGGCGTGCCGGCAGGTAGCAGGCGATGAACGCCGCCACCAGCAAAGTCAAAGAGACGAGGCCGAACGTCAGCAGATCTGTCGGTTGCACGCCCACCAACAGCTTTCCAATGAAGCGCGTGAGCGCCAACGAGCTAGCCAAGCCAATCACGATTCCGAGCAGTGCGAGCTTCATTCCGTGTTTCACAACGAGCTTCAGAACATCTGCCGTTTGCGCTCCAAGCGCCATGCGAATGCCAATCTCCTGAGTGCGTTGCGTGACTGCAAAGGCCATCACTCCGTAGATTCCAATCGCTGCAAGCACCAACGCGACACCCGCGAAGATCCCGAGCATCACCGAGGACATCGAATAGAGCGCGACCGACCCGGATTTAACTTCCTGCATCGTTTGAACGTCGAACACAGGCTGATCCTTATCAATGGCCCACACCTGTTGCCTGAGTGCACCAGCAAGCGAGGCAGGCGCGCCGGTCGTCTTCACGACGAGCACCATCCCGTTCCAGGGATCCTGTGCGTGTGGCAGGTAGTACTCCGGCGTGACCGGAATAGTCAGGTCGTGCTTAACATCGGCAATGACGCCGACAACTTCCATCCACGGCGCTTTGTCCAATGGTCCATAAAACCGAATGCGTTTACCGATCGGGTCCTGTCCCGGCCAATGCTGGCGGGCCAGTGTTTCATTGACGATCACTACTGGCGTCGTGCCGGCTCTGTCCTGATCGGTAAAACCACGGCCGCGAATAATCGAGATTCCCATCGTGCGGAAGTAATCGGGGGACGCGACGCGATAACGGCCGTCGTTTTCCTGACCGGGCTGCGGCTCAGGTTCGCCTTCAACCAGATAGGAGTCAGACGAGTTTGCGCCACCGAGCGGGAGATAGTTGACCACTGCCGCCGATTCAACACCCGGATAGGCTTTAACACGTTGGACCAAGTCGCTGAAGAACGCGGCGCGCTGCGGATCTTCCTTGTACTTTAGTCCCGGCAATACAAGACTCATCGTCAGCACGTTGTCAGAGTTGAAACCGGGATTCGCGCGCAGGAGTGAGAGAAAACTGCGCGTCAGGAGTCCCGCGCCGACCAGCAACATCAGCGAGAGCGCCACTTCAAATACGACCAGAGAACTTCGCAGTCGATGAGAGCTTCCGCTCGTCTGCCGGCTTCCTTCTTTTAATGAATCGTTGAGATTTGGCTTGGATGTCTGCAGGGCGGGAGCAAGACCAAAAACGACTCCACTCACAATCGAGAGACCAAGCGTGAAGAGCAGCACCTGAGAATTGATGCCAAGCTGATACCAGCCAGGTGCAAACTTCGCTGCATCTCCAGGATTAGCAGCGCGCAACGCATCGATACCCCAGAATCCGATCAGCACGCCGAGCGCACCACCGATCAACGCGATGATGACACTCTCTGTCAGCAACTGTCGAATGATGCGCCAGCGACTCGCACCGAGCGCGGTTCGCAATGCGATCTCTTTCTGACGACCGCTCCCGCGCGCAAGCATCAGATTCGCAACGTTCGCACACGCAATCAACAGCACGAACCCGACGGCTGCCATCATCACCCACAGTGCCGTGTCGTACTGCCGCACTGTATCGGCGACGAGTGGAAATGCGGTTGAACCCCAACCCGTGTTGGTTTCGGGATACTGCTGTTCGAGTCGCGCCATGATCTGGTCGATCTCTGCTTGCGCGCTCTTGATGGGGGTGCCGGACTTGAGGCGACCGATTATGTAGAAGCCGTGACTGCCGCGACTTTTCATCAACTCGGGAGTCATTGCTATCGGCGCATACATTTCCGCGCCTTTCGGAAAGTTGAAATTCTCCGGCATGACGCCCACGACTTTGCGCGCGATCGTGTTGACGGTGATCGTTTTGTTGAGGATCTCGGGGTCGCCTCCGAAACGCCTCTGCCAGAGACTGTGAGTGATAATCGCAACAGCATCTTTACCGGGTTGATTTTCTTCCGCGGTGAAGTTGCGGCCCATGATTGGCTTCACGCCAAGAGCGTCGAAGAGGTTAGCAGTGACGAGGAATCCCTGAAGGCGTTCAGGTGTTTCTACGCCGCTGAGATTTGGACTCCACCAGCGATAGAGCGCGAGCTGTTCAAACGTTTGGTTCTGAGCTTTTAAGTCGAGGTAGTTCGCAAACGTCACCTCATTGTGCAGGACGCCGCGACTGGGCATCTTGTCCCAGATCGCGACTACGCGATCGAGTTCGGGGAACGGGAGCGGCTTTAGTACAAGCGCATTGATGGCGCTGAAGATTGCAGTGTTGGCGCCGATGCCGAGGGCGAGAGTGACAACGGCAATGAGTGTAAAACCGGGACGCCGCAAGAGATTTCGTATTGCGTACCGGGCATCGCTCAGAAGATTCTCCATAATTGGCTCCTCAAATTGCCGATTGCCAATTGCCAATTTCCGATTTGAGCCGTAGCCGCGCCTAATAAAACTGGCAATCGGCAATTGGCAATTGGCAATGGCGCCAGACACACTGGTGACGTCAACGTAAATCTGTTTGATCTACGTTCGCTTCAACTCACGCCTTTAATTGAGCAACTACAGGGAAACTGCTGCTTCGGATTTCTCCGGATTCACGATCCAACCGTCTTCAAGCTGAATGATCCGATTTCCGTATGACGCATTCGTTTCCGAGTGCGTCACCTGCACGATCGTGGTGCCTTCGTCGTTCAAACGCTTGAACATGTCCATGATTTCCTTGCCCTGGGCCGAATGAAGATTTCCAGTCGGCTCGTCGGCGAGGATGATTCGCGGACTAGCAACAACCGCACGCGCAATGCCCACCAGTTGTTGCTGACCACCTGAAAGTTGAGTCGGGAAGAGATCCTTTTTGCCTACCATCTGAAAACGATCGAGTGTGTCGCAGACGATCGATTGCCGGTCCTTCTTGCTTACGTCGCGATAAGAAAGCGGCAGCTCGAGGTTCTCGAAAACGGTTTGATCGTCAAGCAGGTGATAGCTCTGAAAAACAAATCCGATGTTCGAATTGCGCAGCGCCGCGCGCTTCTTGCCGTCGAGTTTATGGACCGCCACGTCGTCGAAGTAATACTCGCCGCTCCACGACTGATCGTGCATGCCGAGGATGTGTAACAACGTCGACTTCCCTGCTCCGGACGGACCCATGATCGACACAAACTCACCGGCCTTGATGTCGAGATCGATCCGCCGCAGCACATACGTCCTCGTTGGACCATGGGGAAAAGATTTTTCGACGCCGCGCAGGCTGATCATGAAATTGCTCCAAAACCGCTCTCGGCCAATTCACGCTTCGCTTCCTGAATCTCGCGACGGTCGGCGCCGGCTTCTTCCTCGACGATCAAGCCGTCGAACAAGTGGACGATGCGATCGGCGTGCTGAGCGTAACGCGGGTCGTGTGTCACCATGCAGATGGTGGCGCCGGCTCGGTGCAATTCGCGCATCAACTCCATCACAGCTTCGCCGTTGGTTGAGTCGAGGTTTCCAGTCGGCTCGTCTGCTAGCAGGATGCTCGGCTGTCCGCCAACTGCACGCGCAACTGCGACGCGCTGCTGTTGACCGCCCGATAACTGGCTGGGAAGGTGTTTTGCGCGATGCGCCATACCAACGCGCTCGAGTGCGTCAGTGACGCGCTTCTTTCGCTCGGCCGAGCTCATCCCGCGATAAGTCAGCGGCAGCTCGACGTTCTCGTAAACGGTCAGGTCGCCGATCAGATTGAAGCTCTGAAAGATGAATCCGACTTCACGGTTTCTGATTCTGGCGCGTTCGGAAAGCGAAAGATTCTCAACCGGGTGTTGGTTGAGGATGTACTTGCCATCGGTCGGCGTGTCGAGCAGGCCGAGGATCGAGAGCAATGTGGATTTGCCGCAGCCCGAAGGTCCGGCGATGGAAACGTATTCACCTTGTTTAATGTCGAGATGAATACCTGAGAGTGCGTGCGTCTCCACCTCGTCTGTGTAAAAGACTTTCTTGACGTCAGAAAGGTGGATTAGGGGCTCGGAAGAACTCATCATGCGCTCCTTAACGAATTTGTGTACACAATCTTGTTAACTGAACACCGCGGATTGGGTTTTTGTGCTCTGTTAATAGGTCCTATACGTCCTGTAGGCCTTATACCAACCCTACCGCAGCCGGATCCGGTTGTAACTGTCCAACGCCGAAGTATCAGAGATGATTACTCGATCGCCTTCCTTCAGGCCGTCGAGGATCTCGATCATACTGACGGAATTGCGGCCGAGTTTGACTTGTCTCCGCTCCGCTTCCGTCCCGTCGGGTGTCAGCACAAACATGCCGATGGTTTGCTGTGCCTGTCCAAAAGCCGGTCGGCCGACTTTCAAAACGTTTTGCAATCGCTCGAGTTCGATCGTGCCGTCCACACTCAGATCGGGACGAGCACTCGGCGGCAACGGACCAATCAACGAAGCATCGATTTCGAACGTGCCTTCGCGAGCCGCCGGATCGATGCGCGAAACCTGCCCATCGATCAAACCGTTGCGCGTGTCGACGATCACCTTCTGACCGATCTTCACGCCGCCGATTTGTGTTTCCGCAACTCTTAAAACGGCCTTGAGTGAGTTTGGATCCGCAACACGCGCGATATTGGTTCCGGGTGTGACCTGCTGTCCTTCGGTTACCAGCACTTGCTGGAGAACGCCGCCAGTTCCCGCGCGCACCTTTAAATTCTCAACATCCTGTCGTCGCAGTGTTGCCAACGCACGTAACTGTTGCAGGCGTGAAGCTGCCGCATTCAGCTGCGCGCTCGTCGACTTCGACATGACCGCGAGTCTTTCCTGCTCGACTTTCACCCGGTTCGCGAGGTCCTGAACTGCAACGCGCGAAATCTTCACTGTTAGTTCGGCGACCAATTGCTGTTTGTACAGGATCTCGTCTGCATCAAGCTGTATCTTTGCCTGACTGTACTGCGAGTTAATCGTCGCGATCGCGGCCTTCTGCGTCATCGCATCACTCTCGAGCTTAACTTTCAGGTTTTCCTGATCGGCCTCGGCGGCTTTGACCTGTAAATCAGTGTCCGTCGCCTGTTGTTGGAGCTGGGGGTTCGACAGCTCAGCGATGACTGTGGATGGATCAACCTCGACGCCCGCCTTCAGAAGAATCTTTTCGACGCGGCCATCAGCGGGCGCCGGCACCCAGCGCGTGACCTCAGGCACCAGGGTTCCATTGCCGCGGACGTCGCGGACCATTTCCCCACGCTTAACCGTTTCGATAACCGCAGTGGACGGATCGAGCGTCGGCGCAGCCGGCTTCAGCTTGGTCAGGCCATACGTAATCCCGCCGAGTGCGGCCACACCGACCACGATCATGACGGCATTACGAATCTTCTTCTTAATTTTCGATTTAGGGGCTCGCTTGATATCCATAGTGCTTTACTTCAAAGAAATTTTGGAGAGCTGTAAAGCCAGTTGAGAGAGCGGCGATGCGCGCGCGAAGAATGAAAAGGACGAAACTAGATCAAAACTTCACGCACAACTTATACAGTTCTCCGCGCTGGCTCATTTCAAAGGCCGTGCCAACAGTGAGTTCCGCCATAGTTTGAGCCTGAAACGTCCGAAAAACAAGGGAAAGCGGGTAATTTGGGAGGGACTACCGGGCGTAAATTCGGATCTCCATTCGAAAAACCGTTAATCCGCGTTTCGCTTGCGGGACTCTCAATCCCAGTTTCGAACAAGAATCGGTGTAAGCCGCGTTAACTGCCGGTGGTCTTCTGGCCGGTTGGGGTGTGTAGACTGAGGCGGGTGCGCATGCGTTGTTGCCAGGCGCTCTGCTTCCCTTCGCGTTCCTCGATTTGCGCCCAGACACTGGAGAGGGATTCGCCGCCGAGTTGACGCATCTTGACGTAAAGCAACGCAGGGACGATTGAGATTAAGGGGATGACGAAGATATTTATGAATTCGAGTATCTGTTGAAAGATCTGAGCCGAAATCGAATTCTTCTTAGCGCCCATTGCCCCTGCCGCCGCTCCCACGATGGTACTCACTATCACCTGGATGGTGAACTGAATTATTGCTACCAGGATGATGGTTTTCCAGGAACGTGAGGCGAGTTCGCGCGCGCGCTTCATCGCCGCTTTACCCTCAAGCCCTTCCATAAGAACTACGGGCGCATAAAGCGAATAGCGCATCCACATCACCAAGCCGGGAATTACCAGCAAGATAAAACCGATGAAGATCCGCAGGGTAACTCTGATCAGAGTCTTGAGGAAAGGACGCCAGCGGCTTCGCAAAACAGTAAAGGCCTCACGTAACTTAACCGGTCGTAAAGGCGCCGCAGTCAGTTGCGTAATGATTATGGCGGTCACTCCGGAAATAATTCCGACTGCAACCGTCGTGGTCACGAACTTCATTAAACTGAGAATTGCGATCGCACAATACACCACCACCTTGTGCAAAACTCCGACTGGCGGCGAGTGCTTGTACCAGAGGAATGCGCCGACCAGCAGAAGGCTGGTGATGATCATCGGCACGTGCGCTATCAGGCTAAGCTTGACGAATTTCGGGAAGTACTCGCTGTAGAGTGCGAACGCGCGCCGGTAGAGCGCTCCGACACCCTCGCTCTGCGCGCGCAATCCACTCCCAAACGCAAAAGCGGTTTGCGGACGCTCTGCAGGGTTTTTCGAGAGTGCCGACATTACGACGCGGGCGGCGCGTTTCGGGATCTTTGCCGCACGTTCGCGCAGTTCCTGTGGTTTCTGCTCGCGATGAGCACGCATCACTGCCGAAGTATTTCCGGCAAATGGCGGTTCCCCCGCAAGCATCTGATATGCAATCACGCCGAGGCTGTAAATATCCGAGCGCGTGTCGACGTAACCGCCACCACATTGCTCGGGCGACATGTAGAGCGGAGTGCCCATGATCGCACCGACGCGCGTCAGTGCCGGCCCTTGCGGCGACGTGGCAATGTGAGCTGTGTGACGTGCGGCGCTGTGCGTACCGGGCTCATCAAAGAGCAACGTGCCGTCATCGTCAGCCCCATGATCGTGATTGGGCTTGCTTAATAGCGGATTAGTTAAGGGTTCGTGAAGTAGGGTACTCACTCCTTCGACGTCTGCTTTGACCTTGAATTGCCGCGTGTGAGCTTCGTCGCCGGCAGGTCGCATCAATGTGTCCGTCTCGAGTTGTGCTCCGGACACTACCGGCGTAGCAGATAGATCTTCAATTATCGTCGCTGCCGGATCGTCATCAAGCGTGGGCGGACCGATCTCACCTACTTTTGCGATACCGAAATCGAGCACTTTCACGCGATAGCTGCCGAGACGATTTGGTTCGAGCCAGATGTTGTCAGGCTTGAGATCGCGATGGATGACTCCCTGTTGATGTGCTTCGTGAACTGCGGAACAAACCTGATCGAGAATGTCGGCGACCCATTCGAGTGGCAGGCGTTTTTCCTCGGCTAAAACGTCGCCAAGTGTGCAGCCGTCGAGATACTCCATGACGAGGTACGCGACCTGGCCGGCTTTGACGCGCGCGAAACCAAAGTCAGTTACATCGACCACATTCGGATGGCGCAATCGACCCGCCGCGCGCGCTTCGCGTTTGAAACGTTCGACAAACTCGTTGTTACGCATGAACTGCGGTGAAATCAGTTTCAGCGCCACATAACGTTCTGTGCCGAGGTGAGTTGCGAGGTAGACCGCGCCCATCCCGCCCTTTCCGAGCAGATGTTCGAGGCGGTACTTTTCGTCCAGTATCTCGCCGACGTAGTCTTCAGCTTCCGGCATATTAGCCACCGATAAAACGGATTGTAATACGGATTCGTGGCGAAATCAGTTTCGGTAGTTACACTCGTCCGCCTGGGACCACCAATCCATTCCGATTGGCTGGCCATCGGGCGGTTGCTGGGCCGGTGTGAGATTCATCTTCTTCGGATCGTCCTGGAAACGTTTAATTTGCTCGACTGAGTAATACAGAAACGCGCGTTGGTTCTCGTCCGTCCGCAGACGACTTTGCGTTGCGAGCCACGTCTTCAACTGTTCCAGCTTCCACGATGCGATCGCGCGGGCCTGGTTTGGCGCGCGTTCAGACGATGCAAGCGCCATCAGATCGGACAGTATGATCGTATTGACGGTATGCTGGATCTCACCCGGATAACCCATCGCAGCCGGCGCTTTCCAGGTGGCGGCAAAGATCTTGTCGATGACCTCAGCAAGACCCGGATTGCGCTGGTCGAGTGCGTGAAACTGAACCAGACGCGCAGCACGCTCCGGGTTCAGCAGGAAACCACTGACGTGATCCGCAACCGCTTCTGCCGGCGCGAGCGCATCGAACACAGGTTGCGTGCGAATACGAAAGTCTTCGCGCGTGCGCTGGTAACCCGCCGGACGCGGGGGAATCAAGCGCAACAACGACTCCGGCACTGCCAGCGCCTCAGGTTTGATCGTGTCGAGCACAACCGCGAGCGCGCGACGCTGCTCTTCCGGCGAAACGATCTGCGGATTGCGATCGCCTTTGCCTTTCAGACTAAACGTATAATCCTGACCTCCGATTAACTTCGTGGCGGCTTCGACCTGGTAACGGTGATACATGTAAATCGGCACGAGAACGTCTTCGATCGTCGCCATCGGCGCGCCTTCACGAATGTTGTTCTCGCCGAAACGTCGCAACGCCGCGGCACGCACTTTCATCACGTTGCCGAGCTCGTCGATAGCATTCGAACCGTTGTCCCAGAGATGCGCCACCGAACTCGAACTGCTCGGGGGCCGGGCGTCCTGATCCGTTAAGTACATCAGCCCGCGCGCGAACGCATCACTCAACGTGCGATCGAGTGCCGCAGCCTCGTTCGTTCCCGGAGCGAAATCCTGGTAGCCGTAAGCAATCGCGACTTTGTCCCAGTCGCCAATCCCCTTCGCGTATGCATCAGACAGATCCGGAGTTCCGTCAGCACCAAGCTTAGCGCGCGGCGCGGGATAATCCATCACCGAGGATCGACCGGCGGGACTCGCAGCGTAGTTGTGTTGCAGTCCCAACGTGTGGCCCACCTCGTGCGCTGCGAGTTGCCGCAGGCGCGCAAGGACCATCTCGAGGAGTTTTGGTGAAGCGGTGTTTGTCTTGTCGTACGGAGCCATCAAGCCTTCCGCAATCAGGAAGTCCTGTCGATCGCGGAGTGAGCCGAGTGAAACACGACCCTGAATAATCTCGCCGGTACGTGGATCTACCAGCGAGCTGCCGTAGGACCAACCGCGTGTCGAGCGATGTACCCACTGAATGACGTTGTAACGCACGTCCATCGGATCGACGTCGGCGGGCATGACTTCAACCCGAAACGCATCCTTGTAGCCAATTGCCTCGAATGCCTGGTTCCACCAGCGCGCACCCTCAATCAAAGCAGAACGCACCGGTTCAGGCGCACCGCGATCCACGTAATAAACGATCGGCCTCACCGGTTCGCTGACACTCGCGCTCGGATCTTTCTTCTGCAAACGATGTCGCGCGATAAAGCGCTTCGTGATCGGCTCTTCGATCGGGGTGGCGAAGTCCATGAAGTCAATTCCGAAGTAACTCGCACGCGGATCGAAGACACGTGGCTTGAAGCCGGCTGAAGGCAGTTGCACGAACGAATGCCGTTCGCGAACGGTGATCGCTTCGGGCACGGGCACGACTTGTCTCACAAACTGTCCCGTGGGCTCACCCGTGAATGTCAGCGTGGTTTCAACTTCCGTGTTCTGTGGAAAGTTCTTTGTGTTGGGAAGATAAAACGCGCTGCGCGTCGGATCGAGGCGGTAAGTGCCTTGTTGTCCGCGCTGCAGAGTGTTCGTCACCTGATGAACGTCGCGCAGGAAGAAGTTTGTTGCGTCGACCAGAACGCGATTGCCTTCTTCGGCGGCAACTTCGAACCCCCACAGCGTCGATTCTGCAAATGCATCTTTCACTGCCAAACGCTCGTCGGCGTTGTTGGTGATCGCGCGGAAACGATAGTTAGGCGCGACCAGTAAAACGCGCGGTCCAACTCGATCGAAGCGAACGATGTCGTTGTTGCCTAGTTGACCGCGATCCAGGCCGATATCGTTCGAGCCGATCCCGGCGGGCAGAGATTCAACGTAGAGAAACTCGGTGTTCCACTTGTCAATCTCGAGCCAGATCTTTCCCGCCTTCGCGTCCCAGTAAAACGGGAAGAAGCCGGGAAACTTTTCCATGCCCGCAACTTTCTCGGTGAGGGATTGCGGCTTTTGGGCCTCGACCGTAAAGCAGAACAATAACAACAAGAAGAAACCGAAGCGCTTCATTCGTATCTCCTTTTTAACCACGGATGAAACGGATTTATTTACTGATTTTTCCATTCTGGGATTCGTCCGGGCGTCCATGGAGCGCCGGCGGCTTCGAGTTGTTTCTCCAGTCGCGCCAGATCGACCTCGATCAGTTGGCGCAACTGGCTCAGCACGGTTTCGAAGTCCTGCGCAGCGGCGTTGTATTGAGCGATCTGCGTTTGTGTGGGACGCGAGATGGACATTCGTTGCGCGCCTACAACGTAACCGATGCGATCGTTGATCGACGGCGGCGTGTTCATGTTCCGCTGTCGCGCGGCGTTATCACCACTCAAGGCACGCAGGATCTCGTTCGTCCGTCGATCCAGATTCGTAGCGTCTTCCTGTAGCTTTTGCGGCAGCGAAGGCGTCTCGGCGATAGCTCGCTTGATCGCCGCCAGCCGCGGCTTGAGTTGGTTAGCAGCCGCTGTAGCACCACTGGCTGCACGCTGGAGACGTATCGCTTTCGTCTGGAACTCGACCAGCGCGGAGTGATCTGCACTCGACATGCTCTCCTGACCTTCGACAGTCACCTGAAACTGCTGTGGTGGACCAAGCTGCGTAACCACGCCATCGACTCTCTTGGAAACCACTGCCTTGTAAGTGCCGGGCATGACGAGTGGACCGGACGGTGGTTCGAAATCCAGATCTGCATCCGGCGGTGGCGGCGCCGAGAGGTTTGCTGCTGGATAACGCAGATCCCACGTCAGTCGCTGGATGCCGCCAGTGACTGGTCCAGTAAGTCGTCTCACGACGTTGTCCGACGAGTCGGTGATGGTGACGATGATCGCCGGGGCTTCTTCTTCCTCTTCAGCGCGTAATTCCGCGGACGTGGGCCAACCGACGGGCTCCTTCTTTCTGTCGGCATCGCGCTCGGCTTCCTGGCGCTTCTCTTTCTTCGTCTTGATTGCTTCCTTTAGATACCACGTGACAGTTGCGCCGTACGGAGGATTGTCGGCGGTGAAGAAACGCTCGCCCTGAAAACTCTTGCCGCGACCACCGAGTGGTTGCGACTGGATATACATCAACGCATCCTTCACTGGAAATACGGCTGCGTCCTGGCGCAACGTTTCGGGCTTGATGGAACGCAACGGTGCGTAGTTATCGAGGATGTAGATGCCTCGGCCAAAAGTACCGACCACCAGATCGTTTTCGCGTTTCTGAATATTCAGATCGCGCACGGCGATCGTCGGCAATCCGCCTTTTAGTTGGACCCACTTCTGCCCGCCATCGATTGAGAAGAACAAGCCATACTCTGTGCCCGTAAAAAGCAGACTGGGATTCATATGATCTTCTGCGATGGCCCACACCGGCCCGTTCTTTGGCAGGTTAGCGCTCAAAGAAGTCCAGGTTCGCCCGGCGTCGGTAGTCTTCAGCAGATACGGTTTGAAGTCGGCGTTCTGATGATTATCGAAAGCAACGTAGGCCGTGTTCGCATCGTGATTTGAAGTGATGATGCGACTGACATACGACATGTCTGCAACGCCTGGGAACTTTTCAATCTTGCGCCAGTTTTTTCCGCCGTCTTCGGTGATTTGCAGCAAGCCATCGTCAGTGCCAACGTAAATCAGACCGTCTTTCTTCTGCGACTCAGCGAGTGCTGAGGCATTGCCGTAGAAAGCTGTCGATTGATTTTTAGCAACAGCATCGATGCCCCAGACTTTGCCCATGACCGGCAGCTTATCGCGATCGAGCGCGCGCGAGAGTTGCCCGCTGATTACCGTCCACGAATCGCCGCGATCGTCGCTTCGATAGAGTTTGTCGGACGCCATGTAGAGGCGCGTGTGTGAATGCGGGCTGATGATGAACGGCGTGTCCCAGTTCCAACGCGGCGGATCTTCATCACGACCGGGTTGCGGCTGAATGCCAAGGCGTTCGCCAGTGCGCTTGTCGAAGCGTATGATCACGCCGTGCTGGAGCGCCGCATAGACTGTATTCGGATCTTCAGGATCGACCTGTGAACGAAATCCGTCGCCACCCTGCGTTACGAACCAATCTGAATTTACAATACCGGATGCGCTGCGTGTACGTGATGGACCACCAAAACTGTAGTTGTCCTGCGTGCCGCCGTAAACGTTGTAGAAAGGTTTGTCGTTGTCAGTTGTAATGTCATAAAACTGCGGCACCGGGAGATTCTGTTTAAAGTCCCAGTTCTGACCACGATCGTAGCTCTCATAAATACCGCCGTCACAGCCGACGAGATAGTGGTCCGTGTTTGCCGGATCGATCCAGATGTCGTGATTGTCGACGTGCTTGTTCTTCTCGCCGAGCCGCCGTACTGTGCGACCACCGTCGTCCGAAACCATGAGAAAGACGTTCATCAC
>DATNFX010000175.1:0-3251 GCA_035606195.1 Pyrinomonadaceae bacterium
CGCCTCATCGATACGCATTTCTTCAACCCAGCCGAAGGTGGCGACGCGATTCTGTATCAACACCTCTTCTGGTTCTTCGGGCATCCGGAGGTTTACATCATCTTCATTCCTGCACTCGGTTTTATTTCGCCCATCATCATCACTTTCGCGCGACGGAAGATCTTTGGTTACACCGCCCTCGTGTTGTCGCTGATCTCGACTGGGTTTATCGGCTTCGGTTTGTGGGTACACCACATGTTTGCGACGCCGATACCGCAGATGGGCGAGAGTTTTTTCACGGCTGCCAGCATGATGATCGCGATTCCGAGCGGCGTACAAATCTTCTGCTGGATCGCAACACTCTGGGGCAGCAAGCTCAACATCAAGACACCTCTGCTTTTCGTACTCGGTTTCTTCGCGATCTTCATTCTCGGCGGTCTCACGGGCGTGATGCTCGCTTCTGTGCCACTCGACCTGCAGATTCACGACACGTTCTTCGTGGTCGCTCACCTGCATTACGTGTTGATTGGCGGTTCAGTGTTTCCCCTGTTCGGCGCCTTCTATTACTGGTTTCCGAAATGGACCGGTCGCATGTTGAGCGAGAGTGCGGGGCGTTGGAATTTCTGGTTGATGTTCATCGGGTTCAACCTCGTCTTCTTTCCGATGCATAAACTCGGATTGAATGGCATGCCGCGACGTGTTTACACGTATCTGCCGGAGACAGGCTGGGGAACTCTGAATCTAATCGCATCAATGGGTGCTTTCATACTGGCAATTGGCGTGTTGGTGTTTGTGATCAATGTGGTGTGGGCGCGTCGTGCCGGTGTCGTAGCCGGCGATAATCCCTGGGCTGCGGACACCCTGGAGTGGACCACGACGTCGCCGCCGCCGAATTACAACTTTCACAATGTTCCCGTGGTCCAGGGACGATATCCCATCTGGCAAGCGACGGAAGACGCACCCGTCGTTCGTGGACTGAGCACTACCAAACGAGAAACGCTGGTTTCGAGCGTGATGGACGCACAACCTGAGTTGAAGTTTGAAATTCCTGGGCCGTCAATTTGGCCGGTGCTGGTTGCGGTCGCAGCAGCCGTTGCCTTGATCCCAGGAATATTTACGCCGTGGGCTTTCCTGGTTGGCGCGATCCTGACCGGGACCGTGCTCACCTGCTGGTTCTTTGGCGATCCGAATTACAAAAACAAGACTGCACGCGAAACTGGTGAACGATCCGAACCGGTTCCAGCGGCGCGTGAGCTGCAACCGAAGGAAATATGAGCACGCGAGCTGTCATTGACGTTTCCGAACTGCCGCATCACGAGTTCGATACCTACGATCCGGTGTGGTGGGGAAATAATCTCCTGCTCGCGATCGAGACGTCGATGTTCATGATTCTGATCGCGACCTACTTTTACCTGCGACAGAACTTTCCCCTCTGGCCGCCGCCAGTGGCCATGCTTACCGCGACTCTCGACCCATTGCCGCAACTGTCTTACGGCACATTGAACACCATCTTATTGGTCCTGAGTTGCGGGCCAATGATTCTGACGGACATTTCTGCGCGTCGCGGTAATAGAGGTGTTTCGCAGGTCGGACTCGTCATTGCGATCGCTTGTGGGTTGGGTGCTTGCGTGCTGCGAGGGTTCGAGTTTTCGGCGATGTACTTTCGCTGGGACAGCAATGCGTACGGTTCGGTTGTGTGGTTCATGCTGGGCATGCACATGATGCACCTAATGATACTCACAACTGAGGCGATATTGCTCTGCGTTTGGATCTTCACGCGTGAGTACGACATGAAGCACCGCGTCGACATCGTGACGGTGGCTGTTTACTGGTACTGGGTAGTCGGAATTTGGCTGGTGCTGTACGGAATTATTTATTTCACTCCACGACTTGGATGAGAGCGCGATGGTCCCTGAAGAACAGGCAACAACTCCGAAAGCGTTATGGCTGCTCGTGGTGGCGGCGCCCATCATCGTCGCCGCCGAGATGCAGGCAAACTTTGTTTTGGTACGGCAAGCCTGTTCGATGCAGCGCAATGTTGCGTTGTATGTGGTGATCGTGGTGGCGATGTTGCTGACGATTGCGACAGCTGGAGTGGCAGTTTCGATTTGGCGACGTGCCGGAGCGACGTGGCCCACAGAGGCCGGAGATCTGGCGACGCGCATCAGGTTTATCGCAGTGCTGGGAATTTTGAGTAGTGCAATGTCGTTTCTCGTGATCCTCGCGCAGGGAATCGCGACAGTGCACTTTGATCCGTGTCAGCTATGAACCAGCTCCTTAGACCGCACTTGGACACAGTCAGTACCGCCCGCGGTAGCGGGTGGGTCAGCGATCGGCACGCAGAGGTCCAGGATAAGACCCACCCGCTACCGCGGGCGGTACTGACTGTGTCCAACTTTGGTGCGATACCCATTCTCTTTTTTCACGGTGGCGAGCCACACAACTGGCACGACCTCGTGCGTGCGTGGAGCTTTGAGCCGCTCGTCGTTATTAGTCTCGTTATTTCGGCAGGGTTATTTATCGTCGGCCTGCGTCGATGCAAATCACTTCGGACGTGGGAGGCACTCTGTTTTGCGGGCGGATGGCTGGCGCTGTTCGTCGCGCTCGTTTCGCCACTGCATGCGTGGGGACGAGTGCTGTTCTCGGCGCACATGTCGCAGCACGAGGTTCTCATGCTCGTCGCTGCGCCGCTCCTAGTATTAGGTCGACCATTAGTTGTTTTTCTGTGGGCATTGCCATTGAACTGGTCGCGACGGATCGGCAACCTCGGCAAGGTCTCGACGGTTAATCGTCTCTGGAGAATCTTCACGATTCCGCTTGTTGCCTGGATCGTCCACGCGGTTGCGCTTTGGACGTGGCACATTCCATTACTCTTCGAAGCGGTCCAGCGTAACGAAGCAATCCATACCGCGCAGCATCTCTCGTTTCTACTTTCAGCACTTCTTTTCTGGTGGGCACTGATTCATGGACCACAAGGCGCGATGGGATACGGCGCTGCCGTTCTCTATCTCTTCACGACCTCGATTCACAGCGGCGCGCTCGGTGCTCTCCTGACTGTCGCCGGATCGATTTGGTACCCGTCGTATGCAGGTCTCACGACGTCATGGGGACTAACACCGCTCGAAGACCAGCAGCTCGGCGGCCTCATCATGTGGATACCGGCGGGGCTGGTCTACTTGATTGCCGGTCTTGCTCTGTTTACAGGCTGGTTGCGTGAAGCTGATCTTCGTGCGGAACGGCGCCAACGTTTGGAGCCTGCTCCATGAAGAAGA
>DATNFX010000176.1:0-3981 GCA_035606195.1 Pyrinomonadaceae bacterium
TGCGACTTTCAGGCTGTACTTCAACATCCGTTGAAACACTCGACTAGTAGCGGAATTCTGTTCCAGCCAGCCGGCCGCAATTGCCTCATCCGGGTTGAGGTCCATTACCCAGAAGCAAAAACTTCCGCCCTTGAGTTTTACGAAGAGTGCCGCGAGAAATGAGATTAGCGGCGGTGACGTGAGAGCAACGACGACGTCAAATCGACGAAGCACCAGCAGACGAAGCGAACACAGCAGCATAAAACTGCCGAAGTTCAGAGCGCGTCGCCATCTGCTGGTCTTTCCGAACGACGCAGCCGGGATGCGAATGATGTCGATCCCCTCCCAGCGCTCACGACGTTTGAAACGAGTCGCCGGATCATCGTATCCGCGATCGCTGGCGATGACAGTTACTTCGTGTCCGCGTGAAGCAAGAGTTGTGGCGAGATCGGTGAGGTGTTGTGCCGTCGAAACCACATCAGGGTAAAAACACTGATTGAGGAGCAGGATTTTCAACTAAACAAAGGCTTCAACTAAACGTTGACTCTTGCTTTGAAGTCCTCAACGGTTTTCTTCAGACCCTCACGCAATGGAATTGTCGGGTTCCAGCCAAGCAGCGACTTCGCTTTTCCGATGTCAGGCTTGCGCTGCTTCGGATCGTCGGCCGGCAGTGGCAGATAAGTAAATCCGGATCTCGAGTCACAGGCCTTCACCACCTCTTCTGCCAGTTGCATGATCGTAAACTCGCCGGGATTGCCGAGATTCAACGGCTCGTGTACACCTTTGACGTTCATCAGCCGGATCAATCCTTCAACCAGATCGTCAACGTAACAGAAGGAGCGCGTTTGCTGTCCCTCGCCGTAGAGTGTCAACGGCTCGCCGCGCAGAGCCTGGACGATGAAGTTTGAAACTACGCGACCATCGTCTTCAAGCATTCGTGGTCCATAAGTATTGAAGATTCGAGCAATGCGAATGTCGACATTGTTTTGGCGGTGATAATCGGTCATCAAAGTCTCGGCGATGCGCTTGCCTTCGTCGTAACAGGAGCGAATGCCGATGGGATTGACGTTGCCCCAGTAATCTTCTGTTTGTGGATGCACTAGTGGATCGCCGTAGACTTCGGAAGTCGACGCCTGGAGAATACGCGCGCGCACGCGCTTCGCAAGGCCGAGCATATTGATCGCGCCCATGACGTTTGTCTTGACAGTCTTAACCGGATTGTACTGGTAGTGAACGGGCGACGCGGGACAGGCGAGGTTGTAGATCTGATCCACTTCGAGGAGTATCGGCTCGGTGACGTCGTGCCGGATCAGCTCGAAGCGAGGGTTGTCGAGCAGATGTAAGATGTTTTCGCGTCTGCCGGTAAAAAAATTGTCGAGGCAAAGCACTTCGTTGCCTTCACCGACGAGCCGCTCGCAAAGATGCGAGCCAATGAACCCCGCACCCCCTGTGACCAAAATCCGCATCGCCTAGTCCTTTCTTCTCAGCGCAAAATTTCCGAGATACAGCACATCCATCTTCGTCTTCCTAAAACACTCAATCGCTTCCCCCGGCGTGCAAACAATCGGCTCGTTCTCGTTGAACGAGGTGTTGAGAATTACCGGCACGCCCGTTAACTCAGCGAAGTCTGAAATCAACTGATAATAACGCTCGTTCAACGCGCGGGAAACTGTTTGCAAACGACCCGAGCCATCGATGTGTGTCACCGCCGGAATCTGACTCCTTCGTTCTTCTCTGATCTGATAGACCATCAACATCGTCGGCGCGGGATGCGTTTGCTCGAAGTAATCGCCGACGCGTTCCTCTAGAATCGACGGCGCAAACGGCCGGAACGGTTCGCGCTTCTTGATGCGATCGTTGAGGATATCCTTCATTTCAGCGCGACGCGGATCTGCCACGATCGATCGATTGCCCAGCGCGCGTGGGCCGAATTCCATGCGACCCTGGAACCACCCAACAACCAAACCGGCAGCGATATCGTGTGCCGCATGCTTTGTAACTTCGTTGTCAGTGTAACTCTCAAAAGCAAACCCGCTCTGCTCCAAGGCAGCGCGGATCTCCTCATCTGAAAACTGCGGACCAGTGTACGCGCCATCCATCACTTCACCGCGCTCGCACTTCAGAACCTCGTTGTAAATCTGATAGCAGACGCCCAGCGCCGTTCCACTGTCACCTGCCGCAGGCTGAACATAAACCCGCTTGAATGGCGTCTCGAGCAGTATCTTACCGTTCATCACCGAGTTGTAGGCAACGCCGCCCGCAAGGCCGAGATCAGTGAGCCCGGTTCTCTCGTGAAGATTATTCAGAATGTGAAAGCCAACT
Organism: Pyrinomonadaceae bacterium; assembly: GCA_035606195.1. GTDB lineage: Bacteria > Acidobacteriota > Blastocatellia > Pyrinomonadales > Pyrinomonadaceae > PSRF01. Next base: position 2,302 of record DATNFX010000176.1, read on the forward strand.
TCTTCGAGACGCAATTGCAGACTCGCCGCGATATCGCGTTCGCGATCCGTTAACGGTTCTCCTTCCACGCGTGCCGGCCCAAAGATGCGCGTGAACTGATCAGAATAAACCCGGCCAATGGTTGGTGAACCCGCGTCCCATGTCATCTCGACGCCTTCGGAGTGATGACGGAAGAAATCGAGATTCAAGCGAAACTGACCGTTCTCTTCGGCGCGAATGATTTCACGAAACTCGTTTATGAAGCGCGGCTGACCGTAAGGCGCGAGGCCCATGACCTTTCCTTCGTCGCCGTAATGCGGAAAGCCGAGAAACTGTGTCGTCGCGGTGTAGACGATTCCAGTCGAGTGCGGATACTCCACGTGGCCCAGCACGTCGATCGAGTTCTCTTCGCCGACGGCCCACATCGTCGAGATGAAATCTCCGAAGCCGTCGATCGATAACAATGCCGCGCGTTCAAAAGGAGAAACAAAGAAACAACTGGCAAGATGCGCGCGGTGATGCTCGATGTTGTGAAAGCGCGCGCGGAGATGTTTCCTGGAAACGCCGAAAACGCGCGCCAATTCTTCTTTTAAATCCCGCACACGCGCCGCATTGCCGAGACGGTCCTTGATCTGAGAGCGCGCCAGACTCTTGATGCGCGTGGCCGCGAAGAGAATCTTTTTGTGCAGATGTGCGGATGGATCTCTGGATATGCCGACGTGGTCCAGATCTTCAACACCGATGCCGGCTTCTTTCAGACAATACCGAATCGCCTGCTCGGGAAATCCCGCTGAGTGCTTGCAACGATTGAAGCGTTCTTCCTCAACCGCGGCGATCAAGCGGCCCTCCCTGATGAGCGCCGCCGCCGCATCGCCGTGATACGCATTGATCCCTAAAACGTACATCCGTTCTTCATCCGTTTAATCTGTGGCTCAGCATCAATTCGGCCATCGCGCGCTGAAACGCATAGTAAAACCCGGCCGGGCCATCAAGGATGCCGCCACGAACGACGAGGCAGTAAAACAACATCGCGGGCGGCACGATGAAACGCCAGCGTCGCAAGCGATCGGCGAATTCCAGTTCGTAGGGATCCTTGGCTCGAAGCTTTTCCGCTTCGAGCTCAGTGTATTTTGACTGCGAGTTGAACCAACGTCGAAATGGCTTGCGATCATCGTGCAGCAGCGGTTCGCGTAAGTCCTCAATCGCGCCGTCAAGCGCGACTCGTTGCGTGTGGCCGTCCTGTACGTATGTCGCTGCGTCACGACGGTAGAGTACGGTTACGGGTGGATAGATTCCGCTGCGAAGTCGTTTTCCGTTGATGCAGTAAATGAACTTTGCGCGGAAGCCGGCGGTGTCGCTTTGTGGCTCCAGGGTTTTGATCTCGGCGATTAATTCCTCGGTAACAATATAATCCGCATCAAGCGCCAACACCCACGGCGTTGAGATTCCTGTTTCCTTCAGTCCAAATTCCCATTGATTTCGATGGTTATCAAATGCCCGTTGAACCACGCGGACGTTTGGGAATGAAGCTGCGATTTTAACGGTCTCATCGTCACTAAAGCTATCCACCACCACACTCTCCCGTGCCCACCGCAGCCCTTCAAGCACGCGCCCGATATTTGGCGCTTCGTTATAGGTAAGAATCAGTGGTGTGATTTCGGCGAGCATTGGGCGTAACTGTAGGGGCGGCCCTCCGTGGCC
>DATNFX010000177.1:0-11118 GCA_035606195.1 Pyrinomonadaceae bacterium
ATGTTGGTGGTGGCCCACCTGACGACGCGCCCGTGCCGCAACCGACGCCTGAGCTCGGTGCGGGCGCCAGTCTTCACGGCGCGCAAGTCTTTCCGTTTGATAATGCCTGGAACCAGGACATCTCAAACAGTCCTGTCGATCCAAACTCCGCCAACATCATCGCGAACATTGGTTTGACTACGAGTCTTCATCCCGACTTCGGCACCGTTTGGGATGGCGCACCGAATGGTATTCCGTACATCGTCGTTGCCGGGAATCAAACGCCAGTGCCAATCAACTTCATGGCGTTTGGCGCGCAGAGTGATCCGGGTCCTTATCCGGTTCCTGCGGATGCGCCGATTGAAGGTGGACCAAGCGGCACCGGCGATCGACATGTGCTCGTGATCGATCGCGACAACTGGAAGCTCTACGAAATGTATCGAGCGTTTCCGCTAAACAACGGCGCGAGCTGGAACTGTGATTCCGGCGCAATCTTCGATTTGAATTCAAACGCGTTGCGACCTGCGGGCTGGACTTCAGCAGATGCGGCCGGCTTGCCGATCTTTCCTGGTCTGGTGCGCTACGATGAGGTGTTTGAGCAACAAGAGATTCGACACGCAATCCGGTTCACCGCGCAGATTACGCGCAAAGCTTACATCGCTCCGGCTCGACATTGGGCGAGTTCAAACACGAGTGTCGATCGACCGCCGATGGGGATGCGCGTTCGCTTGAAAGCCTCGGTTGATATCTCCGGCTATTCACCGTCGATGCAGGTGATTCTACGCGCGCTGAAAAAGTACGGCATGATCCTCGCGGACAACGGTTCGAACTGGTTCATCAGCGGCGCCCCCGACCCACGCTGGAGCGACGACGACCTCAACACCCTAAAACAGATCAAAGGCTCCAACTTCGAGGTTGTGAAAATGGACAACATCGTCACGCCCTGAATCCGTCACTAATCCGTCTAAATCCGCGGCCCAAATACCTTCCGTATATAGATCGAGTTCTAAAAATTAGTCCTATCAAGGAAGGTGTTACCGTGAAAAGAGTTTTGTTCATGGTGCTGCTTGCCGTGGCATCGATCACAGTTCTGGGTCAGCAAATGGATAACAATCCGATGGTTGGCGGTGCGGCGATGTTCAAGTCGAAAGATATCGTTGACAATGCCGTCAACTCAGCGGACCACACGACGCTCGTCGCTGCAGTGAAAGCTGCGGGGCTCGTCGAAACACTCAAGAGCAAAGGGCCGTTCACAGTATTCGCTCCGACAAATTCCGCATTCGACAAACTGCCGGCCGGAACAGTCGACACACTGTTACGACCGGAAAACAAAGGGATGCTCACCAACATCCTGACGTATCACGTCGTGGCGGGACGACTCGATTCGAATGCAATCGCGAAGAAGATCAAGGCGGGTAATGGAAAAGCCTCGTTGAAAGCGGTTAACAGTGGAACCCTGACCGCATGGATGGATGGAAACTCGATCGTGATCGCCGATGAGAAAGGTGGACAGTCGCGAGTGACGATCGCGAACGTCTATCAATCAAACGGAGTGATTCACGTAGTCGATTCAGTCTTGCTGCCGAAGTAAGAAAACCCATCCGCAGATTACACAGATTATTTTCTGTGTAATCTGCGGAATCTGTGGATTACTTCTGCTGGTTGCCGTCCGTAGCAACATTGCGCTTCGTGCCATTCAACTGCTTCATCAACTCATCAATCGCAGCTTCGAGTTGACGATCGCGGCCCGCCAGCACATCTTCAGGTTTGTTATCGACAAGCAAGTCCGGTTGAACGCCGTAGTTTTCCATGTTCGTGTGCTTTTGATCGGCAAGAAACACACCGACACCGGGCGTGCGCACAGTCGATCCATCGATCAAACTATAACTGCCGGTCCCGATAACAGCACCCATCGTCGGCGTACCAACAACCTTCCCGAGCCCCAACGCACGGAAGCCCGCCGGGAACATCTCAGCATTCGAAGCCGAGCGCCAGTTTTGCAGAACGATCTTCGGTCCGAAGAAGCCCGCAAACGGACGTCCTGTTGCTTCAGTGCCGCGCGGCTGCCAGATCTGATACTGGCGTTGGACCAGAATCGCGAGCAACTCCTGCTCGATGTTGCCACCACCATTCCAGCGCTGATCGATGATCATCGCTTCCTTGTTGCGATACTCGCGCAGCTCTTTCTCGAACCGGCGCAGCGACGGCGGATTCATCGCCTGGATGTGCAGATAGGCGATGCGCCCGTTGGACAGCTCATCCACTTTCTTCCGGCGCTCCTTCACCCATCGTTCGTAACGCAACTGGCTGTACGCAGCAGCCGAAATCGCCTCGATGCGCGTGTTCCACGCACCATCGTCCGCTGGTTTCGAGTTGAAGGTGACGTTGACCTTGCGATTGAGCCGCTGGTTCAGAAGCTGCCAGTACTCGTCGCCGGCTTTGACTTGTTTGCCGTCAATCGCGAGCAGGTAATCACCGACCTTCACACGCACCCAGTCTTTATCGGCTGGCCCATCTTCGTAGATGTAACTTACGCGATAACGACCCGCAGCTTTATCCGGTTCGAGTTCGAGGCCGAGATGCGACGTCGACACACCACCGGAGTTTGGTCCACGCGGCGGCGGCGCAGCGCCCGTGTGTGAAGCATTCAACTCCCCAATCATCTCGTTGATGATGTTGAGTAACTCCTGACGATCGCCGACGAAGTCGACGAGCGGACGATACTTCGCGCGCGCGGCATCCCAATCAAAGCCGTGCATCTTCGGATCGTAGAAACGATACTTCATCGTGCGCCAGCCATCGTCGAACATCTCCGCCCACTCGGCCGGACGATCGATGCGAACGCGTACGTTAAAGTTGATGCGACGCCGTCCACCAGCTGCACCTGCTCCTCCACCTGCTCCTGCCACTGCGCCCGCACCTGCTCCGGCTGCTGCTGCGCCTGCTCCCGCTCCTCCTCCGAGCGGCACCGAATAGATCGCATCGCGTTCACTGAAGAACAACGTGCGGCCATCGCGCGAGATATGCAGATCGGAAACTCCGCCGCCAAAACCGCCACCGCCACCCGGACCACCCTCGGCGTTTTCATTCGGTGGCTGACCGGCAGTGACTCTCGTCAATCGGCGGCCATCTTCCTGAATTGAATAGATAACCGGAATGTTCGCTGGCCCTGCCGGTTCCGACGTCACGAATACGATCGTGCGGCTGTCAGGAGCGATTGTGTAGTTGAATATGGCAAACGGCATGCGCGTGATTTGTCGCGTACGGCGCTTCAGTCCGTCCCAATCGATCTTGATTTCACGAGGCGGACGGTTCGCTTGCGGACCACGGCGCGGCGGTCCCGCGGCGCCTTCTTCACCTTCACCTGCAGGAGGTTGCGGCGCCTGCGCTTCACGCTCTTCAGCGTCGTCGGGATCGCGATCCTGATGTTCGAGCAAGACTGAATATATCTGAGACGACGTTGGCGCGTTTCCGCCAGTCGCTTCAACACGCTGGAAGAAGAGCTTGCGACCGTCTGGCCCAAAGTGCGGGTTCGCGTCGTTCGAAGAATCAAACGTGATCTTGTGCGGCTCTTTCTCCTGACCGGACGACGCAATCAAATACACGTCGTTCGTGCGCGCTGCGTCAGATTTCGAATAGGCAATCCACTTTCCATCGGGCGACCAAACCACGCCACCGAAACCACCATAGCGGGACGTGTCGAGCACGATCGTCTGCTTCGTGGCCACAGTTACTTTGCGCAGATTGTTATCAGACGAAGCAAACGCGATCTCCTTCGAATCGGGAGACCAGTTGTAACCTAACTTCAGCGCATCGATGTCTGAAATCTGTTGCGCCGGCGCCGAGCCGTCAACCGGCACAACGTACAACTCTTCGCGACCGCTTTGATCGGAAATGTACGAGAGAAACTTGCCATCAGGTGAATACGCAACGCCACGATCCCGCGCTGCGCCGTCGGTGAGTTGTTTCAGATCGCCTTCTTCAACCGGCGCGGTAAAGATCTCGCCGTGAACTGAGACGGCGATGCGTCGTGAGTTCGGCGCGAGATCGTAATCGTCGGCTTCCGAATTGAACGACTGAAGCTCCGAGAGGTTTTCCTGTGTTTCGGCGTCGATGTCCAATTTGATCTGAGTCGCGCGCTTCGAAGCAACGTCGAGTTTCCAGATGCCGAAGTCGTGCTCAAACATGATGACTTTGCCGTCGGAACTGATTGCGGGCCAACGCACGTCACCGGACTTGAACGTCGTCACCTTGTCCGCCTTGCCGCCAGTTTCAGAAACGCGCCAGATGTTAGTAAGTCCATTGCCGTCGCGATCGCTGACAAAATAGATGTTATGGTCTTGTCCCCACATGGGCCATGAATCGAGACCGTCAAAGTCAGTGATCGGCGTAAACTTCTTCGCAGCGACGTCCATGATCATGATGTCGCTTTGATAAGAGCCGCGATAATACTTACGCCAGTAGACCTGCGCCTTCTGGTTGTAAGCGAGCTTCGATCCGTCAGGCGAATAAGACGCCTGCACGCCCATGTCAGTGCCGGCTTTCCACGGCATGCCGCCTTCCGTACTGACGAGGTAAAGCTGCGGCATGAAGTCTTCGCCACGCTGGCTGCTGAACAAAACCGCGCGCGAATCAGACGACCAGCCAAGCACGACGTCGTCAGCCGAGTGGGCAGTGAGCTGTTTTGCATTGCCACCGTTCGACGGCATCAGATAGACGTCGAGATTTCCATTTCTCTCGCTCGAGAAAGCAATCCACTTCCCGTCGGGCGAGAATCGTCCATAAACGTCGCGCGCCCTGTTGACTGTGAGGCGCTGAACGTTCTGGCCATTCTCATCAGCGGTCCAAATGTCTCCGAGGTAAGTGAAGACGATGCGACCGTTATGGTAATGGGGATAGCGCACCAGCCGCGCCTCGCGACCGAATGCTGATGAAGTGATGAGAAGAAACACGGCTGTGACGAAGAGAGTGGTAGTTTTTTTCATGGCTCCTGACCTGCGTCTAGTGGAATGGAAACTAACCGGAATGCGGTGGGCGGATTATAGCACCTTGTGGCATCATTAGCGCGTGATTACCTGTCGAAAAATGGGCGCCGCCGATGTGAAGGATGCCTTCCACATGCTCAGCGACTTTCTGAGCGAGGATGAGCACTACCTTGCGAGCAGCCAGGCGTATGGCGATCTCGGTCTGGCCGGGCTCAACAACGCACTCGATATTTTCCTCGAACATCCCGAACTGGGATTTGTGTGGATGGCTTCTGACGAGAACGGCGTGGCCGGAATCTGTGTGGTCTGTTACGCCATCTCGACCTCGATGGGATCGGTGGTCGCAAAACTCGACGACGTTTCAGTGAAGGCCGATCGGCGTGGAAAAGGAACCGGCTCCGAGATGCTGCAACAACTGAAGGAGCAGTTGCGCAGAGAAGCGGTGACCCGTATCGACGTCGCCGTCCACCTCCAAAACCCCGAGGCCCGGCGCTTCTACGAGAAGATGGGCTTCGTGGCCCTCAACGAAGAACGCCTCTCTTGCCTCATTTAGCAGAAAAGATCAGCCACAAAAAGGCACAAAAAGCACAAAATGAAAACCCATTAATAGGAAGTCTTTTTTGTGCTTTATGTGCCTTTTTGTGGCTAAAACTTATCGTGGCAGGTTAGCGATCTCTTCGAAATATTTCGCGAACGCCACCATCCCGCCTGACGCTTGTTGCCAGTCGAAATTCTCGTTCGGTGCGTGATAGCCGTGCTCGGGCAGCGAGAGGCCGAGGAAGAGCACCGGACACTTCAACACTTTCTCGATGCTCGTCATCGCGCCGATCGTCCCACCATCACGTACAAAAACCGCTTCTTTGCCAAACGCAAACTTTACCGCGCGCTTCAACGCCAGTGGCAGTTCACCTTCAAGCACGGTCCGAAACGCAGGCGCGCATGTCTCAAACTGAATCTTTACGTCGGGATTCCTCTCTTTCACCGCCGCTGCAATCAGTTTCTTGATTTTCACCGGATCCTGAACGGGCACTAACCGGCACGACGCTTTCAGCTCTGCGCGAGGCGGAACAATCGATTTAACGCCCGGCCCCTGGTAGCCGCCCACCATGCCGTGAACCTCGAGCGTCGGCATACCCCAGATTCGTTTCATCACTTCAAGCGGATCTTCGGTACGCATCTTCTTCAAGTGATGCGCTTTCTTGAATGCCTGGGTCGTAAACCCTGAATTTGACCAGTCCTGCAGTTCCCGTTTTGAAAGCGGAATGACGTCGTCGTAGAAACCTTTGATTTTGATCTTGCCCGTGCGGGGGTCGTACATGTCAGTAAGCAACTGCATTAACTCCGCGAGGGGATTGCGCGAGGCGCCTCCAGTTTCCCCGGAGTGCGTATCGACGGTTGCTGTTTCGAGCGTCAGAATGAAACCAAGCAGCCCGCGCAACCCCGCCGAGCTCGCCGGACGATTTCGAGAAACCCAAACTGTGTCAGAAACGACGACCGAGTCAGTCTTCAGATTCGGTGCAGCTTTCGAGATGATTTTCTCAAAATTCGGAGACCCGATTTCTTCCTCAAACTCCCAGAGAAAACGAATGTTCACCGGCACGTCGGCTTCGATCGCGGCGCGCGCGCCAAAGAGAGCGGTGAGCGCGGGTCCCTTGTCGTCGGTCGTGCCCCGACCGTAGTAAGTGTCGCCCTTTTTCGTGAACACAAACGGCTCCGTATTCCACGGTTCGGTCTCCTTCGAGGCGGGCTGCACGTCTATGTGGTTGTAAACGGTGACGGTCGGCCGATTTTTATCATTGCCAAAGACGCCATGTATGACTGGATTTCCCTTTTCAGCGCGGTAAATCTCGACTTTGGCACCGTAACCCTCGAGTGTCTCAGCCGTGAGCTCAACGCCCTTTCTTATGTCTTCTAAGTGATTCGGATCGACGGAAACCGTTGGAGTTTCAACGAAACGCTTCAACAACGCCTCAAATTCCTCGCGGTGTGAGTTGGCAAAAGACAACAGACTGTCCCGTTTCAATGTCGTGGGCATTCAAGATCCTCCGTCGAACTGTTTATGAGAGCGTCGAGGCCATAATATACGAATAACCTCGGGGTGATTGCCAATTGCCGATTGCCAATTGCCAATTTTGAAGCCAACTCATTCACTAAATTGGAAATCGGCAATTGGCAATCGGCAATAACAAGCTAGGCGACCAAAAGCACACGCAGAGCATCTACATGCCTACGGCGATTTACAGAAAACTTCGTCCGATGCCCTGCGTACATTCAAAAGGTTTGCCCCTTCGTGTTATTCTGGCGTCCCGTGTTTCCTACCCGAAACCCGGCCTGACGGTTAGAACCCACGAGATACAGGTTTTTTAGGAGGGTTGCGTGAGAAAAAGGTCTTTTGCCCCGGGAATAGTACTCTTCGTCTTGGCCCTGGCACTTCCTGCACTGATTATCGCCCAGCAAAATCGTTCCGCACGGCGAACTACAACTCCCGATCGCTCAGCGACGGGGGCAAGCTCGACCGGCAGAACCAATCCTTCAGGCACCGCAATCAAGAGCGACCTTGCCGAAGCACTGTCCGTAATCCAGTCGAACTACATTGACGGCAGAAAACTGGATTACAACGCGATCTTCAAGTCGTCGATCAGCAGCATGCTGAACGTGCTGGATCCGCATTCGACCTACCTCGATGCGTCTGAATGGGCGGCGTTCCGCACGGAGCAACGCTCGGAATACTTCGGAATCGGCGCCACGATTGAAGATCTTCGCGAAGGAAACGACGTCAACACATTTATTCGCGCCACCTTCCCGGAATCACCTGCCTACCGCGCCGGCCTGCGATATGGAGATCGCATTCTCGCGGTCGATGGCAACTCGATGAAGGGCAAAACCTATCCGGAAGTCCGCAAGTTCCTGCTCGGAGCGCGCGGCACCACGGTCAAAGTCACTGTCGAACATCCTGGCGACCACAAGGAAGAAACCGTCAGCATCATTCGCGACGCGGTCTCGCTGCCTTCAATCGCACAGGCTTACATGCTTCGTCCGGGCGTCGGTTACGTTGGGATGACGGGTGGCTTCAACCTGACCACCGCGGACGAATTCGACGACGCACTCAAGCAATTGCACGGCAAGGGAATGAACATGCTCGTGCTGGATCTCCGTGGCAATCGCGGCGGATTGCTGATTCAAGCTGTTCGCGTCGCGAATACGTTCCTGCAGCGCGATCAGCCGATCGTTTCCCAGAAAGGTCGCCTCCCTGACACTTCGCAGTCCTACAGAGCATTGAATGACCATCCGGACCCTGTTCCCATCGTTGTGTTGGTTAACGGCGACACTGCGTCGGCCGCTGAAATCCTCGCCGGTGCTTTGCAGGATCATGATCGTGCTCTGATTGTCGGCGAAACCACGTTTGGCAAGGGTCTCGTACAGTTTCCATTCCAGATGGATTACGACACAGCAGTCTTGCTGACGATCGCCAAGTACTACACGCCTTCGGGTCGCCTGATTCAGCGTGATTATTCAAACGGTGGTTTTTACAACTACTACTTCCCCGGTGGTCTCGCAGCAGATAAGCAGAATCAGCCGAATCCACAAACCGGACCGGAGAGCCATACCGACACCGGTCGCGCGGTTTATGGTGGCGGCGGAATTTCACCGGACGAAGTCGTCAAACCGGGATTCATCACTGCGGCTGAGCGACACCTGCGCGACCTGCTCTTCGCGTATTCACTCGAGTTGACCACGGGACGCGTCACCGGCTTTGAGTCGTACAAGATTCAACGAGCAATTGAATTCGACCATGATCTCGCGAACGAGGACTTTCCGGTAACGGATGCTCTCTACAAAGACTTGAAGCGGTTTGCAGCCAGCAAGCCTATCTTCAAGGTTACCGCCGATCAGCTCGACAAATCGCGCTCGTACGCGGAGAGACAGTTGCGCTACAACGTTCTGTCAGCAGCTTACGGTTACAGAACCGCGACGCAGGTCTTCAACGACGCCGATCCACAGATCGGGCGCGCCGTCGATGCAATGCCTCGCGCTCGTGAGCTGGCACTGGCAGCTAGTCGCGCCCGAGCTCGCGGTTGACCGTCATTATCATCAACCACGCTGCCGCGCGAGTGCGGCGCGTGTGGCCGGACATAAAAAGAAAACTCGACGCATCCGGCGTTGAGTATCAAGCGTACAAAACAACAGCGCGCGGGGATGCCACCAGCAAAACCCGCGCGTTTTTGCGTTCAGGCATCGACTCAATCGTCGTCGTTGGCGGCGATGGCACACTCAGCGAAGCGGCGGAAGGATTTTTCGAGTTCAACGACGATCTCGATGTTCCGCCAACCGCAATTAATCCCTCAGCGACACTCGGTGTTCTTCCCGCGGGAACCGGCGACGATTTTGCCCGTGGCCTGGCGGGCACGCGCGCGCCTTTACAGACCTGGATCGACAAGTTTGTCGCGCACGCTCGCGGGGAAAGTCATACTTTAACAGTTGATGTTCTTTACGGGCGTTGTAACGGTTACGAAAAACCGTTCATCTGTCTCAACGCTTCGACGATGGGCATCGGTGGTGAAACGGCGGGACGGGTCGCGGCGCAGGGGAAGTTTATGCGCAACTTCTCCGGTGAGTTTCGTTTTGTGTTTGCGGCTGTCGGCGCATTGGCAGCGTGGCGAGAGCGACGAGCAATCATTACGGTTGACGGCCGAACAATTACCGATGGACCAATGAATCTGGTCGCGGTTGGCAACGCGCTTTATTGCGGCGGTGGAATGATGCTCTCGCCCGATGCGCGCATCGACGATGGCAAACTGGACGTGATTACTGCTTCGGGTCTATCGCGCGCCAATGTGGTTACGGAGCTCTCACGCATTCATACTGGCGGTCACGTTAAGAATCCGAAAGTCACAATCACTCAAGGCACAATCGTCCGTATCGAGACGTTGATGCTGCAGGATGCGATGCCGTTGGAGGCTGACGGAAACGTCCGCGGCGTGACGCCGGTACAGTTTCAAATTATGCCGCGCGTGTTGCGGTTCGTGGTCTGACGATCGTTCTTGGGTCGGGTCAGTACAGCGAGCGGTAGCGACCTGGTCAACGATCGGGTCAGATGGCGATCACTAACCAGGTCGCTACCGCTCCCTGTACTGACCCGACCCAAGTGCCATCTTGTAAATCCTGTCTAACTATGCCAACAGCTTTCGAGCCCGCTCGACAACATTCTCAACATTGAACCCGAGGTTCTTCATCGCGACATCGCCAGGGGCCGAAGCGCCGAAGCGATCGAGACAAATAACGTCACCCGCTGGTCCAACATATCTCTCCCAACCAAGTCGCACACCAGCTTCAACCGCGAGCCGCGCCGTCACCGAAGGCGGCAAAACCTGGTCACGATAATCTGCGGTTTGCTCCTCAAACAATTCCCAACAAGGCAACGAAACAACGCGCACCGGCACGCCTTCATTCTGTAGTTTCTCTCGTGCTGAGAGCGTCAACCCGACTTCCGATCCCGTCGCGATGAGAATCAGTTTCGGCGTAACGACGTTTCCATCAGCTTCAGCATCTGCCAGGACGTAGCCTCCGTGTCGCAATCCGTCTGCCCTGGCAAAACGCTTGCGATCGATCACCGCCACTTTCTGTCGTGTCAACGCCAACGCCGTCGGCGCCGAGCGTCGCAGGATCGCAATGCGCCACGCTTCGCTCACCTCCGCCGGATCAGCCGGTCGAATGACGAACAGATGCGGGATCGCGCGCAACGCAGCAAGGTGCTCGATCGGCTGATGCGTTGGTCCATCTTCACCAAGGCCGATGGAGTCGTGCGTGAAGACGTAAACGACCTGCACTTCCGACAACGCTGCCAGACGAATCGCCGGACGCATATAGTCGGAAAACGTCATGAACGTTCCGCCATACGGAATCAACCCGCCATTCAAAGACATTCCCGTCAACGTGGATCCCATCGCGTGTTCGCGCACGCCGAAATGAAGGATGCGACCGTCGTATTCGCCGGCCTCAAAACTGTGACTCGATTTGATGTCGGTGTTATTCGAGACGCCGAGGTCCGCCGAGCCACCGATGAGCATCGGCAGCACCGGCGCCAGCGCATTGATCACTTCACCACTCGCCACACGCGTCGCTACCGGTTTCGGATCTTCAAACTTCGGCAGAT
>DATNFX010000178.1:0-2690 GCA_035606195.1 Pyrinomonadaceae bacterium
TATCGCAACGCACGAAGATGGGTATTACTGGCCGCGCTTCTCATTTTTCTTCGTCTCGGTTTCTTCGCGACTCTGGAAAACCCTGAGCCGCGTTACACGGTCGAGTTCTTCCCGTTTTTGTGTATTCTCGCGGGTGCCGGCATCGCTACTTTAAGGGCGTCGGTGAAGGAGACGCTGCCGGCCGCTGCTCCGACGGCGGAATAGCTGCCGGATTCGGATTGTCAGGCGACGAGTGCAGGTGAATCGCTTTCCAAGCTGTGCCGATGCGTTTGAAGATGAGCGTCATGCGGCCCGACGCGGTTTCCGGATTACCTTTGTAGGTTTGCGATTGCGTCCACAGGCACGTCACGACAGCTCCAGTTGTTCCCAGCATCGTTATCGTAACTTCGCGCACATCGAGTTTTACGTCCTTGATTTCCGGATACGAACTCTCACGATTCTTCTTTACCTGTTCCCAACCCTTTGTGACTGTGCCGTTGGAGTTAAACAGAGTCAGTCGCCGGTCGTTCCAGTAAACTCCCATAACGGCATCGACATTCGCGTGACGGATCCCATTCAGCAAATCGTTGAATGCATGGTTTACGGCGTCGGCGCCGGGCGCCTCATCCGTGGCCGGCGGCTTCTTCGCGGCGGCCGTCTTTGGCGCAGGAGCGGCTTTCTCCGTCTGTGGCGGCGTCGGCTTCGCGCGATTCGTATTACTGGTGCGTGGTCGCTCAGTGGTTGTCGAGGAGTTTGAATTCTGAGCAACAACAGCTCCGCACGTTAACGCCAGAACGAAAAGTAAACTCATTCCTTTAATCATCAGTAAACTCCTCTGAATCTGTGTAATCTGTGGACGGATTTACCACGGCACACCGCTTCGAAGTCGAATCACAGATCGATCTCGCCCGAGCAAATCGAAAATTTCAAACATTGATGGACCAACAGCTTGTCCCGTGAGCATCGTGCGGGCGCCGTTAATCAACAAACCCGCTTTCACGCCTGCCTCCTCTGAAAACTCACGCAACGCTGCTTCTGAAGTCTCTACGTTGAACGGCTCGACATGTTCCAACTTGCCGGCGAGACCATTCAGCAGCTCGCGCAAACGTGGCTCTTTGCGCAAGTTCTTATTGACGGCAGCTTCATCGAAATCGAAGTCGTCAGAGAAGTACGCGCGGCCCTGACCGGAAAAATCTTTCAAAGTGAAGTAGCGCTACCGGATCCAGTCGATCGCCTTGACGAACCACTCGCGCTCGTCGTCCGCATACTCCTCGCGCCAGAGTCTGTTGGCTCGCAGTTCACTTCTGACCATCGGCAACAACTCGTCGATGGGCATCGTGCGAACGTACTCGGCGTTCATCCAGATCGCTTTATCGTCAGTCCAGCGTCGCGGATCGTTCTCCTGGAAATTAAAGATCGCGTTTGCGCGATTGATGTTTTCGAGAGAGAAGTATTCCACCAGCTCCTCTTTGCTCAACACCTCTTTGCCTTCCGGTGGCGCCCATCCGAGGAGTGCGAGAAAGTTGCGGAACGCTGCCGGCACAAAGCCGCGATCGCGATAAGTCGTCAGCGAAACAACTTCGCCGTGTTTACGTTTCGACAGCTTACCTTTGTTCGGAGCCAGTATCAGCGGCAGGTGCGCAAACTGGGGCACAGTCGCTCCCAACGCCTCGTATAACAGGATCTGCTTGTGCGTGTTCGTGAGATGATCCTGGCCGCGAATCACGTGCGTGATGCCCATCGAAATATCGTCGATCACAACGGACAGGTTGTAAAGCGGATGACCATCCGAACGAAGCAGCACGAGATCCTCGATCTCGGCGTGACTGCGCTCCTGTGGTCCATAGACGATATCGTCGAATTTAGTCTGGCCTTCGCTTGGAACTTTCAAACGCACCGCGAACGGCTCGCCCGCCGCAGCTCGTCGATCCGACTCGTCTTTGGACAAGTCGCGAAAAGGATTGCTGCGTTGGTCCGCTCCTTCAGCTTCCTGTGCGCGTGCACGCTCCTTGATGTCTTCCTTTACGTTCTTGTCGTCGCGCTGTTCTTTCGGCGTGAAGTCGCGATACGCCTTGCCGTCTTCGAGCAGGCGATTGGCGGCAGCGCGATGTTCGGGTGCATTGGCCGACTGAAAGACTAGGTCTTCGTCGTAATCGAGTCCGAGCCACTCGAGCCCTTCGATGATCGAGCGCGTAGATTCGTCAGTTGAACGCTGCAGGTCGGTGTCTTCGATGCGGAGCAGGAACTTGCCGCCAGTCTTGCGCGCGTAAAGCCAGTTGAATAGAGCAGAGCGAGCGGCGCCTATGTGCAGGTAACCAGTTGGAGATGGTGCAAAGCGAACGCGAACGGACATAAGCCACAAAGTTTAGCGACAAAAGTTTAGCCACAAAAATGCACAAAAGGCACAAAGGTTTAGCTGAATTCATTTGTGCTTCTTGTGCTTTTTTGTGGCTAAGATTCTGGCGGAGATGACAGGATTCGAACCTGTGAAGGGCTTTTGACCCTTAACGGTTTAGCAAACCGCCGCCTTCAGCCACTCGGCCACATCTCCGTGCCAATCAGGCGAAGACCAATTCTAGTCGGGAGCAACGGATTGTCAAGGTGAGATAAGATTTGCGGGTGCCAACTCGCCGGCAGTTTCTCCGTGGTGTGGTTGCTGCGCCGCTCGTTGCGGTTTCGGCGACCGCGGCCTATTCGCGTTTGATCGAGCC
>DATNFX010000179.1:0-16867 GCA_035606195.1 Pyrinomonadaceae bacterium
CCAACGGAAGGCAAAGCAATGCGACGATAAGCAGCCTGCGTTGCCGTTAGTGTCCGGGGAACGCCAAGGATTGTGAACGTGCCGGCGATTCCGGGAAGCACATTCTCGAAGAATGGGATTGGGTTCACCGAGGTAATCGGCGCACCCGCGTAGCGCAAGTCGATCAGGGCTTGCATGGCTTCATAGAAAGTCTGCCCCGATTTGATATCGCGCAGGTTGTTGAAGTGCATGATATCTCTTTGGCCCAGCAGGTTACGAGCAAAACGGCCGACATAACTCACTTCAAACGACAGTCCCCTATTCAATTCACGAGCATAGGAGAACGTGTAGCTGTAGTTGTATGGAGTTGTGATCGTGTCGTCGAGCGATGTTTCAATTCGCTCGGCGCCGTTTGCCGGCTGCGTTAACGGGAAAGAGATCGTGTTGTTGAAGTTTCCGGCTATGCCAGGCAACGTGCGTACGTCCGGTATCGTGCCGGTAAAGGCCGGCGCCAAATGGTTGCTGACGTTGTAAGTATTTACCGGAATGGTCAGTGCTGATGCGAAACCGAGCTGATTATTCAGATCGAAATTGACCGCCAACGCACTGCCGATGCGATCATAGGTCGTGCGGAAACCGGCGCGAAATACTGCTTTGCCCTCGCGTCCGATCAGTTTGCCCCAGAAGTTATCCGGGAGTTCAGGCTGCCATGCGACCGCAAGGACAGGAGCGAAGTTATTCCAATCCTGTTTATAGAAACCAGGCTTGCCATTCGCTTTGCCCGAAAGATCGAGCGAGATCGGATCGTTGAATGGAACGCCATTAGAGGCGCTCGTTCTTCGTCTGTCGAAGTATCCGCCCAAACTCGTTGTCGGCTGAACCTGGAAACCATTCACTTCATAGACTGGAGTGGAAGTGCCCCAGCGCAGACCATAGGTCAAGGTCAGATTCGGACGCATGCGCCACTGATCCTGCCAGTAAACTTCATACTCCTGAGTGGCGAAAGTGCGATCGGCAGACGAGCCAGTCGGCAATATTTTGCCATCCTGGTCGTAGAGGAAGTTCGCAGTGTATTGGGAAAAACGACCGATAACTGCGGAAAGAATGTTGCGCAGCGGCGTCACTGAATTACCGGCAACATTCGGAAAGATTGCTGCGCCCGAACCATCCGCGCCTGCGGAAGTGAGCACAGCCGCCGAAGCCGCGTAGCCTGAAGGGTTCGTCGTCAAAAAGTCGAATGCACTTCCAAACGACTGCCTGGTGTTTTCTATCAAGCGAACGTTGCCGCCAAACTGCAACGTGTGATTTTCTTTCACCCAGGTGAAGTCATCAACAAAGTTGTGAACGGGCGTCACGCGTGTGAGTGAAGAGGTCAATGCGGGGGCGAAGATGAAGCGGAACGAAAGCTGGTTTCCAGTTTGATCACCTTGCCTCGTGAATGCAGCGCGAGTCAAACCGTAAGTGAAGCGGTTGACCTTACTGTTCGAAATGGTCCAGGAGTGACCAGCCGCATAGCCCTTCGGGTGGTACCAGATCGAAGGTGCCTGGAAGCCAGGCAGAATCGGCGCGAGGCCGATGTTGTCGTCCTGGTAGTTACCACGAACAAAAAGAGTTTGACTGTTAGTCAGGTTGAAGTCGAGTTTAAGAACATAACTGTTGAGCGTGCTCGGCGTAGGTGCGTTAAAACGAAAGCCGCCTGTGTTGACACCATCGCCTGCTGTGATTGTGTCGTTAGCCGGAAAACGCCGTGCTATGTCTTTGAGAAAGTCCAAAGCCGGCTGGCTAACGCCGGGAGTAATTCCGTTCGCGTTAACGTAAGCCTGGTTGATTTGGGACGGAGTCAAACAGTTGAATCCGGCGGGAGTACCTGCTGGACACGAAGGATCGCTGGAGCCGTTTGCAGTTTTATACCGGATAATGCCCTGAGCAACGTGCGGTAATGGCACCACCTGCACTCCGGAGGTCGAAGTGGCTTCGCGCAGCCCTTCATAGGCGAAGAAGGCGAAAGCCCGATCGTGTTTGATGGGACCTCCGACGGAGCCGCCAAAGAAGTTTCTGAGCAGTGGCGGTCGTGGCGCTCGCTCATCGCCAACCTTCGCAGAACCGGAAAGAACCAATGGATCGGTCGGGGTGAAGCGGCCGGCGGCGTTATTAAAGTAGTCGTTGGCAGTCGTTACTGTGTTTCGATGAAAGTAAAACAGCGAGCCGTGCCAATCGTTCGAGCCGGACCTGGTCGCCAACGAGACCTGTGCGCCTGAAGAGCGACCGGTGTCGGCATTAGGGTTCGTTGTGGTTACGCGAAACTCCTGCGTCGAGTCGCGAATAACACGAATCACGCTGGAAAAGGCCTGGTTGGTAACGACATCCAGACCGCTCTGCTGTTCATTAACGTCAACACCGTCGAGCGTGATGTTTGCCTGATCAGATCGGCCGCCATTGACGTAACCAGCGCGTGTTACTCCAGGTTGTAGTGAAAGCAGTCCGACGACGTTATTCGCATTCAGTGGCAGCTCAACGATACGGCGTGATTCAAAGGTGTTGCCGATAGTCGCGTCACTGGAATTGATAGGTGCATCAGCGCCAGCGACGACGCTGACCGTTTCGGAGATGTTGCCGACTTCCAACTGGACGTCAAAAGTGCCGGGGGTGTCGATCAAGGCTTGATAATCTGACACTGACGCCTTTTTAAAACCGGTAGCTTCTACATCGAGCCGGTAAGTTCCGGGGGGAATTGCCGTAAAGATATAGGCACCGTCGCTATTGGTGGTTTGGGTGCGCGTATAATTCTTCTGCGCATTCGAAATTGTAACCTGAGCGCCGGCGACCGCACGTCCCTGTAAGTCAGTAACAATACCTCGCACTGACGACGAGCCGGCCTGGGCAATTGCAATGCTCGCAGTCAGCAGCGCCAGGGCGAGCACGCTGAAGACAACGGACACTCTTTGGAGAGAAAGCCTGAGTGTGTTCATTGAATCCTCCATGAAGATTTTTAGCAATACGAGCTGGAGAAAGTGGTCCGAATTTCTGGATTAACCTGTGTTCAGATCTGGACGACCTGCTTACGTAGTTTTGACCACGCTTTCGATTGTGATCGTGATCTTGCAGGAATCATTCCAGAGATGTAGAACGCGATGTGTTGGATTCTACTACAAGTTTTGCGAGCAAATCCAAATTTTTCGGAAGAGCTGTTTGGATTTTTGGATGTTAAGTGAAGCGCAGGGCGATCATTGAGCTCGCCCGCTGAACAAATTTTCGTACGAGTTGGGCGTTGCCCAACCCGAATCCCACCAACAGCACCGGGCGTTTTCCTGAATCGAATCCCGCCCACGGCAGTGGGCGGATCGTTCAAGTCCTTTCTAATAAAAACATCCAACTGCGAGATATGAATCCCGCCAACGGGAGTTGGCGGATCGTTCAAGCCCTCACTATTTATCTCGCTCGATGAATAGATCGGGCTTGAAGTATCCGCCCACTTCCGTGGGCGGGATTAGAAGTCGCTTTAAAAATGGAGTTTAGAAAGGACTTGAACGATCCGCCAACTTCCGTTGGCGGGATTTTCGGAAGCGTGTCCAGTCTGTTTACTTTCTAACCAAACCCTCGGCGATCACTTCGGACAGCCGCGACATTAATAGATAGGCAGGATTATCGACCGACCACATCGTTTCCGGCATGTCGTCGCAGGAGATTGCCATCGCGATTCTTCCCTTCGGCGTGTAGAGAATCCCGATCGCACTGCGGAGACGATCGAGCGCGCCGTACTTGCTCGCCATCGGAACATTCCAAAGCGAACGTCCAATGGCGTTGCGGCCCTGCTCGCGTTTCATTAATTCGATCATCTCTTTCGAGACTGCGGAACTAATGATCTCACCGCGCTCGAGTTTCTCCATCACGAGCACCATCTCACGCGGTGTCGCCATCCCGAGCCCGTATTTTTTGTTTTCCGGATCTTTGCCCGCCGCGCTCTCGCCGCCGCTGCCGACCTTTCGCATAATCTTGATCTGCTTGAAACCCAACGATTCCATGCGCGCGTTCACGGCATCGGTCGTCAACACGTCTAGCACGAGATTCGTGGCTGTGTTGTCACTGAGAATCATCATGAGATTGACGGCATCGCGCAGCGTCAGTCGCAATCCATCTGAAAGTTCGTTGAGGATGCCTGACCCGGACACCTTCTTCTCTTTGGTCAGCACGACTTCGTCAGTCCACTTTGCCTTCCCTTCATTCACACGCGCAAAAGCCTCGATCATGACCGCAATCTTGATCGTGCTCGCGGTGCGCACGCGCTCGTCGGGGTTCAGTGCGTACGTTTCACCGGTGTCGAGATTCTTGGCAAAGAGACTGACCTTGCCCTTGAAACCCGCAACGATCGGCTTCACTTGATCGTCAAGCGACTGGGCCGCGGCTGAGAAACTGAAAACAAGTAAGAACGCAAGAACTCCTGCGAGTCTGCTCATAGAGGTTTTTATTTTGTTCATCCTGTCAAATGTCCCAACGCAATTAACAACTCAGCGTTGAGTATCGCCGCGCCAGCCGCACCACGAATCGTATTGTGGCCCAACGCTACAAACCGGTAATCGAGCACCGCGTCCGGGAGAAGCCGTCCAACCGTGACTGTCATTCCATTTCCCGCATCGCGATCGAGCTTCGGTTGCGGACGATCCACTTCATCGCGAACGACGATCGGTAAACGCGGCGCCGAATGTAACCCAAGCTCCTGCGGCAACGAATGAAATGATGCCAACGCCTCACGCAGGTCATTCAACTCTGCCTGGCGCGCTAACTTCACGCGTACGGCAACCATGTGACCGTCAGCAACATTCACGCGATGACACTGCGCGCTCACAGCCATCGGCGCCGGCTGAATTCGTGCATCGACGTAGCGGCCCAGGATCTTTTGGGTCTCCGCTTCCATCTTCTCTTCCTCACCACCGATGTATGGAAGCACATTATCGAGGATATCGAGGGAAGGAACGCCCGGATACCCCGCTCCTGAAAGCGCCTGTAACGTTGTTGCGACCGCTGCGGAGATACCAAACGCCGCATGCAACGGCGCAAGGGCTAACGCGAGCGCGACCGCCGAACAATTCGGATTCGTCACGATGAACCCGCCTGACGTGTAACGCTGGCGCTGGCGTGCGAGCAGATTGAGATGCTGGTGGTTGACTTCGGGAATCAGCAACGGCACATCTTCATCCATGCGAAATGCTGACGAGTTGGTGATGACGGGATAACCGGCAGCCGCAAAACTGTCTTCCGTTTCGCGCGCGATATCGCCCGGCAAAGATGAAAACACGAGGTCGCACTCGAGCGGCGGCGCGGGCGCCTGCACCTTTAACGAGCGAACACGCTCCGGCATCTCGCCCTGCAAACGCCACGAACACGCATCGCCATACGCTTTTCCCTGCGAACGATCAGATGCTGCAACGGCGGTGACTTCAAACTGCGGATGATTCTCGAGCAGTTGAATAAACCGCTGGCCCACCGTCCCCGTCGCGCCAAGAATTCCGACTCGAAACTTCTTATTCATTGCTTACAACCTCTCTTAATCCTCGTTTGATTCTCTGAACTCCTTCAGTCAACGTCTCTTGATCTGCGCAAAACGAGACACGCAGGAAATCTTCGCTTTCGCTGCCAAACGCTGCACCCGGAACTGTAATTACCTTTTCATTCAACAAAGCTTCCGCGACGCGCATCGATGGTCCGTATTTACTGACGTCCAGCATCGTATAAAACGCGCCTTCAGGCGTCACGGCCCGCAATCCCAACTCAGATTCAATCAAGCGCAAGAGATGATCGCGTCGCACACGAAACGTCTCGCGAAACCCTGCGCGCGCCGCTTCGGCTTCATCGGTCCACGCTACGAGTGACGCTTTCTGTGATACCGCTGAAGCACACGTCGTCACGTAACCATGAAGCACCAGCGCTGCCTGGACCACCGCCTCCTCGCCACACAACCAGCCGAGGCGCCAACCGGTCATACTCATCGACTTCGAGAGCCCGCTGATAACGATCGTGCGGTCGTAGAACGTTGATAACGTCTCCGGTCGCTGGGCCGTGTAATAAAGCTCGCGATAGATCTCGTCGCTGATCAAATAGCAGCCATGATCGCGCACCGCATCGGCGATGCTCGCCAGATCGTCGTTCGACAAAACACGACCAGTCGGATTCGACGGGCTGATACAAACGACAACCTTGGTTCGTGGCGTAAGCGCGCGTCGAAACTCATCGAGGTCGAAAGCGAAACCGTTGGTACGCGGCAAGCGATAGAAGGTCGAAGTACCGCCGGCCATCCGCACGATCGTCGGATAAGCGACAAAGCCGGGATTGGGGAGTAACACTTCGTCGCCATCGTCGACCAGCGCGAGCAATGCGAGATAGAGCGCCTCCTGCGAACCAGCTGTGATGACGACGCGTTCCGGCCTGCCTTCCAGATACGAATACTCACTCGCAACTTTCTCACGCAACGCCGGCAGACCCGCGTGCGACGTGTAGCCGTTCTGTTCCTCGACGATGGCTTTGACAGCTGCCTTGCGGATGAGATCGGGTGTGGGCAGATCGGGCTCACCCAAACCAAGGTTGATACTGCCCGGACGCGCGCGATCGAACACCTGGCGGATAACGCTCTTCTCAATCCCCTGCAAACGTTTTGGTGGTGTGAATTTCATGGGACGTACTGTAGGGGCGGCCCTCCGTGGCCGCCCGTGGTTTGGGCAACGAGTTCAAGAATCGACGGCCTCGAAATCGGCGAACATGATCAAAACCACGGGCGGCCACGGAGGGCCGCCCCTACAGCACGTACCGTGGTCCCAAATTCTCTAACGTAGATAATCTTCTAATCGCACGGCGGTGTCGGTCTTTTCGTCGCGATACTTAACGATGATGGCTGCATAGAGCGAGAGACCCCACGCGCGTCCACGCTCATTCGTCACCGCCCGCGCACCGGGAACAACAACCGCGCCCACAGGAATCTCGAGTGGACCATCCGCCGTTCGTTGATAAATCTCACCGCGCACGAGATCGTAAACCGGAGTCGAACCAGTCAATATCGTCCCCGAAGCCAGCACCGCGCGCTCACGCACGATCGCACCTTCATAAACTCCGCAGTTACCACCAACCAGCACATCGTCTTCGATAATCACCGGCACCGCACCCACCGGCTCGAGCACACCACCAATCTGTGCGGCCGCAGAGATGTGAACGCGGCGACCAATCTGTGCACACGAGCCGACAAGCGCGTGGCTGTCAATCATAGTCCCGGCATCGACGTATGCGCCGGCATTCACAAACATCGGCGGCATACAAACAACACCTGGCGCGATGTACGCACCGTCTCTGATGGTCGACCCCCCGGGAACAATACGAACATTGTCTTCGATCGTCGTCGGGCGAGTCGGATAGGTATCTTTATCGAAGAACTTAAAGTTGTCGCCAGTGGACACATCGGCGATCACGCCCATGCGAAAGCCGAGAAGCAGTCCCTGCTTCACCCAGGAGTTTACAATCCATTTACCATCCGCACTTTTCTCTGCCGCACGCACCTCGCCGCGATTGAGCGCCTGCTTGAACTCCTCGAAAAAAGTCCTGTCTCTGCGGGTAAACGGGCCACCCTCACGCGCCGCAAGCGCCTCAATCTGTTCACGCAACTGCATGCGACGTTTCCTTCAGTAGCCCGAGTTCAACAAGCAGTTCACGCATTCGATTGCGCGTCTTTTCCTGCACCGGCACGAGCGGCAGACGCAGATTCTCTTCCAGCAATCCCATCAACGCCATCGCGGCTTTAACTGGACCAGGACTCGATTCGATGAAGTTTCCCTCCATCAGCGGCAGCAGACGATAATGCAGCGCGCGTGCTTCATCCCACTGGCCTGCGAGTGCGAGATCGTTGAGTTGCGACATCATTCCCGGAATCTCGTTTGAAGCAACAGAGATCAGGCCGTCGCCTCCGAGCGCAATCAACGGCAACGTGATCGAGTCATCGCCGGAAATCACGCGAAAGCCATCGGGCCGGCCACGCAGGATTTCCATGATCTGCGACAGATTGCCGGACGCTTCTTTAACCGCCACGATATTTTCAACGTCGCGTGCAAGTCGCAACGTTGTCTCTGCGGCAATGTTTGACGACGTGCGTCCCGGAACGTTGTAGATCACGACCGGCAAACCACTGATTGATTCCGCAATCGCGCGGAAGTGAGCATACAAACCTTCCTGTGTCGGCTTGTTGTAATAAGGAGCAACTGTCAGCACGCCGTCCACGCCCAGTTCACGCGCGGCTTGTGAACGTCGAATGGTGACTGCCGTCGAGTTGCTGCCGGTTCCCGCAATCACTTTGGCGCGCCCGCGAGATAACTCAACAGTCGTGCGTATGACGAAGCTATTCTCTTCTTCAGTCATCGTGACGCTTTCACCGGTAGTGCCGCACGGCACCAGCACTCGCACTCCACCCGCGATCTGATATTCAATAAGCGCGCGCAAACGTTTCTCATCAACCGAGCCATCGGAGGCAAAAGGTGTAACGAGAGCCGTAGCACATCCACGAAGCCAGTCGAGTTGTAATGTCATGGTGACCTCCTGAAATTGCCAATTGCTAATTTCCGATTGCCAATTTCGGCAAGACGACGTGCGTTCTTTTAATCGGCAATTGGCAATTGGCAATTGGCAATGATTTCATCTATCACCTCTCCGAACTCAAACACCCCCGTTCGGCCGGCGATCCAATGGGCGGCAAGCAGTGCACCGCTCGCAAAACCCTGTCGCGAGCGAGCCGTGTGACTTAACAACACCTGATCTGCTTCAGAATCGAAACCTACTCGATGCGTACCGGGAATGTAACCTGCGCGCGTCGACGACGTCGGGATGTCTGGACCAAGATGTTCCGACATCAGGTCGCGCAATCTTATAGCCGTGCCGGAAGGCGCATCGCGTTTGCGATTGTGATGCGATTCTTCGATAAACGGCGCATATCCATCAACTGCGGCAAAGAGCGACGCCGCGTGTTTCACGATGCGGTAGAAAACATTCACGCCGATCGAGAAGTTTGCACCGTACACCATCGCGCCGGAATGTTCGGCAATGATTTGCTTCCCACTAGACTCATGTTGCTTCCAACCGGTCGTACCTTCAACAAGCGGAACCTTCGCGCGAGCGCACGCTTCAATGTTCTTCAGAACTGCCTCGCCCACCGAGAAGTCAACCGCAACATCGTGCCCCTGCAGCTCTAACACCTGGTCTTTACTCGTGAACACAGCGCCGATCTCGTCGCCCGCCTTCCGCGCTTCAGCGGCAACCAACTGCCCCATCACCCCATACCCAATCAGCGCAATCTTCATCCGTGTTCATCCATGGCTAACTTTTTCGCGAGCCTCACATACAGATCAATCGCATCCTCTAACTCGCGTTTAGAGATCTTTTCATGATCGGTGTGCGCATCCAGGATCGATCCTGGTCCAAGCAACAGCGGCTTCCCCCACTGCGAAAGGTACGGAACGTCAGTCGTGAAACGCACTACGCATTCATCAAACCCGGGAAGAGAGAATAGCCGCACCGGATTGTGTGCCGATGCATATTCGAGATGCCCGCGCGTATCGACTGCATCTTCCAGAACTCTTTTGACCCCGTCTATATCGATCCCCAACCGAATTTGCAATTCCGCGCGAGCGTGATCAGCAATCACGTTCGGTCGGGTGCCGCCACTGAGCACTCCGATGTTGCAAGTCGTGGTACCGAAGAAACTGTCCTCCGGCCAATGACAATTGCGAATGTCCTGGAGGATATCAAGCAGTTTTTCGATTGCCGACTCGCCGGCCTCGGGATACGCAGAATGTGCCGCGCGTCCTTCAGTCGTAATGAACACACGCACAGATCCCTTCGTCCCAGTGGCCAGACGACTATCGGTCGGCTCACCGTTTATCAGGAACTGGCATTCGCGCGCGAGCGGGTGCTTGTTCGCAGCCTGTGCACCATGACTGCTGAGCTCTTCGTCAACAGTGAAGAGCAATCCAATATCATTCACGCCGCCACAACGTAGCTGTTCCGCTGCAAAGATCTGCGCCGCGATGATGCCTTTCGCATCACATGATCCACGGCCATAGATAAACTCATCATCCTCACTCGCTGCGATGAACGGCGGCACCGTGTCCATATGCGTCGAGAACACAATGCGCGGCGACGATTCAGTCGTGGCAAGCACATTGAAACGCGCCGAGCCGATCTCCTGTCTCTGAACACGATATCCCAGCCGCTCGAGGTAATTCGAAAGATATTCGCCCACCTCCGGCTCTTCACCAGTAACCGACGGAATGTCGATCAACTCTCTCGTCAATTCAAAAACATTCATTGTCAATCTTGTGCAGTATGCGCCTTTTTCTGATAAAAGAATTCTTCGTGCAGTCTTGTGACCACTTCATGCACTCGTCGTTCGTCAACTACGAAAGTGAAATTGATACTCGATGCGCCCTGTGAGATCAAAGATACATTAATGTCACTGATCGTACTGAACACTCGCGCCGCAACACCTGGAGTTCCTCGCAAACCCTCGCCGACAACACAGATGGTCGCCTGTCTTTTTTCGACTTTCACGGTTCCAAAGACTTCAAGTTCCGCGACGATCGCCGGCAACTCGACGGCTTCATCCAGCGAGAGCGAAACGCTGACTTCCGACGTCGTGACCACGTCGATTACAGTGCGATGCCGGTCAAAAACTTCAAAAAGCGCGCGTAGAAAACCGTAGGCGCCAAGCATTCGCGCCGAAGTGATCTGCATGACCGTAACACCGGTCTTGTGTGCGATTGCCTTGATCGTGCGTGGCGACGTTTCGGCTTGTGGGCCAACAAGAGTGCCCGCGGCTTCCGGTATTCGCGAGTTGCAGATGCGCACCGGAATCGAATTCTCGATCGCAGGCTGGATGGTTTTGGGGTGGAGAACTTTTGCGCCGAAGTAAGCAAGCTCGGCGGCCTCGCTGTACGATAGACGCTCGACCGTATATGCGTTCGGAACTACACGTGGATCGGCAGTCAAGACCCCGCTGACGTCGGTCCAGATCTGTATTTCACGCGCAGCGATCAAGGCGCCGAGCAGCGCTGCGGTGTAGTCCGAACCTCCGCGTCCGAGCGTGGTTGTTGCGCCTTTTCTGGTCGCACCGATAAACCCACCCAGGACGGGAACGATTCCGTCTTCGAGAACCGGAATCAGTTCATTCTGCGTGTGAGTCAAACTCTCTGTGATCAATGGAGCCGCGCTGGTGTGTTCCTCATCCGTGATAATGCAACGACGTGCATCGACCTGTTGCGCTTTGACTTCGCGTTGAGTGAGAACCGCGGCGAGCAAAGTGCTCGAGAGAATCTCGCCGAATGAGACAAGGGCGTCCTGGAGTGCTTTGCGCTGGGAAGGTTTCTGTGCGAACAGTTTAAGTCGCTCGGCAATCTCGTCAGACGCGGCGCGTAATTGTTTCAGAAATTCTTTCCGACCTGGATCGGATAGTAACTCGTTTGCTGCTGCTTCGTGTCGTTGGAAAACATTCTCAAGCGAAGCAAACGCCTGCTCAGCGTCGGTTGTCGCAGCGATGCTCGTTGCGTTGAGTAAACTGTCAGTCACGCCACTCATCGCCGACACGACGACCACTGGAGCGTTGTATTCCAACGACACGATCTTTGCGACGTTCTCGAACGCGGCGGCGTCGGCAACCGACGTTCCGCCAAATTTCATTACGATAGCCATAAAATCAAAAAGGCCGGTCGCGAGTGAACACGACCGACCTCATTTGAGAATCGTAAATTTTCGTCGTAGCACTCCACCGGTTATCGGTGACAGTCCCGCGGATTTAGCCGCGGCAACCAACTCGCATCCGTCGGAAGGAAACGAATGTGAACTTCGGCGACCAGCCCCTTTCAGTCAAACGAAAATCCCTTCGCAATGCGTTTGCTTACTCTTGGAGGTCGCGCCTCTACTCTTGCATCAAAAGATCAAGTTAGTGATGTGACACGGTAGACCTTGAACAAAGAGTTGTCAAGAAAAGCCGTTGTGGGGGTATTAGTGTGTTGCTGGTTCCTTTTCAACCAGCGGGGGCAAGCCCCTCTTCCTGACTTGTTTTATTTTCTGATTCAAGTTCCATTCGACGTTTGCGCAACTGAGAATAGAACCAGTCAGGAAGAGGGGCTTGCCCCCGCTCTACCGTTTGCTGCGTGAATCCGCTGCAACACACTAATACCCCATACCAGAAAAGCCGCGGCTAACTTTACTTCGAGACTTGTGGCGAGACGTACTTCACGAAACTCAACCGCGCCAACGCCTCGATCTTCTCGATCGTAATCCGGCCGATGATGAGATTCGAAGATTTCGCATTTAGCACTACTTCGAAGCCCAGCTCTTTTAGTTTCGCGAGCGATGCAGGTGATTTATCTGTCAGCCAAACTTGCACTTCAGCTTTGCCGTTACGAATAAACCCACCTTCATCCGCAACGGTTAAGCTTTCTTTCTTTTGCAGCTTTTCTACGACCGCGATCAACGAGCGGTGGAGTTTCTGTTGTAACGCCGCATCCTTCAGTTCTTCCCTTACTGACGTTGGGCCAAGAACCCCCTGGCTCACCGGCATCGATGTCGAGCCTAGTACCGAATCCGCACGTGCGGGTGGTGGCGCATCAGCGTTGGAAAGACCACCACTACTACCTGCCCCAACTGCACGTGCCGTTGCTACCTTTCCCGCCATAACCCGGTATTGCATGTTTTTCGGCACCGCCGCTTTGTTTAGCTGGTTGAACCCGACATCTCCATCCCCGAAAGTTCCCTGCGGCGTCTCAACCGGCACGTCAATTCGTCGCGGCTGCCCACCATCCGTAACGATCATCTCTTCCATCGCAACAAAAGAAGTAAACTGCGTCATCAGTCGATACTCGATACCGAGCTGCGTGATCGTGTCCTTTAGATCGGCACGCATATTCCCTGACTGCACACCCGCGTAGTCTTCGGTCATCAGATTGTCGACGCGCGCACGCGCCCAGAGTGGCGCCAGTACATCGTGCAAAGCCATCGTCTCAGGCAACTCAACCGGAATGTCCCGCACGAAATCACTGCCACCCATCTTGCCCTTCAAACGGATCGTTCCGCGTCCAGCAGCAGTAAATCTTCCTGTAAGAATCAACGGCTTCGCGCCGAACAGATCCGGAATGCGTTGCGGATAAACATCCGCGACCGGAAGGTTATTCCAATCGATTGAAATATCAGTCAGCAACGGATTGCGCACACGTTCATGAAAACGGCGCGCAGCAGCGGAGCCATCGTCGTTCAAGTTCACATACTCCACTTCGCCGCGACCAGCTTCTGCCATCTTGTCTAACAGGAAACGGTTCACAGAACTTCCGATGCCGAATGAAAACACGCGCGCGTTTGGATGCTTCTGCACTTCCGAGATGAGCTCCATGTCGTTGCCGACATAACCATCAGTCATGAAGCAAACAATGCGAATGTGCGACTGATCGTCGGATGGTTCGAGCGCTGCTTTGATCGCCGTCATCATCTCCGTTCCACCCGAGCCTGAACGGGAGTTGAGAAACGCCTGGGCCTCGTTCAGATTCGCCCGTGTTGCAGGCAGGGGTTTGGAGAAGAGTATCTGCGTGTCGCCGGCAAACGTGATCAGGTTGAACGTATCCGACGGATAGAGACTGTCGAGCGCAAGCTTCATCGTCTCTTTCGCCTTCTCGATCGGAAATCCCTCCATCGAGCCCGACGTGTCGA
The DNA here is from genome assembly GCA_035606195.1 of Pyrinomonadaceae bacterium. Taxonomy (GTDB): domain Bacteria; phylum Acidobacteriota; class Blastocatellia; order Pyrinomonadales; family Pyrinomonadaceae; genus PSRF01. Next base: position 13,705 of record DATNFX010000179.1, read on the forward strand.
GCACAAACACGAGCTCCTTTGGCCTGACATCTTCAGCCGTAACGCGGTCGGGTGGCTGAAGAATCAATGTGAAGTATCCACCCTTGTCCGAGCGATGCGTTATCAGCGCATCCTGGATCGCGCGGCCTGCGACGTCGTAACGAAGCACGAAGTCCTTGTTGGGGATCGTCGAGCCTTCGCGGAGTCGCAGGCGCGCGCTGTGAGAATCAGTACGTTGAATATCAACGTCATGTGTTTTTGAACTGACGTCGTCGAGAATCAAGCCGGCATCGAGTGACACATCGAGTGAGATATCGTGACCGCTTCTCATCCCCGGAGGCAGAGAGTTGGTAGTGATGCGCGACGCATCCGGAACTCGATCGGTGTCGGGAGCAAAGCGGTTGCCCTGTTGTTTTCCCGTAAGAGAACCCGGTATGTAACGTGGTCCAACAACCATCGGAAACACAAACTCGTACGCACCGTTAACGTAGTTCAGCGTTTCGACGTAGCTGATCGTGATCTTTATCTGCTCGCCCGGAAGAATGTTGGCGACTGACTGCGTGAAAATATTCGGACGCTCCTGATCGAGCAGACTCGCGACTTTTCCGCTTGATTTCGCAGCATCGTAGACTGCCTGTGCTTCCTCGCGAGGCAAAATCTTTCCGCGGATCGTTCGTTCACCGACCATCATCGTCATGTCGTCAACGGCGGCATTTTGCGGCAACGGGAACGTGTAAACTGCTTCGATCTTTTCCTTGAAAGGATTCTCAAACTGTTGCGTAACGACGACTCGCGAGATGAAACCACTGATCTCGGCCTTGACGTCAGTGTGCTTCAGCGGACACAAAGCCTTCGGCTTGCCGGAGGAATCAGTCACCGTCAGTGCGCCCGATGTATAGCCTCCTTGAGCAAGTACGGTGCGCTCCGGAAGAAAGAACATCGCGAGTGGCAGAGCGAGGATTCCGAGGGTGAGTATCAACAAGGATTTGGGAAGGAGTTGTCTGTTCATAAATTCCTCCGAAGCGCAGTTTCGATAGAGTTAGAACCCGATGAGTCCGTATCAGTTCCCGAACGTGTTGAGGATAGAACGGGACGAGTGTTCTAACTTGCATCTTCTTGTTCTTTGTACTTGGAGCTTTGTACTTAGAACAAAGTACAAAGCTCTAAGCACTAAGCACAATTTCGTCAATACAGATTAAAGTTGTATTCGAGCTGCATAGCGACCGATACCGGCTGTCCGCCTTTCACGGCCGGCACAAACTGGATCCGGCGCGCCGCCGCAATCGCTCGTTCGGTTAGGCCAAAGGGTAGCGTGCGAACCGCACGTATTTGCACGACCTCTCCAGAGCTCGAAAAGATCACGCGTAACACAACTGTTCCGGTGACCTGATTAAGACGTGCTTCTTCGGTGTATTGTGGTTCCGGTTTCGATAACAAACGCGCCCTTTGCTCAACTTCAGTGGCTCGATAAAAGCCGGCTCGCCTTCCCGCGCCGGTGCCGCCGCCTTCACCGCAGCAGCCGATCTCTTTGGATCCGTCACCGGTGTTACCGTGATTGCCGGGCCCATAACCTGGTCCAGATCCGCTGCCTATTCCGAGTCCATCACCTGTTCCGATTCCTTCACCTGCACCGGGACCTTTTGATTCCGTCTTTGATGTCGATCGCGGATCGCCAAAAACGGGCGCCTTGAGATCTTTCCAGAGCGCGGGATCGATATCCATCCCTGCAACGGGAAGTGCCGGCGTGTGAATCGGAGGAGAGGTTGGAATTGCTGCTTGTATGTTTGACGGTGGCGGCAACTTTCCTGTTTGGGAGGGCAACGGAGAATGATTGCCTCCGCCACCGCCACCTTGCGCAAGCTTACGCGTCGGCCCTGAACCTTCGCCGGTCTTGTTCCGAAAACCAACTCCTCCTGAGCCATCAAGACCGATCCGACCATCCTTAGATTTGAGCAGGTCCGGATTAATGACAACTATTTCCGGGTTGACTTCAACCAGTGCACGGTCGGCAGGACGCGCGTTCTTTTCGATCGTCAACAACATGACGATCCCACAAGTGATCGCAACGAGCGCGGCGACTGTTGCGGGTATTGCGTTTGGAGATGAATGTAGGGAGTGCAGGAGCTCGTGCGTCTTTGCTTTCGTACACGCAACTGGATCCCTTTTGAACTCGGGCCAGCTTCGTTTTAGTTCTTCTCTGCAGAATGCAAGCTGGACTGCAAGCCGGGTAATCAGCGGTCGAGTCTCAATTATCGTGGGTTGATAGTCGCGGAATGATCTTTCAGTAGAGTGGGCAATATTCATCGCAGAACCTCGTTGGCCTGTAAGGCAGGACACGGATGAATCCGTGTTACGGGGAGCCTCTATTGCTTTGTTACCGAAACCAGTGAAAAGGTGACGCTCTGAGGAGACTGATAATCGGCAATTGTGATGAGATGCTGCGTCTTTAGGATGCTTTACTTCATGTTGTTGAAAAGTTTGGTAGCGCGCGCCTGGTCGATGCGCTGCAGAATTCGATACTGCTGGAGTGCGCCCTGGCGATTGTTCATCGCAATGTACGACATCCCGAGGTTGTAGTGAGCTGAAGGATAGTTCGGCTTCTGCTGGACTGCCATTAAATACTGCTGGATCGCTTCGGCGTATCGCCTGAGTTGATGTAACGCATAACCGAGTTCGTTGTGTGCTTCAGGATAGTTGGGTTGCAACTGGACTGCTTCGCGCAGTGCATCGGCAGCTTCGGTGTAGCGCTGGAGATCGTTGTAACACCAGCCGAGATTGTATTGCGCCGTCGCGTTGCCGGGCCGCAACCTCAGGCCTTCTTTGTATTCGTTCGCAGCTTCCGTGTACTGCTTGGTGTTGTAGTAATAGACGTCAGCGAGCCCGAGATGCGCGAGACCCATATCGGGTTTTTCACGAATCGCTTCCTGATACGACTGGATGGCCTCACTAGTACGGCCGAGGTTTCTGAGTGCGTAACCGAGTTCGTTGTGTGCTTCGGGGTAAGTCGAACGGTACGAGAGTGCGCGCTGCAAATTCCTGATCGCTTCGTTGTAGTTCTTTTGCTCGTTTTGAATCCAGCCGATCTCGTAGTGAGCTGCAGCGTAGTCGGGTTTGACACTGATGGTCTGGTTAAAGAGCCTTAACGCGTCGGCGTATTGTTCGAGTTTTTTGTAAGCGTAGCCCA
>DATNFX010000180.1:0-4087 GCA_035606195.1 Pyrinomonadaceae bacterium
AAGATTGTTATTACCCTTTGGCGAGGTCAGTTGATAGAGGGGGAATTAACGCGCTCAATCTACGCTTCGGCTGGACCACTGTCAACAAAATTATTTGTGATCAGAGAGGATCACGTCCGCGGCTTTTTCACCGATCATGTAAATCGAACTGACGATGAAGAAACCAGGGATGCGCGGGAAAACGGAGGCATCGACGACGCGCAGCCCCTTTGTGCCGTGCACGCGAAAGTTTGAATCAAGCACACCGTTCTGTTCGCGTGGGCCAATCGCGCAGGTGCAGGAAGCATGATGTCCCCACGCATTATTGCGGACGAACTTCTTCAAATCCTCAACCGATTGACAATCACTGCCGGGAATCTCTTCCGTGACCATCAACTCGTCTCGTTGCAGCTTCGACGTGAGGTTCCGCACAAACTGGATCCCCTCAATCACGGCTTCGAGATCCTCGTCGCCGCCTTCCTCGAAGTAGTTGAAGTTAATCAACGGAGTGTCGCGCGGATCGGCCGAGCGCAGCGTCACCTGCCCTTTTCGATTCTTCGTGTGCGCCTTGAGGATCACCCACGTCAGGTAATTGAGCCCCTTCGGGAACAAGCCGGAGTATCCCGGAAAGTAACCTTTGAACTGAGCCAGCAGGGCCATGCAAAACAGATCCGGAAGTTGAGCGCGCTTCGACCGGTTGAACAACGTGAGCACGGCGCCATTGGTCGCATAGACGCCCTTGCGCTTCTTTGACCACTGCTGATACTGCGGATCGCTCGTGTCGAATTTCACGTCCTTGAACAGCGCCCAATCGTCACGCATGCGATTGACGACCGCGATTTCATAACGGTCCTGCAGATTCATACCGACGCCTGGTAATTCAACACGCAGTGGAATCTCGTGTTTCTCGAGCACATCTCTCGGTCCAATGCCGGAAAGCAGCAACAGTTGCGGTGTATTGAAGGCGCCCCCGGCGAGAATCACCTCCCGTGAGGCGTACATGGTGCGTAACTCGCCATTCTCCTGACTCGGTCGCAGGTGCGCGCGATAAAGACGCTGCCCTTTCAGATACTCAACGCCGATCGCTCGATTACTGTCGTCGAACAAGACTCGCGTCGCCAATGCATTGAGCTCTACACGCAGACGATCGGGGTACTTGCACGCAACTTCCAGCACACGCTCGCGCGTTCCCATGCGTGCATGGTTGTTGGTTGATAGCGGCACGTATCGCAATCCAATCGAGTTTTTCTCGACCAGTCGCCAATCATTCGGATCCAATTGCCCTTCAAAGAACCAGCGCACGCGTTTTAACTTCTCGCCGATATCGTCAAACGCCTGGTGGCCGGAATCGAGCATCACCTTGGCCAGCGTACTGTTGTGCATCGCAGACATCGGAATACACTTCTCAGTTCGCAGCCATCCTTTCCAACCATGACGCGTCCGATTAATTCCAATCTTTGCCAGCCAGCGATGGAGTGGACGGTGACCACAATTCTCGAGGCGCTCGAAGTAGGTGCGCATCTTCGAGGCGCCCCAACTCGAATCGCCTGTTATATCAGCAATGTGATCCCAGTCAGCGTTGTGCGGATAGACCAGGATCATCGCGTTATGCGCGGTGCAACCGCCCAGCGTTCCTGCGCGTGGATACAACACGCCGTCGACGGCTCGCCCGTCATATTCCGCGCTGTACTTCGAATCGAGCTTCTGAGTCTCGAGATCGCCGTAATGGCGTACGAAGAAGTCCCACTTCATCGCTTCGTTTTCGGAAGCGAACGCATGAAATGCCGGCACGTCGTAATCACAAGGCAAACGGCCTTCTTTTGAAAGCACATCAGCACCCGAGAGTTCCTTTGGATCCCCACCGGCTTCGAGCAGGATCACTTTGCGTCCCGCTTCAGCCAGACGCGCCGCAACGGTGCCACCTCCGGCGCCAGAGCCAACAACGATGTACTCGCAATCAGCCTGTGGTTGAGTCATTGATTACAGTAGGCGAGTGATTTCCTGGGCCAGCTTGTCCGCCGCTTCGAGATCGACAAAATGACCGACGCCAGGCAGCGGTCGTATTTCCACTTCACAACGTGCGTCTTTGTCGCTCTTGAATGCCACCGATGACGGCAATGCTCCGTCTTTCATGCCCCAGACGAGCGTGACTGGAGCGCTGATCGGAGTTTCGTACACCTCGTAGAGTTTTTTGCGCTTACTGGGCGTGAACACCGTGCTCACAAACTGGCGGTAGTAGTCGATCGTCGGTTTCATGTCTGACGATTTTTGAAATCGGTTCACTAATTCATCGACAACCTCTCTGTTCATCGTTCCCTTTTGTCCTTCTCTCGACGTGAACGACCATCGCAGCAATTTCCGACCAATGCCGCTGGCGATGAAAGCTTCCGGAATCCATGGCAGCTCAAAAAATGGCACCCACGGGATGCGAAAAGGTTGCCAGTCGGTAACGTGAAAAGCGGCACGCACGAGTGTCTTTGGATGTGTGCAGTTAACAACTACGAGCCTGCTAATGAGCGATGAATACCGGTGCGCAAAGATCCAACCGATCGCGCCACCCCAGTCGTGTGTCAACAGCAACGGCCGGTCCAGCTTCAAAGCCTCGATCAGAGCCTTTACGTCATCGGTTAAGGTGAAGACATCGTAACCGGTGCGTGGTTGATCCGTCCCGGGATAACCACGCAGATCGGGCGCATAAATGCGAGCCTGCGGCATTGCTTCCATGAATGGCCGCCATCCCATCGATCCTTCCGGAAACCCGTGCACACAAAGAATGACCGGCCCATTCTCAGGCCCCGACACCGCGACGCGGAAGTTGATGCCGTTGGCACGTACGTGAAGATGTTCGATAGCTGTGGTCAAGAGGACAGCCTCCAAAGCTTACGTGGGATACAAGATCGGCTGCGCGTTTTTACTGTAGACAAATCAGCGAGTCATGTCCAGATTTTCCTCGTTAACGTCGAAGGTGTTCACCCTTACACCGAAGGTGTTGGCTAACCTCAGCCCTGGGTTGGAGCGCAGCGACAACCCAGGGATTGGTAACAAATATTTTCTTTTAACCCTGAAAGGGTTTCTCACAAGACAAACCATTTCAGGGTTTATTCCTTCTCTTTATTTATTTCCCAGGGTTGTCGCTGTGCTCCAACCCAGGGCTGGGATTAGCGAACGCCTTCGGCGTTTTATCTGATCTCGCATCATAAAAAGATGCTAGACTGTGCCGCGTTTTACCCTCGCCCGTTCTTCATCTGTGCTTTTTGTGCCTCTTTGTGGCAACTACTAAGATGGCCTCAAAACTCGGACCACGCTTCAACGATTTCGTGCTTAGCTTAGTGACGCTCGAGCATCGCTTTGATCCCTACTTTCGTGATGCGTTCAATGCAGTGTTTCAACGCCCCATCGTAGCAGTGACTCAACTGCTGCTCCGCACCGTTCGTAAGAATCGGGAAACACGCTTGTGCGAGGAAATCCCTGTGCCCGGAGAGGAGACCATCACAGCAGGAATCAAAGACGCGATGGCCCAGTACACGAAACGTGAGTACGCGGGACGCATTGCCGAACGCGCCGGCAACACAAAAACCTATGGTGTAGTTCGAGCCGAGTTTCACGTGCTGGACAATATTCCCACTACGTACAAACACGGAGTCTTCGCGCAGCCGAAGACTTATCCGGCATGGATTCGCTTTGGTGGTCCTGGCCCAGCATCGCCACCGGACATCGCAGACAGCGGCATCCTCAGTATTGGGATCAAACTGATGGGCGTGCCGGGAGATAAACTGCTGGATGATGAAAAAGCGACGCAGGATTTTACCGGTATCAGTTGCCCCACTTTTACGACTCCAAACATCGTCGAGAACCTAAAACTCCAGAAGCAGATCTACGCGCGCACACCTGTGTTCTACTTCATCAATCCGCTGGATTCCCATTTCGGTGACATGACAATGCAGGGCATCTATGCACGCATGAATCGAAGCCCGCTCGAAGTGCGTTACTGGAGTTGTGTGCCGTACCTGCTCGGCGAAGGACAGGCGATGAAGTATTCGGTGACTCCCACGTCAGGTCTGAAAACTAAAATTCCCTGGAACCCACCGGACGATTGGTTACGACAGTC
>DATNFX010000181.1:0-16060 GCA_035606195.1 Pyrinomonadaceae bacterium
AAATAACAGATGGTCTGTTGTCGTGCATGAAATTCAACGCCGATATATATTTTCTGCACAGCGCCTCCTTCCAGCCTCATGTCCGAGAGCTGCTCGTGAGTCTAGCACTTACGAACGGAGGCGCTGCTTCATAACATCAGGGTTCGAGTGCAGCGAGAACCCTGGGGTTGTAACCCAACAATGAATTGAAACCCTGTAAGGGTTCGCCAGTCGCCTAACCCTTTCAGGGTTTAGCGTGTATTGAATTTTGATACCCAGGGTTGTCGCTCCAACCCTGGGCTACAGTTAGCGAACGCCTTCGGCGTATTTACCCAAACTGAATCACTAGTCCGGGCTGATAATCATCAAGTCAACATTCGCCTGCTTTGCAGGCTCATGGCTCGATAATCACCTGGTCGTTCGCGTCCAGATCGAGATGGAGCGTTGAGTTGCGTAGAGTCTGCTCACGATTGAGATACGAGGCGAGGGGGGCGACGAGTTGGGATTCGATGGTGCGTTGGAGGGGACGGGCGCCGAGGCGGGAGCTGAAGCCATGGCGGGCAAGATGATTTACGAGCTTCTGAGTCCAACTCAGTTTGATGTCGCGTTTCTTTAACCCTTCACGAGTCATGAGGGCGGCGAGTTCTTTCTCGACAATGCGTCGCACGCTTTCGCGATCGAGTGAACGGAAACTCAGAACGGTGTCAATGCGGTTGTAGAACTCCGGCCGAAAGAAAGTCTGTGCGGCGCGGTCGTAGGACGTGTTTGACGTTTCGCCCATTCCGAAGCCGAGTGGATCGCCTTTCGATGAACCGAGATTCGACGTCATCAAGATCAACGCGCTCGAGAAGTAGGTAGTCGAGCCGAAACGATCGGTGAGCCGGCCCTCGTCAAAAATACTCAACAGCACATCGAACACGCTTTCATCCGCCTTCTCAATCTCATCCAACAGGACCACGGCGAGTGGTTGGCGGCGCATGCGGTTAATAAACTCGCTCGGCTCGCCATACGCTTTTGCAATCAAACGCTCGGCGCTTCCCGGCAGCGAGTATTCACTCATGTCGAGCCGCACGAAACGCTCCGAGATCTCTGCCTCACCGAAGAAGAACCGCGCGAGGGTGCGCGCCAGTTCCGTCTTGCCTACGCCGGTTGGTCCAGTGAAGAGCAGCACACCGAGTGGTCTACCGGGATCATTCAGTCCGGCTTTGAAAGTCAGCACCGCGCTTGTCGCAGCGCGGCACGCTTCCGGTTGTCCAATCACTTCAGTCTCGAAGAACGCTCTTACGTCCTGCTCATCCAGTGTGACTTCATCGCGCAGAAAAATCTCAGGCAAACCGGTGAGCTTCACGAACTCGCTAATCACCAGATCCTTCTTGATTTCTTTCAACGACTTCGTCCTCGCAATCTCATACAAACGAGAAGTGAAGTTGACAGTCTTGCCGGGAAATCCTTCGTACGGCAGGAAGCGACGGAAGAGTCCACAGATAACGGCGCGGACCTCCGAATCAATGCGGGCAGTGCTATTGCGTTCAATCGTTGCGCAATAAGCTTTGAGAGCCGCGAGCGCGTCAGCGTCTGAAAAAGCCGGTATATGGAGCACGCGAAAGTTATTCACAAACCCGGGTAGCAAACGGCGGCAAGCGTCGAGCTCTGCGGGTGTCGCTTCGGCGACAATGCGGACTTCTCCGCGTTCGATGAACGGAAGAAGAAACGCCGCTATGCTGTCGTTTTCCGAAGTTCCGCCGGTTCGCATCAAGTCCAGTAACTTCTCAACAGCGAGCACGCCGTCAATACGCGCGAGCTCCTGGATGATTATCTCGCAACGCTCTTGCCACTGTCCGAGATACTTCATTCCCGCGATGAGTCGACCTGAGCTCGTCACCCAGATCTTGTGCGACGAGCTATCCGTTTCGGGAGTTTCTTTAGCACGCTCGCGCGCTTCACGTTCGACATTCCGGACGCTATCCACGAGCACCGACGTCTTACCTACGCCTGTGTCGCCGACGAGCAGCACATTCGCACGCTCGCTGCTGAGCAGTTGCGTCAATTCGGCGACCTTCCGCTCGCGAGTATGCGCGCGTGAAAAACTGAGACGCATCGCATCCGAGCCAAGTGGATCGGCTACAACTCGCAAATTTCGCAGCTCGGGAGAATCCGGCTTCGTGACAAAGCGACGCTTATTGTCAGTAACGACGATTTCTTCGAGGAGAAGACTCTTTGAAGGAAGGTAACGGGATAGTTGCTGGGGTGTGTGGTTCTTGAGAGACTCCTGCACATAGGTGGTCACGAGTCCGCGCAGGGCTTTCGATTCGTAGTAGTAGAATTGAATTCCCAAAATCGGCAGGGCGCCGACGAGCATGCCGCTCTCCTGCCGTCCATGAACACACGCGATACGAAGCGAAACTGATTCGTCACACGGATAGACGCGGCCTTTGACTCGGTACTCGGGACGCACGTCAACTCGAAACTCTACTAACTTCGGATCGTGAAAGTCCGGCGAGCTGCGCCACGGCTCGCGGTCAAAGGACCAAACGAGATATTCCTTCAGTTGCAGCAACACCTCGCGCACGCTGGCGCCAGTGCCGACGAGTGGAACGGACGGATCCTGCTCGTCGTCCACCAGGCGGCCTGTAAAGCGCCCCGCGGAATCTTCTGAAACTAAAACCGGAAAACGATGCGTTGCCATGTCAATCCTTATCCACAGATTACACAGATTGCATATTATAAATCTGCGTAATCTGTGGATAACTCCCGTGGAGCTGGGAGCGCCGAAAGAATAAACGCGCGGAGTTCGGCTCTTCCGAGTGGGCCACGCGCCAATAAACGAGAGCGAATATCGAGTGTGGCGCCGGGATCGGAGTAGATACGCAAGACGGGTGGCAGGTCGTTCGGCGTCTTGTTTACTAAATCGATTCCCCTGTGTGAACTGACGACAAGGGGCATGTAGCCTTCATCGGGTGAAACGAACAGATGCGTGCCAGTTTCGCGAGCGGCGAGCACGTTTGCCAGCGGACCGTCGATACTCAGCGACTCGAAGTGACCATGTGGTCCAATTACTTCTCGCACTGGCAACGTCGTCGTGCAGCCGAATTCTCTCTCGAATAACGCTCGATACAGGTCGCGGAGTCGCACGCAGGCCGTACGTCCGTGTTCATCGAGCGATGTAATCGTCAGCCAGGTTTTCTCGTCACCCGGAACCGCGCCACTGAGCGCATCGAGCAGCGCAGTCTCGCGAATCAGATCCTGCAGGTAATCGTCCATGTGATCGCCATAAGAAACGCTTTGCGATGCGCAGTCCTGCAGCAGTCGATACAGATTCTGTCCGAACAAGCTGTCGTCAATCGCCGTCAGCATGTCTAACTTTGCCAACTGACGCTTGCTCTTACTGAGTCCAGCCGAACGACGTTTAGAAGAAGTCTTCTCCCACTCGATTCGCTCGTCGGCGCGATCCAGCATGCGCGCAACCCGCCGTGCCTGGTCGCGCACGAAGAAATGTTGGACCTGCTTCGTAGCGTCAACTGCATTGCGATCGCCAATGATGATTTCTCCCTGAGGCCGCAGCCTTTCCGAATCCGCTTCGACTCGCATCAGACAATCTTCGATACGATCCATCAGTTCGTTCGTGTCAGCAAGCGGCACACTCAGTAACGGAGCGGCGCCCGCAATCGTCATTTGAGAAACACTTACTTCTAACGTGCCTTCGCTGGCGCGCAGAAAAATGATCACGGGCTGGTCCGGCGTAGTCGCACACAGTCTTGCCGCAATCGGCGCTGTTACCTGTCGCTCGAGTGTGCGTTTCAGCGCGCGCGCGCCGAGTTGCGGATGGTAACCAGCATCTGCAAGAACGTTGAGCGCCTCTGTTTCGACCACCAGCTTGACGCCTCGCCGTAGTAAACCTTCGCGTTTGAAGACATCCTGAATCAGTCGATTCGCGATATCGCGAACGTCTTCACGCCGCAGTCGTTCGAAAGGCACAACGCGGGTAAGACGATTGAAAAACTCGGGCTTGAAGAACTTCTCCGCCGCCTGACGATATACGGAAGCATCGCTGTGGTTCGTTTGGCGAAATCCGAGTTCAGTTGAGGCTTCCTGCGCGCCGAGGTTCGAAGTCAAAATAATTATTGTGTTGGTGAAGTCGACGGTTTGCCCGCGTGCGTCGGTGAGACGCCCGTCACCCATCACGCCGAGCAACAGATCGAAAAACGCCGGATGTGCTTTCTCGATCTCATCGAACAAGACAACTGCGAATGGGTCACGGCGCACAGCGCTCGTCAGCACGCCGTCGGGCGCGTCGAAAGTGCCGATTAACCGCGCGACAGCCGAGTAGCTCGCACACTCGTTCATATCGAATCGCTGCAGCCGGTCAACTCCAAACAGATACTTTGCCAGCGACTTGGCACATTGCGTTTTGCCTACGCCGGTTGGTCCAAGGAAAAGGAACGACGCGATCGGCCGCGCCGGATCGTTCAGGCGGGCTTTCGCAATCGTGACTGCGTCGGCGCATGCTGCTACAGCCGCCGGCTGGCCGATAACTTCTCGACCGAGTGCCTCCACAACTTCGTCGTGTTTGAGCTCAACTCGATCATCGAGAAAGCGAACATTCAAACCACTCCGATCAGAGAACTCAGAAAGTACATTCTCGCGCGCAATTTCCGACTCTTTGTGCTTAGTCGCCAGCGTTTGTAAAAACATCGCTGCCTTGCCGGGAAACGCAGCATCCGACATGTAACGGCGCGTTAGATCGATCACGGTTGGCAGCACTTCCGGCTGAAAATTGCAGCTTCGCTGTTGTTCGAGCACGCGGCGGTAGCCGATCAACGTCAGCAGGTTCTCGTTCTCGGTTGGCTCTCTGACGGGTACAACTTTGAACAGGTCGACGAAGCTGCGATCGAGTTCCTGCAGGACGCGCAAGGCCTCAGGCGTTGACTCTCCAACCACGCGCACATCGCGTCTTTCGATGTATGGCTTGAGCACGTCGGCGACGCTGAGCGACGACTGGCTCGTGCGGCCTGCCGAGAAGAGTCCGACGAGGTCGTCGAAATAAAGCGTGTGATGCTTTCGCTTCGCTTCTTTGAGAATCGCGAGGAGCCGTGCTTCCCATTGTCCGACGTACGCCATGCCGGAGATGAGCCGCTGCGGTGAGATCAGCCACACGTCGCCCGCCAGATCGGTAATGCTGCCACGTGGACCAACGTGCATTGTTGTTTCCGACGAGCGCCGGCGGTCCATACGTCGCCGCACAAACTCGTGGATGATGGCCGACTTACCAACCAGACGTTTGCCGGTCAGAACAACGGGTTCCTTGTCGCTTCCACTCAGCAGTCGCGTAACTTCGTCAACCTCGGCTTCGCGATTAGTCGCGCGTGCCAGTTCGTCCGGATAGAGTGAATTGAGTGAACGTCCGACTCGCTCGAGTTCAGTCGCACCGTCAACGGTTTCGTTAGAACCAATCAGAGCAAACATCGTTTCGACGGGCGGTATGTGAACGCTCGGCACGTCGAGTGAGATTTCCAGCGACGTGATCCACGCTTTGCCTTTGACGCTGACGGCCTCCGGAGCTACAGCCTCAGCACCCAAACGACGTTCGAGTAACTTGTAATGCTCAGTCAAAACTTCTTCGGCCCGCTGCTGTAAGCTCTCACCCCTCGCCACTTCGATCCACAATTCGGGCACGCTCGGCGTCCATGCGAAGCGACGGCCGAACGCTGAGGTTGTGATGAACAAATGGCGCACCTGAAAACTACGGTTGCCCAGTACGAGGTCAAATTTCAATACACGATCTTCCAACGTCGGATAGAAACCATAGGCAGCAAGTTCTTCGTGCCGAGCGGTGCGCGCAAGAAACGTCAGCTCTCGGCGCAACTCACGCGCGAGGCGGGCCGTGCCGCGCTGCATGCTTTCATCCTGCTCGCGCGGACGATCGAAGAAGAGCGGGCGCAACGTGATCCGCCGCGCTGTCTTATCGGCAGATACCGGCGCCTGCTCTTCAGCGTAAATTGGAACCGTGATATTCACTGGATAAAAAGAAATTTCACTTGGAGACGGTCAGTACCGTCCGCGGTAGCGGATGGGTCAACCATCAGATTTCGTACCCATCCGCTACCGCGGACGGTACTGACTGTATCCAACCATGGTCTTGAGCGTCACTCGGTAATTAATTTCTCGGCTGTGCGTTCGTACTGCACGTCGATTAGCTCTTTGAGCACGGCCGAGAGTCTGCGCATCGCATCGACGGAGTATCCGGGCCACTCGCGACGTTCGTCGAGTATGCGATCCTCGATGTAACCATCTGTGCGGTGGTACGTGCGCCGTCGTTCACCGTGACTAGCTGGATTAATCGAGCCGCGGCGCTCGAGTGACGCAGGCGCTTTGTATTCCTGAAAGCTCGCCTCACTCGTGTGAACAAACAGATTGTGAACTGCTTTCTCTTCGATCAAAGCGTGGAGACTATGCTCACCCTCGTAGGTTGCATATGCACTTTGACCTTCAAAACCCAGGATGATTCCCGTCGTATTCTCCGGAGCTGTCAAAAGGAACTGAGCCTGACCAGGCGCTTCCACCCGCGCGACTTTGCGGTCAAACATTTTAACGATCTCTTCTTCGCGTTCCGGCGGAATGTTGGCGGTGTAGTAAGCGATCTTGATCGTCGTCATTGCTGACACTGCGGCAGTGAAATACCCACGCGCGAGTTGAAAAAGAGAACGTTGGTTCTCGCTGTAGATCGCGAGGGTGATTCGATGAGGGTGACTGTAACGCAGGTCCAGCAACTGGTTGAGCAGGTGGCGAAGATCTGTTTCCAGTTGCGAGGCGTTCGAAACAGCCACGTTCTGCGGTGCGGCCGCGCCGTATAGGACCAGTAACGCTTCGTCTTCTGCGGTGGCCGCGGCTTCTTCAAGCCGTTTCAGTTCGCCCGCGATTTTCTGATACGCCACTAAATGCGTTAACGCGCTAGCTTCCAACGGATTCTGTTGAGTGTGAAGTATTCCAGCCTGACGACGCGTGACCTTCGCGCGACGTGCGGCGCGTGCGATCCGTTGTTCGATCTGCTTCAGACGCGAGATTGAATTGTGTAACTCGATCACAGCTGAACTGCGCGCGAGACGTTGTACACGTCGTCGAATATCTCCGAGGCGATTGACACGCGCTGCCTGACTCGAATCGTCATAAGCAGTCTCGCTTCGCTTCCTGGTCTGCTCTTCGAGATGAACGCGGAGGTGCGTGCCCTCGAGACGCACGCTGGCGATCAGTCGATCGGCTTTCCTGCCCGGTGGACGCGAGTTTAGCTGCTTCGAAAGCGGTAGTAACAACTCGCGCTCGACCAAACGTTTCAGCGGACGCGCGCCATATTGACTATCGTAACCACGACGCGCGAGGGTTTCGATAACCGGCTTCTCAACTCGCACGTTCACGCCACGCAATCGAATACCGTCGCGTTGCTCGATCAAACTCAGCTCGCGTTCCGCTATGCGCTCCACAGTGTCACGAGCAAGCGGAAGGAAGGGCATGATGTGGTCTATGCGATTGAGAATCTCCGGACGTAAAAAATCCTGAACGGCCTGGGTGAAGTGCTTCTGAGCAGCGCGAAAATACTTCTGCTCGGCCTCGGAATCATCGTGTCCGTTCGATTTCCCGAAGCCGAGGCGTGAACGGCGAAAGCGCTCCGCGCCGAGGTTGGAAGTCATGATGATGATGGAGTTGGAAAAGTCGGCGAGCCGCCCGCGGCCGTCAGTTAGACGTCCCTCGCCGAGTGTTTGCAGCAAAAGATCGAAGAACGAGTGATGCGCTTTTTCAAACTCGTCGAAAAGAACAACGGAAAAAGGCTGTTCACGAATACGCGCCGTCAACGTTCCTTCGCCGCCAGTCGCGCCGCCGACAAGTCGGGTTACCGCAAGCCAGTCGGCATACTCGCTCATGTCGAAGCGCGCCATCCTCCCTTCGTCGCCAAAGAAAAACCGCGCCAGGGATTTCGCCATTTCGGTTTTGCCGACGCCTGTTGGACCAGCGAAGAGCAGCGAGGCAATTGGATGGCGCGGGCGTGTAAGACCAGCTTTTACAGTCGCCAGCAGATCAACAATTAGTCCGACGGCTTTTTCCTGACCGATCACACGCTCGCGAAACCACAGCAACGTTTCCTGGCTGTCATATGAAGCGGAGTCGTCCAGCAGGAACAGCGGCAGCCCCGTCTCTTTCGCAAAAGATTCGGTCACTTGTTTTGCGTCGAGCGGCGGCTCTTGTGTGTAAGCAGTAGCGCGATCGTGCAGCAATCCTCGCAGGAAACGCAGCGGGCGACCGGGGTAAGCTGAGTAGCCGGCGTAACGACGATGCAGGCGATCGAGAGTGTCGAGACCTTCTTCAGTTACCGGCGAGATGATTGATTGAGACACTCCTGCTCGTACTCGCCGGCGCCATTCTTTGCGATCGCTGATCACACTCGTGCGCGCGTGATTGCCGGCAACTTGTTTCAGAATTCTGCGGCCGGCTTCAACCGATGGTTCGTCAATGGTGAGTTGAACAAATACTCTTAACAGCGCTGGGTCTTCGTGTTCGATGAGGGGGAGTTGCTCGAGTGTGCATTCAACTACGGCGAGAGCCTGGCTGCGCATGAACCGTTGACGAAAGAAACTCGCAAGTCCCTGCGCGTTATGCTCGTGCTTGCCTGTATCCATCAACTCGACGAGGTTGCCGAAGTGAACAACGGCGTTCGTTTTTTCCGCTTCGCGCCAGAGAGCGTCGCAACGTTCCTGCCACATGCCGTAGCCGCTCATGCCCGCGACCAGCCGCGAGCCGCTTGTGGACCAGAAAGGTGTTGAGCCAAGGCCGAATTCAGCACGCCTGCGCACGAGCTCATTGAAGACTGCTGTTTTACCAACGCCTGCCTTGCCGATGAGAAGAACACTGCGTCCTGTTTTGCCGCTGAGAGCTTCGGCGAGTCTTGCCACGGCATCGTTTACTTCGTAAGCGGGTGAGAAATTCTGTTTCGTGAGGTCATGAGCTGTCTGCTCGAGCACTGACTGTTTTTTCTCGCCGTGCTGACCGGCGCTGGCGGCTGTCTGTTTCGGAGTGCGAATCGTTGCCATCGAACGCACTCGCGTAACACTGAAACCGCGTGAACGTTCGAGGATCATTAATTCGAGGAGATTGTTCGTCGCGCGACGACGCATCAACTCCGCGTGCGCCCCGTTCTCTGACATCGTAGTGAGATCATTGAGTTTGGTACTGATGATCTCAATGCCAAGCGCGGGGATAAATGCGATCTGCGCGTGTTCATCATGACTCCACCGAATAACGTCGAGACGCAAATCAATCGGGTTGCGCCACGTCAAGCGCTTTGGTGGTGGCTCAAGATGCAAATTGAGTTCGAAAGTTTCGAGTGAAGGCGGAAGCGTTCGTCTGAAGAGACGATTCGGACTCTCCTCCTCGAGCCTCCGAACACAGTTTCTGATGATCGCGCGCTTCAATCTCTCCGGATCATCGCCGTAGCGCGAAACCTCCGGGAAGAAAAGAGCTTCGGCGATGTGCGCATCATCATTTAACGCGCGCAGAATAATCGCTAGTTCGATCTCAAAAGGAGGCATACACAGATTAATTTATCGAATCTGCGTACTCTGTGGATAACTTTCTTTTCTGAATCATGCATTTCCATTATTCTAGGAGTGCTCCAACATCTCCGCGGTCGGAACAAGTCAAGAATGCATTTTTCATCGCGCTCAGGCCGAGCGGCTCTTGTCGTGGCGCACCCAAGCCACGAATTGCGCATACACGGATGGTTGGAACAAACGCGTCCTTACGTTTGTATCTTGACCGATGGTGCAGGCCGCTCTGGTGAGTCGCGTCTCTCGAGGACAAGCGAAGTTCTCGATCGAGCCGGCGCAACACAGGGCGCGATTTACGGTCGACTCACCGACCTCGAAGTTTATGCCGCCATCCTAAACGGCACCTCCGAAGTGTTCGCGCGACTCGTCGAAGAGTTGTGCGAGGCGTTTGTCGCAGAGGAGATTGAGTATGTTGTTGGCGATGCTGCCGAGGGTTACAGTGTGGCCCACGACATCTGCCGCACGATGATCGATGCTGCCGTTGAACTCGCGGAATACAGGCACGGTCACAGTATCGAGAACTTTGCCTTCCCGGTTGTCGGACGGCCCGCGGAATCTCCTGGTGACGACACCATACACGTCCATCTCGATGATGTCGCCTTCGCAAGAAAAATAAACGCGGCGCTTGCTTACTCTCCGAAGCTTGCGCAAGACGTCGAGGCCGCGCTCGGCGGTGCGACATTTCAGGGCATCAGACGGTTGTCCGAGGCGCAGCTTGCTGGTGAAGTCGACGTCGAGGTGAGCGCGTCTGTTGTGGAAGCACTCGAACCCCATCCAAAATTGAAAGGACGATTCGCAGATATAATCGAGGGTGTGCCGTTAGAGGCGCTTCGTGTTGAGTGTTTCCGCCCGGTTGGCAACGACTCGGGCCACGATCGCGCTACGAGCGAACCGCTGTTTTATGAACCGCTGTTTTATGAACTTTACGGCGAGAAGCTGGTTGCTGCTGGTCGTTATAAAAAAGTAATTCGCTACCGCGAGCACATGCTTCCGCTGGCCGGGGCGATTCGGAAGACAATCGAGAGAGAAGAATTTTGCGCGCCCTACGCGTTTTAATCACGAACCACTTCCTGCGCGGACGAACGGGTTCGGAGCTTTATGTGTGTGAGTTGGCCACGAGTCTGCTGGAACGCGGGCACACGCCGATTGTTTACAGCCCGCAGCTTGGTCCAACAGCGCACGAACTGCGAGAAGCGACGGTGCCCGTCGTCGATAATCTCGATACGATTGCGTCACCGCCGGATCTGATCCACGGCCAGCATCACGTCGAGACGATGGCGGCATTGCTTCGCTTTCCAAATACACCAGCTGTTTTCTTCTGTCACGGTTGGTTGCCGTGGGAGGAGACGCCGCCCAAGCATCCGCGCATACTTCATTACGTCGCTGTAGACGACACTTGTCGCGACCGGCTTCTGTGGGAGAATGCCGTGCCCGAACAGCGCGTCTCAGTCATTCTCAATTCAGTCGAGACCGAAGAGTTTCTTCCGCGCCCACCACTGCCTGGCAGGCCGGCGCGAGCAGCCGTCTTTAGCAATGGAGGAACTCATATAAGCGCGGTTCGTGAGGCTTGTCTTCGAACTCAACTCACCCTCGACGTGATCGGAGCGGATTCAGGCAACGTCGCCATGCGACCGCAGGATATTCTGGGACAGTACGACATCGTCTTTGCCAAAGCGCGCTGCGCGCTCGAGGCGTTGGCAGTGGGTTCGGCAGTGGTGCTATGCGATACGGTTGGAGTTGGTCCGATGGTTACGACTGGCGAGGTAGACCAGCTTAGACGTCTGAACTTCGGTGTCCGTACGTTGCGCGGAAATTTAGATCCGGATGTTCTGGAGCGAGAGATCGCGAGGTACGATCCGCGAGACGCCGCAGAGGTGTCGCGACGCATTCGTGAAAGCGCCGGACGTGAGAAGGCGATCGATCAGATCGTTGCTTTGTATCACGATGTGCTGCGTGAGTTTGAAACGTGTGAACGGGATCCGGATGCCGAAGCTCGCGCGGAGGCGGCGTATTTACAACAACTGGCAATACATCTCGAAGAGCAACGTAACACGTTAATGAATTCGCAAACCTTCCGGCTGCGCCAACGTCTCCTAAACCTGCCCCTCGCCGGTTCGCTATTCCGCTCACTCGCACGAAAAATCAAAACCTAACTTGGACAGAGTCAGAACCACCTCGCGGTAGCGGGTGGGTGCGAAGCCTGTCTCGATTGGAGCCTACGGCGTACCCACCCGCTACCGCGAGGTGGTTCTGACCGTCTGACCCTATCCAAGTCCGGTTCTTAAATCTGCAAGCCGCCACAGCCCGAGAGTTTTGCCGAAGAATTCCTGCTGCTCTTCGGGATACTTTTCATCGATTTTCCTGAGCGGTGGTGGAAAGTTAAACGGCGGCAACAGAAGGTTGAGATAACGAAAGTCTCCGGTGCGAATGTTCTCGTTTCGCTGCCACTCGTTATACGTGTTTGTCAGAAGGTAAGTGGATCCAGTGCTCTTGAAGTTTTTAAGGGCCGCAGCGATGTGGCGAAACGAGAAGTGAATAAAACAGTCGCGACACAGAATCACGTCGGCGCGCGGAAGCCAGTCTCGAGTCAAGTCGAGCAAAACGAACTGCGTACGCACATCACCATAGAGCCTTCGATTCCGATCGATGAGACCGGGGATGACGTCGACTCCAAAATAAAGATCGAGGCTGAGGTTCGTATCTTTCATCCAGTTGTAATCGCCACACGGCGCGTCGAGTAGTGTTCGCGCTCCCATCTCTTGCAGCAAGATCGGTAACTCGACTCTGAGTTTGGCAGTTCGCGTATGATTTGAACCCGGTCCGGACCGTGATTCTGAGTCGGCCCAAAGGTTGTCAGTGTAGAACGGTGTAAACGTCGACTCCATATACTTCCGCGGAGTAAGCACGCTCTGCACGAAGGTTTTGAACCGGTTCGGGATCATTCGACGTCGAGTGTATACTTACCCACCACATCATTAGAAACGACGGTACTAAATTCCAGAATGAAACAGGTTTTCACTATCATTGCATTAATCGTAATTCTCTGCGCGTTCAATGGGCCGGTTTGTGCTCTGCCCCATCCGAACAGCGTCCAACAACAAGCTGATGCCGAAACGCTATTTCGCACAGCTTACAGTTTGTATCGCGAAGGGAAGTACGACGAAGCGCTGGCAAAGTGCACCGAAGCTGTAACTCTGAATCCTAACGATTATCGTGCCCGCGCGCTCCGTGGTTACATCTATATAGCTCAGAAAAAATGGAAAGATGCCTCGGATGCTTTTGCTGAAGCCATTCGGTTGCAGCCCGGAGTTAAGGAAATTTATCTCGCAAAAGCAGAAGTCGACAGATTCAGGAACGCCAACGATGAAGCGATAGTCGGTGCGCGGAAGGCCACGGAATTAGATCCAAACTATGCTGCTGCTTTCGCAATGCTTGGTGATCTACTGGCAAATAGAAAAGGAAAAGAAGCCGAGGCTATCGAAGTTTTGCGAACTGCCATCAAGCTTAATCCACGCTTACCCGAGCCATACGAAACTCTCGGTGGCCTGTATAGATCTCAAAAGAACGACAAAGCGGCGGAGGAGATTCTCAGACAAGGCATGGCTGCAGATCCCAAACACATGGCTGGCCGATTTGATTTGGGAAGAATGATGGTTAAGCAGAAGCGCCTGGTTGAAGCGCGCCAACTCTGGGAAGGCAGGACCTCCGATGAGGATCGGACCATGCCGAGCCTCATCGTCGAACTCACGCGGGCCGAGAATTTGAAACGGGCGACTGATGCGCTTGCGCAGAAACCAAACGATCCGGAAGCTCTCGTCGACATGGGGATGGCGGTCATGGAAGGCGACCACTGGGTGATTGATTTCCGGCAAAAGCGCGCGCTTGTGTATTTTCGCAAAGCCCTGGAATTGAAACCTGGCATGGCGAGGGCGCAATATGGCATCGTGAAGGCTTACATTCAAGGCGTAGACGTGGCCAAGGATGAGAAGAAAAATATTGACCAGGAGCTGGCGAAGTTAAGAAAGCTCGATCCTACGCTAGCCGCCGAAATGGACGAGTATCGGAGAACCTACGTCTCCGGGCTGCAGGCAGTGCCTTGATTTAGCCACGGATTACGCGGATAAGATCCGGATTTCATCCGTGTTATCCGTGGCCTTTGAGCAGGTGGTAATAAAGGTGTCGATTCCTCAACTTACTTAATTATGAACCACCAAAAGACACTCTCACTCTTTCTAAGTGTTGTGCTTCTTCTCTCAGCGCTTTGCGCGAGAGCGTCGGGCCAAAATAAAGAAGACGCGCGTATTGCGCGGCTGGCGGGTTTGGCGAAGGTTTGGGGAACCGTCAAGTACTTCCATCCTTACCTGGCCTACCGCGAGATCGATTGGGACAAAGCGCTAATCGAAACGATTCCGAAAGTGAATGCCGCCACAACGGCTCAGGAGTATCAGGCTGCGCTGAATCAGATGCTCGCGGTGCTCAACGACAAGAGCACTCGCGCAGATCTCGTCACCGATGCCAAGCCAGCGCCCGCTGTCGCGACTGCAACAAAACCAGTGCGGATCGAAAACGGCGTTCTCTTTATCGACGCGACCCAGATCGCGCAAACGGTTACGGAAAATACCTCAGCCCTCAACGCCTTTATCGCCGACATCAACAAGTCATTTCCAAACGCAAAGAGCGTGATTATCGACGCGCGCTCTACCAGAAAAGCGACCGAGATCGAAGCATATTATTTCGATACTTTCATCCGGCAAACACTCCCAACCATGCTCGACAAAACCGTGGTGCTGGGCACAACTCGCTATCGCATGCACAACGGCTACGCCACGCAGACTGGCGCTGGTTACGGTTCCTACTACTCAGCGATCATCAACTCTGCGCCAAAGACCATTCCCGGTCGAAGCAAAACCAAAACGCCTCCACTTGCTTTCATCATCAACGAGAACTCGGCCGCGTTCGCCGACATTCTGAGCGGCATGCAGTCGGCAGGTCACGCTTTGATCGTTCAGGAAGGTGGAGCGCCGAACGTTGAAACGCTCACGATATCGCTGCCTGATGGCGTCAAAGTTGAAATGCGCACCACCGAACTGGTCAATCCCGATGGTGCGATTGATCTTAAACCGGACGTAGTGATAGCTAAAGGCGCGTCTGAAGAAGCGTTGAAAGCATTGCAGGAAAACCGGATCGCGCAACGACCGCTTCGAAACACCGCGCCGTTAACAACACAAACTAGCGAGAAGGATGAACCCTACGCCGACATGGCTTTTCCCGCTGTCGAGTACCGCTTGCTCGGGTTGTTTCGTTACTGGAACGTCGTCAACAACTTCTTTCCTTACAAACATCTGATCGGCGACTCATGGAACACTGTGCTCACGCGCTACATCCCGAAGTTTGAAGCAAACAAAGATGCCACTGATTATCAGTTGACCGTGTACGAGCTGGTTACGGAAATGCGTGATTCACACGGCGTGTTGCGAAACGCAAATGCGGCAAGGGAAAAACTCGGTACGTTTCTTCCGCCTGTAGCTACCGGCTACCGGGAAGGACAGTCAGTGATAAGTAAAGTGCTGGACGACAAGTCGCCGGTTAAAGTCGGTGATGTGATCCTGGCCGTAGATGGCGAAGCAGTTGAGAAGAAGCGCGAGTACTTTGCGCGTTACACGGCTGGATCAACTGAGCAATGGTTGATGAGGAATGTGAATGCTCGTCTGCTTTTTGGTCCAAAGGACAGTGTCGTGAAGCTCAAGGTGCGTGGCGCGTCAGGTGAAGTTCGCGACGTCGAGCTCGTTCGATCGACATCCTTGAGCGATCCGAAACTCATGAATATCCTCAAGCGGACCACGCCGGTTATGCAGGTGCTTCCGAGCGGCTTCGGCTATGTCGATCTCGACCGTTTGCAGGTTGGCGAAGTCGACAAGATGTTCGAGATGATCAAAGGCACGTCTGCGGTCATCTTCGACATGCGCGGTTATCCAAACGGCACGGCCTGGTCGATCGCGCCGCGTCTGACCAACAAGGGAAATGTGGTTGCCGCCCTGTTTTCTCGTCCGCTTCTCGAAGCCACGAATCTTACAGCCACCGAATTGGCCGAGACGCCAAATTTATCGTTTTCGCAGCGACTTCCGGATGCGGCTGGTGATATTTATCGTGGCAAGGTCGTTGTGCTGATCAATGAGGATGCCATCAGCCAGGCCGAACATACTTGCATGATGTTTGAAGCGGCAACCGACGTCACGTTTATCGGCATGCCAACGGCGGGCGCGAATGGCGATATTACCTACATGGTCCTGCCGGGAAATTTGACGGTGAGTTTCAGTGGTCACGACGTGCGACATGCGGACGGCCGCCAGTTGCAGCGCGTCGGAATCCAACCAACGATCAAAGTGACCCCGACGGTTCGCGGTCTAATCGACGGGCGCGACGAAATCCTCGACGAAGCCGTCCGCTTCCTGCAGAAAAAAGGAACCGAGTAGTTCTTGTCCACAGAT
>DATNFX010000182.1:0-3728 GCA_035606195.1 Pyrinomonadaceae bacterium
CCAACGCTGTAAAGACTTTGACCCAGCCCAACTTGCGATGAAATGCAGCGCCAGCACGAGCGTGTATCCGGCGATAATAAAAGCGCCCTTCACTAGCCAACTGCGCCATTGCGGTTTGGTGAAGATGAGATGAAAACGTTCCGGGTGTTCGAGATCCCAAATCAGCAGACCGCCTGTGGCTGCCAGAAAACCGCCGGAGATGATCGGCGTGGCCCAAAGCCAAATTGGATTAGCGACATCCACCACACCCAACAGCACCAGCAAACACGCAACGAGATAAACTCCCGTAGCGATACCTTTGGTCCAGGTGTAAAGACTGACGCGCCAATCCCACGGAATCGAATGAGCGACGTCATACGAGAGCAACGCCGCCGCCGATGAGTTGTTGAAGTTTGGATTGCCGGAGACGACGAATCCGCTGCCTTCCTGTTGCTCGCTCCACATGAAGAGACCGCCTTCAGGTCTTCGTGCGGCGAGTGGATCGAGCGTCGCCTGGTGCGCGCCTTTGTAAAAAAGTTTTGGCAGAGTTTCTTTCTCAGGACGTCTCACGGCGACAGTGTCGCGATTGATTATCTGTGCGACGTAAGAATTCTGGTCGTTCATGTCGCCGACGAGAATCGCCTGCGTCGGGCAAACCACCACACACGCGGGTTCCAGGTTCATGTCGATGCGGTGCGCGCAGAAGTTACATTTCTCGGCTGAATGATCGTCGGGGTTGATGAAGATCGCGTCGTAGGGGCACGCAGCCATGCACGCTTTACAACCGATGCAGATCGATTTGTCGAAATCTACAATGCCGTCTGCACGTTTGAACATGGCCGCCGTTGGACACGCGGTTGCGCACGGCGCATGAGCGCACTGGTTGCAGCGTGTTACCTGGTGTGCGCGTCGTGCTTGTGGAAAGATTCCGATATCGACGTGTTTGACGTAGGTGCGCGTGACGGAGAGCGGAACGAGATTCTCAGACTTGCACGCCGTAGTGCATGCGTGACAGCCGATACAGCGTGTATGGTCAATTACCTTGGCCCACTGAATCGGATCCGACTGTTCCATCATAGATGCTCCGCTTGGGAGCGAGACTATACCACATTGACAAATCCGGCACGGCGTAACACATTAGTAGCCCTTTCGGAGGTTCTCATGCGGCTTAAATTAATTTCTTTCCTGATGATATTTGCGGCAGCCATGCTTTTTGTGGCGTGCAATGCCATCGATCACGATGCCAAAACGAAACCGGTTCAAGGTCCGGAGACTGTCTATGCAGATGGCGCTCGTCGAGTAACAATCGAAGAGATGGAAGCCATGCTGAAGGACGGGACGGCAGTAGTTATTGACGTTCGTAATCAGGCTGCTTACGACGCCGGCCACATTCCCGGCTCGAAACTCATTCCCGCTGGCGAGATCCTGAACCACATAAACGAGCTACCGCGTGACAAGACGATTGTTACGTACTGTTCTTGACAGGCGGAACATACGTCCGCCGGTGCGGTGGTCGCTCTCAAAACAAAAGGTGTCGATAACGCAGCAGCTTTGCTTGGTGGGTTTAATCTCTGGCAGCAGCTACACAAGCCGGTCGATAAGAAATAGGTCCCTATAGGACCTATTAGGTTTGCGGCACAACCTGGGTAACAAGCGCGGGTAAAGGCGTCACCACGCGCGCTGCGGGAACGCAAAGCACCGGACACGGCGCGTTCCTGATCACTCTCTCAATCTCCGATCCTAAAACCTGACTGTTTCCAAACAACGATCCGTGAACGGCGGTTCCGATCACGATCAGATCCGCGTGAAGCGTGTCGGCGAGTTTAACGATCTCCTGGTACGGTCTGCCTTCTGCGATGTGCGTTGCGGCGCTTCCGCCGCGCGTGAGTTGTGACAAACGTTCCTCTACGTAACTGCGCAGTCGCGTCAGCGCTGCGAGACCACCTTCCGGAAAGATGACCGAGATCTGTTCGAAGTAATCTCCAATGACGTAGACGGCATGAAGCTCCGCGCCCAGTTGGTTCGCGATCTGCGTCGCCAGTTGAGTTGCCGCTGCAGATGAAGGACGAAAGTTGGTCGCCAGCAGCACGCGTTTGAGTTGGATTTCGTGCTGGTCGACAAAATCTCGCTGTGGTGGTCGAACACACAGAACCGCACACGGCGCTTCAGCGACGATATCTTCCGCGATCGAGCTGCCGAACGCTCGCGACAGTCGATTCCGACCGCGCATCACGACCGTGATCAGATCGACGTCGTGATCGATTGCACCCTGCGCAATCTCGCTCGCCGGCTCGCCTTCGACCAAAATCCTTTCCGCGTCCACGCCCTTCAGAACCGGATCGGAAAGCAGATCGTCGAGCTGAGTTTGCGGCGCTGATTTCGCATCCTGCACATTGAACAGCACGACTCGCCCGCCACTATGCCGGGCGAACGCAGCTGCGTACTTTAGCGCCGCATGCGCATTTGCTGACAAGTCAGTAGGGAAGAGAATGTTTCTAAACGGAAACACGTCGCCACCGTATCATGGTTCCTTGCGAACCATCCACCGAACTGTAGGGGCGGCCCTCTGTGGCCGCCCGTGGTTTGTGTACAGATTCAAGAAACAACGGCCTCGGGTTTGGCGAACACTTATCAAAGCCACGGGCGGCCACGGAGGGCCGCCCCTACAGTACGTTCCGCAGCGTTCCACATAACTGTGATTTCGATTTACAAGAGATTGGCTTCCATGCCAAACTCCGCAAGCTTTCCCTACAGCAAGTAAAGTTATCGAAATTCCAATCCCGGAGGCGACACCTTGCTTCGAGGAATTTTTCGCACCAAGAACCTTGATGAAATTCTGGCCAGCGTCGGCGGCCCACAGTTTGGGCTGAAACGAACGCTTACTGCATTCAGCGTAACGCTCATCGGGATTGGAGCAATCATCGGTGCCGGAATTTTTGCGACAGTCGGCACGGCCGCTTCAGGCACCGCCGAACGCGCGGGCGCCGGTCCGTCGTTGATGCTGTCGTTCGTCATCACTGCGATTGTCTGCGGTTTTACAGCACTGTGTTACGCCGAACTCGCCTCAATGGTTCCGATTTCAGGTTCGGCCTACACCTACTCGTACGCAACGCTCGGCGAGCTCGTCGCCTGGATTATCGGTTGGGACTTGATCATCGAATATGCGATCGGCAACGTGGCTGTCGCGATTAGTTGGGCCGAGTTTTTTAATCGACTGCTGCGAAATCTCGGCATTCATGTGCCTGACTGGCTGACGTCAAACTATCGTACTGCAACTGCGGAAACACTCGCCTCGGCGCCACACATCCTCGGCATACCAATAGTCTTCAACATTCTGGCTTTCGGCATCGTGGCGCTGATCACGATCGTGCTGGTTTGGGGTATCAAAGAGTCGTCAAACTTCAACGCGGTCATGGTTCTGATCAAGATCCTCGTGCTGTTGTTCTTTATCGGTCTCGCGCTTTACTACGTTTCACCAGCGACGATGGTGCAGCACTGGAAACCGTTCCAACCGCAGGGGTGGTTTGGCACATTTACCGGCGCGGCCGTTGTCTTCTTCGCATATATCGGCTTTGACGCTGTCAGTACGGTCGCTGAGGAAACAAAGAATCCCACCCGAGATCTGCCTGTTGGCATCATCGCGTCGCTCATAATCTGCACGATCCTCTACGTGTTGGTGGCAGGCGTATTCACGGGCATGGTGCCGTGGGAGACCGTTCGCGGCTGGACCGCTGCACAACGCGGTGAAT
>DATNFX010000183.1:0-27339 GCA_035606195.1 Pyrinomonadaceae bacterium
GTTCAGTTTGTAAATTCGAAGGACAAGCTCGACGGCGCTTTGGCCGAACATTATTTCGACTTCAGCTTTTATTACCCGAAGACGTGGGCTGCCGATCCGAAGGCCGGTGTGGCCGGTGCGGCGAACTTTGTGAAGGTCGAACGTCGTATCCCGCCGGACTTCACACAGGAGAATTTCGTCGTACGCTGGTATCCAAGCTCCGGAACGTTGGCGGGCGACTTGCAAACTTTGCCGCAAAAGGTGGAGGAGTTCAGCAATTTGTTAGCGAAATCTTTTCCTGAGTACCGAAAGGTGTCGGAAGGTGCAACTAAAGTAAACTCGATGGACGCTTACGAATTCAGATGGGAAGGTATGTCGAGGGGAACTGAGAAAGGCGACCTTCACCTTTGGGGACGTGTTATCTTCCTGCCGACCGGAAAAGAAGGCGACACGACGGGTGCGGTGCTGAGTATGTTCACGACTTCACTTGCGCCGGAATTGTCTTCAGTGGAAGATGTCGGTTCGCACGGCGAAGCTCCGGTGATACTCGACTCGTTCAGGTTTGGTAAAAAATAGGTTTTGAAACAAGTAATGTCAGAAAGAAAAGAAGTCAACAAATTGAAGTTTTGGACGCCGTTGCGCATAGCGTGTACGGTGATCTCGCTTGGGTTGCTGGCAGCCTTTGGAGTATCGAGTTGTAATTCGAACGATCCGCCGTACAACGCAAATCAAGCGTCAGCGCCGGGTCGTCCCACCGCAATGGTCACTTTGCCGCGCCCGGTTCTCGATGCGGAAAACAAGGCCGCGAGTGGTGGCGCCATAAAGCTCGCGGATTATTCCGGAAAAGTCCTGCTCGTTAATCTGTGGGCCACCTGGTGTGGACCATGCCGCATGGAAACGCCTGAGCTAGTGAAACTTCACAGCGAGTATCAGAGTCGTGGCGTAGAAATGGTTGGACTCTCGACTGAAGACCCTGCTGCGTCTGCGGAGAGTGTTGCCGAGTTTGTTAAGGAATACAATGTGAAGTATCACATCGGCTGGGCGACGCGTGACGTTGCGATCGCTTTGATGCAGGGACGCACAAATATTCCTCAGAGCTTCATCATTGCGCGCGATGGTCGCATCCTGAAGCGCTTTATCGGTTTCAGACCCGATGCGACGCCGCAACAAATCCGGCAAGCGCTCGACGAAGCGTTAAAGAGCTAATCCACAGATTACGCAGACTCATCTGTGTAATCTGTGGATTGTTGTTTCAATCCCTCTGCTACTTCCTTCTTTGCCTCGTCTTCCAATCGTTTCATCTCAGCTTCAACTTTTTGATCTGCCTTATCGATCGGCGCCGGTTCATTCAATTCGTCCTGAGTTTTAATTTTGTTTTTGTCGATACTCATATATTTAGGCTAGCAAGTGATCCGTTACGGAAGTGCTGGGTTTTCATAACGATTGTGATGCGAATGGCTTTCTCGACAAAGCGCTTTTGTGAGCGTAAACTCCAAGTTAGAAATGAGTCTGTTCTTCTCGAACAAGCCAGTGCGTTTGCTTCTCGCGGTCAGCGTGTCGATCTGGATGGCGGGTGGTTGTCTCTTCGGATGCACGACCGATGTCATTGGCTCTGAGCGTGCTCAGGAACACGTTGTCGAGCACGGCGCAAGCTGCCACGCAAAAAAGCAGATCACGAGCAATGTAAAGCTGCCTAAAGGAGTGGCGTACTTTGTTCCTGACCCGGGCGGCATGATGAAAGACTGTCCGCTGGCTGTGAATGCGACTGCCGCAACTTCAAAGAGCAGCGCTCACGTGCCGGCGCCGGCACGCGGTCCTGTGGCCGCTTTACCGAGTTTTGAGAAACAGGCTCTTCAAGCAAAATATCCACGCGTTGTTCCGTTCCTCCATAATCGTGGATCTACCCACCTTCAGTGTTGTGTTTTCCTGATCTAGAGATCTGTCTGCTTTAGCGTTTTTCAAGATGGCGTGCCAGTGCGTTTTGGCTGGCATGCAAGGCACTAATCTCTTGATACAGGAGAACTACAATGAAATCCCGTAAGAAAACTACCCTGATCCTTGTTCTTGGTTTACTACTGACTGCGTCTACAGCAGGTATGGCCCAAACCCCTTCGCAAACTATTCCTAAGAAAGCAACCGAGATGGAATCGTGTTGCTGTTGTACCGGTGATTCGTGCGACATGAAGATGAAGGATGACGCGAAGATGAAGCACGACATGAAAGACTGCTGCAACGCTAAGAAGAAGGCAAAGGACAAGAAAGCTGCGTAAAGCAGGGGCCACGGATTACACGGTGACACGGATCAGATCTGTGTCATCTGTGTATCCGTGGCTAATATTTAGGGGGGTTATAAATGAGGTATGCATTACTTTGTGCGCTGTTGATTTTTACCACTCAGACTGTTACCGCGCAGCATGAAGGGCACACGATGCCGATGCCGCCGGCGAAACCTGCGGCGTCACCCTCGGCGTCACCTTCGGCGTCACCCTCGGTGGCACCAACGCCAAGTTCGAGTCCGGAAATGCCGGCCGAGGAAACAGTGATGGACCTGATGCCGAAAGGGCGTATGGGTTCAGGCACGTCGTGGCAACCGGATTCAAGTCCGATGTACATGGTGCACAAACAATCAGGTGAGTGGTTGTTGATGTTTCATTACAACTTCGTCGCGGGTGTGAATCATCAAGGTGGACCACGAGGCGTGACGAAGTTCGAATCGGCCAACTGGTTCATGCCTTCGGCAGCGAGACGTGTCGGGCCAGGCACGCTCGAATTGCGCGGCATGGTTAGCGCCGAACCTTTCACGTTTCCTCCAGGCGGCTCGCCGCTCTTGTTCCAGACGGGTGAGACTTACAAAGGCCAACCCCTGATCGATCGACAGCATCCACACGATCTGTTCATGGAGCTGAGTGCCACGTACACCGTGCCTGTTGGCGAACGCGCGAACTGGTTCGTCTATGCAGGTTATCCAGGAGAGCCGGCGCTTGGGCCAAATGCGTTTATGCACCGGGCTTCCGCTTCTGAGAATACGTCGGCGCCGTTGTCGCATCATTTGCAGGACTCGAGTCACATCAGTTTCGGCGTGGTAACAAGCGGGCTTCAATATCGCTGGTTCAAGCTCGAGGGCTCTGTTTTCAATGGCCGTGAGCCTGACGAAAACCGTTACGATTTCGAAGCTCATCCGTGGAATTCGCGTTCGGCAAGGCTATGGTTTGCGCCAAACAGCAACTGGTCTATGCAGGTGAGTCATGGCTTTCTGCGGAATCCCGAAGCCCTCGAGCCGGGAGACGTTCGCCGCACCACGGCGTCGATCAGTTACAACCGGAGCTTTGAGCGTGGTAACTGGGCTTCGAGCCTGATTTGGGGACGAAATCACGAAAGTCACGACGGCGAAATTTTTAACTTGAATGGATATGTGGCAGAATCCACGGTGAAGTTTCTGGATCGGAATTACTTCTATACGCGGCTCGAATTGGCGGACAAGAATCAGCTGCTGCGCGGGGCTGACCGCGTCAGTCTCGGAATTACCGACGATCATCCGTCATTTCGCATCGGAGCTTACACGTTTGGCGGCGCTCGCGATATTTGGAATACCGGCTCGACGTCGTTTGCTATCGGCAGCGATCTGACGTTCTACTCGAAACCGTCATTGCTCGACCCGATTTATGGTTCTAATCCGGTTTCGTGGAAACTGTTTTTCAGACTGCGGCCGAGTCAGATGAATATGGGAGCGATGCACGGAACGCACTGATACTAAGGAGTACGTTTTAATGAAGAGAAACTTGTTATTGATTGGCAGCATAGTGTTGCTGTTAGTTGCGGCAGTGTTGATGGTGAATTCGGCAAACCAAAAACCATCTTCGCAGCAAACTTCAAGCAATACACCGGCCCAACCGGCGGCACAGCACGAGCATTCCGCGGTTCCCGCGGCTAATACGATTCCAGCCCACTTTGAAGTGCCGCCCGCCAAGTCGAGCCTTGGACCAACACTCGATCCCGGGCAGTTCAGCGGCATCACGCGCGATGCGTACCGCGCGGCGCGAGAGATTCCCGTTACACTCGCGCAGTTACCTTGTTACTGCCATTGCGATCAGGGCTTCGGACACAAGAGTCTCTACAGTTGTTACGAAGACGATCACGCGGCACACTGCGATGTATGCGTGAGGGAAGCGCTACTGGCGTTGAAACTCGAAAAAGAGCAGAAGATGACGCCCGCGCAGATACGCGACACCATCGTGGCGCAGTATTCTCATTAGGTTGTATAGTACTGGTCTAAATCAATTCCAACAGAAAGTGCGGAGGGAGCATTAAATGAGTAAGTACGTTTTTCTCTTGGCGTTCGCAATCGTAGCCGTTCTGGCTTGCAATCGTGCCAGTGCAGTTAATGAGCTGCCGGCAGTGGGAGCGGCGGCGCCAGGTTTCAATCTCACTACGAACGAAGGCAAACAGGTAAGTCTCAACGACTTCAAAGGCAAATGGGTGGTGCTTTACTTCTACCCGAAGGACTTTACACAGGGTTGCACGATCGAAGCGCGCAACTTTCAACGCGACATCGCAAAGTACGAAGCCGCGAACGCCGTGATTCTCGGCGTGAGTGTTGATAATGCCGAATCGCATAAAGAGTTCTGCGCCAAGGAAGGTTTGAACTTCAAACTGCTGGCCGACACGGACGCGAAAGTGTCTGACCAGTATGGCTCGGTCATGGAATACAACGGCGCCAAGCTCTCCGCACGCAACACCTTCATCATCGATCCTCAGGGCAAGGTCGTGAAAGTGTTTGAGAAAGTGAAAGTCGCCGCGCACAGCGAGGAAGTGCTGGCAGCCCTGGCCACATTAAAGAAATAAAAGTTAGCCACAAAAAGGGCCACAAAAGGCACATAAAGCACAAAAGGCACATAAAAGAACTCAGCAATCCCTTTGTGCTTTTTGTGCTTTATGTGCCTTTTGTGGCCTTTTTGTGGCTACTTCTTCTTGATCGCGATCACTTTCATCTGGCCTTTTGCGGCTTCGATGGTGAAGTCGATGCGATCGTTGATGGCGATGCCGTTTAGAAGGCTGGAGTCGGTCACCGGAAATTCCATTTGCATCGCCGGCATCAACCCGTCGATGTCGCCGTGATCGATCTCGATCGCCGGGGCCTTGGAATCGATGGCCTTGACGACGCCGACACCCTGATAGTGATTTGATGCTACTGCGGCAGCGGGACCGGACGGCGCTTGATTGTTAGCGGATTGTTTATTGCACGCGCCTGCAATCATGAGCGCTATGCAGATGGATACAATGCCGCTCTTATGAGCCATATACTTCGCTTCTCCTTTTCCTGCCCGATGTACGCAACAAAGAGCTTGTCGTTCACATAAATGCCTGCCGGGAGCTCTGCATTCGCCGCAAGGCGAACCGCGTAGCCGGCGTCACTAACGGAACGCATTTTAGTCTCGGCGGTCTCTGAAGTCTGCCACAGAGCTATTGGACCTGCCAGTGCCGGGGTGCCGCGCACGGTTTCCTGCGACAACAATTGGCGTGGCGTGAAGCTTTGCCCTTTGTCTTTCGACTCGGCGAAGTAAACTCCGGCCGCAGTGCCCTCACCGGCAGCGTACCAGACCACTTTCAGATTTCCGGAAGCACGATCGACCGACAACGACGGACCAGACACAGGACATCCCTGTAGCACCCAACGATCGTCACTCACGATCACCGGAGACGAAAAATTCTTGCCGCCATCAGTCGACCCGGCCACTGCGATGTGACGAAAACTTCCCGGCAGAACCTGACGCCAACCGGCATACAGCGTTCCATCAGAAGAAACCGTGAGCGCGGTCTTACAACACGGGCAAGCTTCTGACGCAACCTTCTTGTTGGCGGAGAAGCTGCGCCCGCCGTCTGTCGAGTACGCGAGATACACATCGCGATTGCTTTCCATGTGATGACCTTCGCCTTTCGTCGAAGGCTTCGGCGCATGCACGTTTCGCTCGTCGAGCCACACCGCGTAAATCCGGCCATCGCCGGCAACGGCGAGTGAGTGCATGCCGTGCGGGCCGGGAGCTTTATCGTCGTTAACTTTTACTTCCGTCGCAAAACTCTGCCCGCGATCGGTCGAACTTGAAAGATAAACGTCGGTGCCACGGTTCTCGCCCGCATCGACGCGAGCCGTCCACAACACATGGACCGCGCCGTCCGGTGCGACCGCGACGCTTGGCTGATCGCCGCGCCATGCAGTTGCTGCGCCGGTTTGCTTATTAACTCGGACTGGCGAACCTTGTAATTGACCTGCGTCATTGAAGCGCGCGAGCATGACGTCAGCCTGTTTGGCATCGTGATTGACCCAAACGACGTAAATCGAACCGTCGCCCGCCGGTGCGATCGCAGGCTCGGCAGCGTCGATGCCGGGTGCTGAGATCTTAACTGGCTGCGGTGGGAAACTATCGGTCGTTGTTCCACGGGTTGTCCGGTGTTTGCACCCTACGGTGATAAAAAGCAACGTCACTATAATTGCGACTATCTGTGCCTTTTTGTGGCCCATATTTTAAAACTCCACCTTGAGTCCGAACTGAAACTGGCGCGGATCGAAAGCCTGAGTCGGCTGGCCAAAACGCGGTCCGGCGCTAAGCGTATTGATCGGCACTCCGAGATTCGCTCGATTCAATACGTTGAAGCCTTCCGCCAGAAGCTGCACGCCAACTCTCTCGGTAAGTTTGAACCTTCGACTCAGACGCAAATCGAGCGAAGCGTAGTCAAAACCACGTCCAGTGTTTCTGCCCACACCGGCGGGCCGGTCGTTATTGTTTGTATCGAAGTTACGATCGACTCCAAGCAGCACGTTGAATGGTAACGGCGAAGCGTAGGTGAAGATGTAACCGAACTGGAAGCCGCGAAGCGCACGCTGAAATCCCTTCGTGTTTCCCTGTTCCGGCGCTTCGAGTGACCCGCTCACAACGAGTCGATGGCGCTGATCGTTGTCAGACAAGCCGCGATCGTCGCGTATGTTGAAGTTGTCCTGAACACTCGAGAAGAAGAAATTGCCGGAGTCGTCAATTGTTTTTGAAAGCGTATACGACACCCGCACGTTGGCCCAACGCGCCGCGCGCTTATTGAGCGAAACAACCATGCCGTCGTAGTACGAATTACCCGAACTCTCAAAACGCGAGATGTTGCCCCAATTTGGATCAGGTCGACCTAGATTCGGAATACCGGCAGAAGCAGGAACGGTGGGCACGTTTACATTTCGCGAAAGGATGACGTGGTAGGCGCGAACATTCAGATAACCAACAGACACTACTGCGTTACCCGGCAGCTCTCGCTCAACCTGGAAGTTTACCTGCCGGCTGTAACTCGTCTCGATGTTTGGATCGATGCGTGTGATGTTAGGTTTGGTCGGCAGTGTTGACGGTTTCACCGCCACCACGTTTGGAAATATTGGCGCACCGGGTTGTCCCGGTGACAACTGAACCACGAGATACTTTGAGCCATCACGTTGCAGTGCGTTCGACGTTGCACGCAGAGGGATGCGATCGTAATAGAGCCCGATGCTTGCGCGAATGACGGTTTTGCGATCGCCAGGCGCGTAAACCATTCCCACTCGTGGCGCGAAGTTATTGCTGTCGGTTTGGATCGGTTCCGGCAAGAACTGAGCGTCGTATCGGAGTCCAGCATTAAACGTCAGATCAGGTCGCACTCTCCATTCGTCCTGAATAAACGCACCGAAGTTTGGATTTGATTGAACCTGGCTCGGAGCGCCGAACGCTTGTTGATAGCTGAAGTAATTTCCACTCAGGAAACTGTTCAGCGAATTGAAGGAGTAAACGCCCTGGAGAGCGCCGGGGAAGAGGATGTTGACGCGGTTGTAAAGGAAGTCACCGCCGAACTTGAGCGAATGTGCTCCGCATTGCGTGGAGATATTGTCGACGGCCTCAAAGAGATTGATGTCGCGGGCCAAAGGCGAAACAGTAGCTATCCCAAAGCTCGCAACGCCCGTTATATTCACTGCGGGTCCAATTTCATCGTTCACTGGCGCGTCGAGCCGGCTATTGGTGTATTGAACACGCGCCTCATTCAAGGTCCGGCTGCTGATTGTCGTCACGTTACTGACCACGACTGTCTGGTCGGTGTCGTCCAAACCCGTACCACGACTCACTGTGTTGAGCCCGCCGACTGATCGAGAATTCACAGCATTGATGTGATAGAGGCTGTACCGGCCGCTGAGTTGGTTCTTTTGACTGAGACGACCGTCGATACGCGCGAAGAAGTTTGTCGTATCGAAGCTCGCCGGCACGACACCGGTAGTGATGAGCGGCGCCTGGTAATTCACCGCGCGCAAGCGGTTATTGATTGTGTTGACGGCGGCCGGATCCACAGTCAAAACGGCGGAATAGTTTCGTCGTGTCTGTTCGAAATTAGTGAAGAAGAACGTGTGGTCGCGGTGCAACGGACCGCCGAGTGTGAATCCGTACTGCGCTTGCGTCAACAGATCTTTCGTGGGGGCAATCGGATTTCGCGCATCGAAACGCTGATTTCGCAAGAATCCGTACAGGCTGCCGCGCAAATCGTTTGTGCCTGACTTGGTCAGAATGTTGACTACGCCACCCGAAGCTCTGCCGAATTCAGCAATCGC
Source organism: Pyrinomonadaceae bacterium (assembly GCA_035606195.1). Lineage (GTDB taxonomy): Bacteria > Acidobacteriota > Blastocatellia > Pyrinomonadales > Pyrinomonadaceae > PSRF01. Next base: position 8,585 of record DATNFX010000183.1, read on the forward strand.
TCCGGAAGTAACAACCTGAAACTGGTCGATCACTTCCTGGCTGTAATACGTTCCGGTGAGATCGGCGGCGTCATCATTTGCCGAGAGGCCATCGACGACGAAGTTGTTGTAGAGGTTTCTCTGGCCTGCGATCGAGATCCCCTGGCCGGGTACAGCCGACGTTTCAGCGAAGCGTTGATTGCTTCCTGTGTTGGTCGGCGAGACTGCAGGAACCAGCAAGGCCAGGTCGAGATAGTTGCGCCCGTTCAAAGGCAGCTCGTTGATTTCTCTTGGCCTGATTGTCTCAGTGACCTGCGTCCGAACTGTTTCGACAATCGGTACGTCTGAGCCGATGTTTACCTGCGCTGAAAGACCGGCGACCTCGAGTCGTATGGGCAGATCGACTGCCTGGCCTACTGAAACAGTCAGTTGTTTGGTAGTGGTTGAGAAGCCCTGCGCATCGACCTTTAAATCGTAAGCGCCAGTACGAAGGTAAGGGAATCGATACCGCCCTTCGTGATCGCTGGTGGCTGTTTGTTGTTGATTGGTTTCGATGTGGGTGGCGATCAGACTAGCGCCGCTCACGACGGCCCCTTGCGCATCTTCGACTCGCCCGCTGAGTGTTGCAGACGTTACGTTCTGCTGCGCCGCGCACAGAGCGGCACACAGAGCCCATAAGATGGGCATTAGATAGATGGGTGTTTTCCTGTACATCGAACTTCTCCGCAAATAAATGAGAGCCCCCTGAAACTTGCTTAAAGTTCCAGTGCGGATTGAGTGGTTTCAGCGATTTGGGGTTAGCGAAGATCTGACGGTGGGCCCCTGGGAATGACGTGTTCCCAGTATCCCGTCGATGCAAAGAGAAGCGGCTGATCCTCGTCAAACGACAACGTCGTCAACGGGGCATTGTGAATTGTGATTGTTTGAAACGCGTTTCGATCGCGCTTTTGCTGTCGAGTCGCGGCGGTTGCACAGGAAGCGCAATCCATGTGACAAGTCCGGCTCAACGAAGCAGATTCAGCAGCGGGTTGTGACGAGTTTGTTTCAGCAGCGTGGCTGTGTGAGTGATGAGATTCAGCGACGGGCTGGGCAACAATGGTGATGCCATCGTCTTCCATCTCGGCGCCGTGCAGACCGCACATCGGTTCCGACTTCGGAGGTGGAACTTTTTTCGCGCCAATGCCTGAATCACAATGGTCCTTGCCGGCGCAGCAGGCCATCGCGCTTGATTTCGTCAGGGAAGCGCTCGCAACCGGAACCACCGTCGCGACAAACGACAAAGCGATCGCCAACGCAACGAACGAGGTGAAGTGTCTTCGTCCCGTAGAGACGAGATCGCGGACTCTTCGTCCCGTGGGGACGAAATGTTTATAGCATTGATCGCTCAAAGTTTTTTGCGCTCCGTAGGAGCGTGATGTTGAGACGATAAACATGGCGCTCCTCCGGAGCGCAATAAAAATCTTGCTGAATCTATAAACATCTTGCTCCGCTGGAGCAAAGAAAACATCCTGCTCCGCTGGAGCAAGGAAGCTAGTTGGAACTGGTCGTGGGCTCGTCGGTGATGGGCTTCTTAACCAGTTTCATTTTGCACTTCGGGCAGGTACCTCGCTTTTTCGAGGTCACATCCTCGTGCATCGGGCATACATAGTGGAAGCGGAGAGGCTTTTTTGCGTGAGCCGAACGTTCCTTCTGTGCTGCGGTAACGACACGCACAGAGTACACCTCGGAACTGAACAAAAGCAATGTAGCCGCGCAGAGCGGCATTAGAAATCTTAGAAAGCGCATTTCAGTTCACAACCTGACCCTGCCCAGGCAACAGTCGAATTCCAAGCTTGGATCGGGTCAGTACGGGGAGCGGTAGCGACCTGGTCACGATAGAGGTCAGGAATCATTAGAAAATATCGCGTGCTAATCACCGACCAGGTCGCTACCGCTCCCTGTACTGACCCGATCCAAGAACGCTTCCTGCTCATGGCTGTTACCGATGAGCAGGAAGAGCGTCTGATAGTGCCCGACTTGGTAGGTGGGTGGTTTTCTTTATGCGACGGTGACTGTTGTCGCGACCGCCTGGAAGTCTGCTTTGCCGCCGTCAGTTGCTTCGGTCATCTTATACCAGGTGGCCTTGCCTTTGCCGTTCCCACCCGGGAAGTTCGGGAAGGTCGTTCCTGCCGCTACATACTCTATGTACACAACTTTGTTGTCGGTACATTTGTACAGATTCGTATCAGTGCAGATCGTGCCTGTAGCAAAGCCGCTGCCGCCGCCGGTTTTGAATTCTGATAGTTGCTGCATACCTGTTCTCCTTCAAGATGGAAGTTCATAACTTTGCTTCCACTGTTTGGAAGCGTTAGTGATTTTTGTTGCCGGCACGCCTAATGAGTGAAGCTACTAAAATTAGAGCGGCTCCCATCGCAGCGTCACGGCTTCTTCAGGACGATGAGCAATCACCATCAGCTTCACAAGCTGTAGGGTGTTCTTGTCTTTCTTGTCCGCAATCCTCACGAGATAAATGTGGCCCAGCTTGACTGGCGCTGTGGCCTGTGGTGCTACGTCAGTGAAAAGTTTCGACGCTTCCTGCAGTGGTTGAAATTCCTGCCTGCTAAGGTCTTGCTTCAGGACCATGATTTTGTCGCCCTGAAGATGCAGGGAAGCGTAGCCGGTTCCGCCGCCGTTTGCGTCCTCAAAACCATAGCGGCTACGAAGCTCGTCCGGTGTGCCGAGATCGACAATCGCCGCCGGCCGGTCATTCTCAAGGCCGCTGATGAGACTGCCGCCACCCGCAAGGTTGTAACTGAGATCACTGCAACGGTTACCCCAGTCAGTGTTCGTGAACGCCATTCCTTCTTTCCCGTCACTAAAACAGAGCGTGCGGGCCAAAGGGTCGACGGCGTAGATGGTGAAAATTCCACCTCGTTTTTTCGGCTGAGCCTCTCGTTTCTCATCAGGCGCCGACGGAGCTTGTGCCCGTAGCACCTGATGAGAACCGAACGCGACGAACACCACCAAAAAAACGAACAGAACGCGTTTCATGATCTCAGCTTTCCGACTGTCATGTTTCAAGTTCATATCCTCCCCTTTGCTTGGTTCTGACCTTTAACGACTCGCCAGGTTAGGTAGATGGACGAGCTCCTGAAACTTTTGATCGGGAATATGTCGCGCTTCATTCCGCCGCCTGAGTTCCTGGAAGTAATAGAACGGAACAAACGGGGGCGTCACCTTGTTGGTGATCCAGTCGTCCTTAACGACGTAATTGAGCGGGTACAGGTTGACGTCCTGCGAACACTGGTTGAGCGTTTCTGTAACCGCCTTAACGATCAGAATGTTGTTAAGCGAATTAGGATCAGTGTCTGCAACTTCTTTCCCCGTGATGTACAGGAGTTCGTCGTTGCGGGCACGTCGTTCCCATTCCTTAATGATCTTCAACGCCCTTTCATACTGCCGGGAGTTGATTTCCAGACGTAGTGTGGTTTCTGAGTCGTTGCGTGCTTCTCGAAGATACTTCTTGTATATGTCGGGAGGAACAGTGCCAAAGGCCTTCCCGTCCTTCGTTAAATAGACACCGAAGGCGTCGATGGTCGGAATTCCTCCAGCCAGCTTGATAACCATCGGGAACGCCGAGCCACTCGTATCGTAGAACTCTCCCCTGCGTGCCGCGAGCACAATGAAATACCGGTCGGGATCGACTCTGGTCCACCGCGTGGTTCCGATGCCCGGTATGTCGCAAGTGATCGAAGTGTCGTCATAGCTGACGAGCTTCATCGTCTTGCTGACGGCGCCGAATATCCTGTTCTTGCCGGAGGCAGTAAACGAAATTGAGTCCGGTTTGCCGAGCTCTTTGTTTACCTCGTATTTAGCGGTCGAGATCTGGCGCGGTTCATTTTTCTCAGGTGCTGCAAGAACAGTAACCGAACCCTTGGAGTCGAATCGATAGAGTATTGCTTCCGTAGGCGAGAGCTGCGCCTTCCATGTTCCCACGAGATCGAACGAACAACTCTTTTCCTGGGCCAATGCGTTAGCCGTTGTGCCCAGAAGGATCACAGCCAGTAGCGAGATTATGGCGGTAAGTTTCATGATGTATTCCTCTGTGCAACCTCTGAAAATCTTGGATGGGCCAGGAATAGAAGCCACCACCGGCAGCTTCTATCCCTGATAACCCGTGCCGCAAACTCAGACGTCTCGGCGGTAGCCGTATTTCTTAACGTCCTTATCGATCAGAGTCTGCAGATTCCGAGCGTAGACCGCCCATTCTGCGCCTGTCTTATAAGGATCAGCCCAGCGGATGCGGTCCATGATGTTTCCCTGGCTCGCAAACGCCCCGGCGTGGCCCCAGTAGTTGGTGGCGTCGTTGATGATACGGAGTGTGCCGGAGTGCATCGCGAAATCGAGGTCGATTCCCGGATGGCCCATATTGAAGAGCCGATAGCGGATGGTCTCGATGTCGTAGGAATCTCCGGTCAGGAAATACCAGCCAGGCAGATCGGCATTCCGCATCTTCGCATAGTGCTTCAACGCGGCGGGCGTGTCGTCCTGTGGTTTTACTGAGATTGAGTAAAAGAAGACGTCCTTGCCCATGCGATCTTTCAGCTCACGATAGGTTCGTTTCAGAACCGTCGTGACCAGCGGGCAAGCACCGTGACACTCGGCATACATCATATTGATCACGCATTGCTTGCCTTTGATCAGATCGTCATAGAACCTGACCTCTTTGTTGTCTTGTGTTCGAAGCAAAGCATTCGTGAACTTCGACGCGCCCGGCGAATACGGACTTGGCTTGAACACTCTGCTCAGCATTGTTCTTCTATCCATTACGACACCTCCTCATTCCGCAGCTTGGCTTCGAACTCCTGGTTAGCCTTGACAATCAATGCATCGCACGCCGCCTTGGCTGCCGCATCAGGAACAATGTGCCAAGCCACCATCATGAACGCGTCTTCGTGGCCCATGTTGTGACAATGGATCAGGTACCTGCCGGTATAGTCTCGGAACCTCATCCTGATTCGTGCGGCCTCTCCCGGCTCTACCTTGGTTACGTCTTTTCTTCCCTGGTAAAGAACAGGCACCGGAACTTGCTGGAATACGCCGCCGACGATCGCCCATCGCTCAATAATCCGGAACTCCTCGAAGTGAATGTGTACCGGATGGGCCCAGTTGGTACCAACCTGGTCGTTATTGTCGATGAACCACTCTTCAGAGGTGCCCTTGATGATGCAATGCTGCGGTACATTCGCATCGAAGACACGGTTATTGATCCTGAACAATCGTGGAACTGCTCCGACAGGATCGCGATTGAAGTTCCACTCGAACGTGGTGTCCGGCACAACGGGATCCGGCATTGTGCAGAGGGTTGCTGGAAGGTCCGGTGTATCAGCCGCGAACCAGTTCTCCAGGGCTACCACGTCAAACCGCATGATGACGTTGCCAATGTTCAGGCCTGGCGGCAATCCCGGAGGATTCGTGTTTCCGGAGCCGGTGTCGTTGACGTTCTGGCTTCGTCCTGCACCAAAATCGCCGAGATACAGCTTATCGCCCGCGCTGTACTTGCTGAAGTCGATGATCACGTCATAGCGCTCGGCGACGTTCACCCGAATTGCGCCCGGAGTGACAATCGTGGCTCCCACGACGGCGTTGCTGTTGGCTGCATTCGCGCCGTCATCGACTGGAACTGGATGCTCGAGGAAATTGGCATCAGTGGCGACCACCGTCATCGTTTCACTAGCGCTCGTCCCCGTCGGGCCGATGAGTTTGAGATCCCATTGAGCCGTCGTCGGTCCGGTAGAAAGAATGCGGAACCGATACTTTCTTCTTCGGACAGTCAGCTTCGGCTGAATCGCCCCGTTGACAATCCACTTGTCGCCACCGGCCGCATTGACCATCTCATTTCGGCCTTGTGCATCCAGGGCACAAAACCTCTTCTCGGTAAGGATCAACGGAAAGTCAGTGACACCGTAGTATCCCGGCAACCGTAGCGAGCCTGCGCTCGGGTGCTCATGGCCCGGATCCGTTGGGTCATAAACGATGAACATGCCGTTCAGACCCATCACGTTGTTGTTGAGGGTCTTCTCTGCACGGTGATCGTGATACCAGAAAGTGCCCATCTTTTCCCGTGAATCGCCATTGCCGCCAAACTGATCGAGGCCGGCGTAGCAATTCGGGTAGAGATTGTCTTTCCAGCTGCCGCTTGGGAAAAAGTCACCCGCGAAGCCGTCGCTTTCGGAGCCATGGTGCCCGTTATGCAAGTGGATCGTAATCTCGGGGTGGCCAAACGTGTTGTCGCCGTTGGGCGGCGTGCTGTTTCGGAAGCGAATGATTGTGGATTTGCCATATCTATTCAGGATCATTGGGCCTGGATAGACACCATTGAACCCCCAGATATATGACGGACCGAAGTCGGAATGGAATGTATGCAGGCCCGGCCTGGCTTCCAATTCGCTCGTCACGTGAGCCGGGGTGAACTGAGTCCAGCGTTGATGATTCGCTCGGGGCCATTCACCCGCACCTGTGTTGGCCACTTCTTGGGGCGGCGGGCTAAGTGGATGATCCAGTGCTGGAAACGGAACCGGTAAATCATCCACAAAAGGTGTATGTACCGGGCTCCGGACTGCCGCGGTGCATTGGACCAGCGGCGGCGGTATTGGATCAAAGGCGAGTGCCTTGGCCGCTTTGCTGGTTATGATGTTTGGGGCCAACACAGTAGCGGCCCCGGCTGCTGCTCCTATCTTGAGCACACTTCTTCTACTGATTGTGCCCTCAGTTTTCTTTTCAATTCTCTGCCGGTTTTTTGCCTTCTTTGTAGGCATAGAATCTCCTTTCAGCCGTTTGGGTTGGCCTCAAATCAAAAACCTTGCTGGTGGTTATGACCTTTACTCGAAGAGTGTAGCTATGTAGCCTCCCGAATCCTGATCCAACTTCCCCACAAAGGCGATCAGTTTGAAAGGCGAGGGTTACTGCCGAAACAGTTGAGTAACGTCTGTTGAGTTACCGAAATTAGTTGATGGAAAAAAACCTACTGTGCGCTGTTGCTGAATCGTGCGAAAGATTACGATCTCAAATTTCGAGTAGCAAGACTTCATGCTTGGCGATTTTTGTTGTTCGTTAGCGGATTTTGCTTTGGGGTATTTTTTTCGTGTACGTGATCGCACACAGAGCCTCGTCGCACTAAGAACCTCGCGTGGTCCATGCGTCGAAGTTAGAGAGTTATTTGCAGATCAAGAATCCCGCCAACGGAAGTTGGCGGATGTTTCAGATCCTTTCTACAAACCGAACACAAGAACGCGTTTGAATCCCGCCCCACGGCAGTGGGCGGATTATTCAAGTCCACACTATTCATCTCAGCCGACTCACCTCCGTTAGCACGATAAATAGTTCGGACCTGAACAATCCGCCAACTTCCGGTGGCGGGATTCCGGGCTCTTCGAGTATGAGTTTTATAGAAAGGACCTGAACAATCCGCCAACTTCCGTTGGCGGGATTCAAGAATCATTTAACAAAAACCCTTACAGAGTGGAGTACAGGCAAATGAAGAGATGCAGGGAAGGGAGAGCGGTGTGCTTTGCGATCTGTATGAGTTGTTGCCGGAGCTTGCCGGGTTGATCGCCGTTACTGTTGCTGGTTCCGTTGCCGGTGTGTTGTTCCTCGCTCGCTAAGTTGTTTTTGAAATGCGTCCGGTACAGTGCCGGAGAGAATCCGTAGGTTGATTTGAAGTCACGCACGAAATGACTCTCGTCATTCAAGCCAACCTGGAACGCGATTTCTTTTACACTCAGGAAACTCGACTCCAACAGATTCTTGGCTCGTTCCATGCGCAACAAGCGCAGATAGCGAATGGGAGGCATTCCGACATCAGCTTTGAAAATGTGACAGAGTCGCCAAACCGAAAGGTTTACTGATTGGGCGAACTGCGCGAGAGAGAGTTCCCCACGAACGTCCTCCCGCATTATCTGGATGATTTTTTCGACTCTTTTATCCACAAAAAAACTCAGAGGGAGAGTTTATTGAAATCCGATATTAGTCGACATACTTGAGCACAAGCACTCAATAGCAACTTCTTTCTTGAGCAAAGCCTGTGAGGGGGTATATCGGGTCTGGGCGGAATTACCAAAGCGGTAAAACTGAGTCGGGCAAATAAAATGATCGCAGTTGCGAGGTGCGATGCCTTCGAAAAGAACACTTGGGAGGGCGTCGTTTGAAGGTCGCGACTTTTTACTACAGGTGACAAAATCCTGTCAATGAGAACACAAATTTGTGACTACTTTGAAAGGTTCATTTACATTCGTTCAGAAGCAGATTACACGGATAGAAAACAGATTTGCTCATCAATCCGTCTTCATCCGTGTAATCTGTGGCTGAAACTAATTGGCTGCCGTACTCGAAATCGAATTGCTTGCGAAGTTCGACACCCAGATCTTTGCGCCATCAAAAACAACTGCAAAGGGACCTTTGCCGGTTGCGTAAGTGGAAACGACCGAACCAGTCGAAGGAGCCAGCTTCATGACGTTGTTGTCGCCATTGCTTACGACCCACATGCTGGTTCCATCAAACACTATCCCTGAAGCTCCATCACCAACTTTGAACGTCCCAAGATTGAGTCCATCAGACGCGCGAAGTTTGGTAACAGTCTTGTCAAAATAGTTTGTGACCCATACGTTCTCGCCCTGACCGGCGACGCCGAAGGGACCTCTCCCGACCTTGTAAGTTCCCAACACTGCTCCGGCAAGGCTCAGCTTTGTAACGGAGTTGCTGAAGTTGTTCACCACAAAAACAGCCCCGCCAACAACCGCTACACCCATCGGCCGGTTGCCGACGGCAAACGTCCCGAGGTTCGCGCCCGCAGTCGACAGTTTGGTAACACTGTTGCCCTCGCGGTTTGCGACCCAGACGTTCGTACCGTCAAAGGCCAATCCTCCCGGACCATCGCCGGCTGTGTAAGTAGCGGTGACTGCCCCGGTCGATGGATTGAGCTTCATCACGTTGTCACTAACCAGATTCGCCACCCAGACCGAACCCCCTGCGGCGAGTAACGCAACCGGTCGCTTGCCAACCGCGAATGTCCCGGTGATCAAACCGTCGCTGACGCGGATTCGTGTAACCGAATCGGTAAATTGACTCGCGACCCAAACGTAGGTCCCGTCAAACGCGGCAGCCTCCGGTCCCGCTGTTGCCACTGTTCCACCGCTGAGATCTCCGGGTGCAATGGCCTCAACTGCAGTACCACCCGTCTTCGATCCGCTCCCGGCCGCAGCTGTACCCAATGGAGTTTCACTCATTGGTTGCGCATCCTGGGCTTTCAATATACCCGGCGCTATTACGGCTATCGCCAGCAACAATGCCAGACTAAAAACTCTCGTTTTGAGAATCATTTGGCACCTCCATTCGCACTCACACGGGTGGAATTTTTTGGCCAATCCACCCAACTTATTGTTTCTGCAATCCATTCGGGAGTAGACATGCCTGGGCAACCGCCCCAGCGTTCGAGCGGTTCGTTGCCATATTTGATCACTCCTATGTGGTTGCTGGTGTCTTTGTCCAATACCGGATCCGGATCGGTAAAGCCGAGCTTTTGTCTCAGCGTCTCCATGTCGTCCGGTGAACCGGTCAGGAACAACCAGCCCGGTTGCACCTTATGCATTTCTGCATAGTGCTTCAGGGCCATTACATTGTCCTCTTTCGGTTTGAGCGTGAAGGAATACATGAAGATATCCTTGCCGACGCGATCGCCCAGCAGCTTCTGCACGCGGACGAGGTTTCGAGTGACCGGCGAACAAATACCTTCACACTTCGCGTAGAACATGTTGAAGATCACGAGCTTGTCTTTCACCATGTCGTCGTAGAACTTCCGTTTGCGTCCTTCGTGACTGGTTAACACCAGATTCGGAAAGTAACGCTGCCTGATCCTCTCACGCGAAGATACCTGTTTGAATTTTGAGTTTACATCGATTGTTTGTGCATGCGTCAGTAATGGCACAGCAAGCGGAGCCGCACCTAACGCTGCTACCAAACTCCTGCGTTTTAGATCCGTCATCGCAATTCCTTTCTTCAGGTTTGAGTTCAGGTTTAATCCCGGCGAACTCGGAGAGTCGCGCGGGAAATCACACAACGACAACTACGGGTTCGTAATGTTGTCGCCGACGTCATTGATCTGTCCGAGCACCATCATCGCGTGGTCTTCGTGAACCACGTTGTGGCAGTGCAGCGGAAACTTGCCGACGAAGTCGCGGAAGCGGAAGTAAACCTTCGCCTCCATGTTGTGTTCCAACCTGAAAACGTCTTTCCGGCCTCGGGTAATGAGTCCGGTTCCTGACGGAGGATTGCCGTTGATTGTCAGCGTCTGGAACTCCTCGAAGTGCATGTGAATCGGGTGTTGCCAACCACCGGAGTTGTTCTGGAAGACCCACTTCTCAACGGTGTTGCGTTTAATTGCGAAGCGAATGTCGTTGCAATTCGCCAGTTTGCCGTTTACCTGCCATTGACCGTTGCCACGCTCGAACCGGAAGGTGCGAGTGATACGCGCCGTGTCGGTGGTATTTGGGAAGCCGTAGAAGTAAACGGCTTGATTCGCGGGTATGGTTGCCGGATCGATACTGTTGTCGGCTACCGCTGGACCATCAACGACGATCTGGAGGATCTTCGTTCCCTGTCCGGCGCTCAACACGTTTCCTGTCGGACCGCGGCCGTCTTGTTGTTCCAGTCTGTTTTCCAGATAGAACGTCTTTCCGGCCTGGCCCGTGAAGTCGACAATGACGTCGACGCGTTCGGCCACCGCAAAACGCGCGCTGGTCACAGAAACGGGTTTCTCCAACAGGTTGCCGTCGGTCGAGATCTGCCAGAACGACTTGGTTGTGTTGTTTGGTCCAAGCACAAACATCTGGTAGAAGCGCGATGGTCCAGTGTTCAGCCAGCGGAAACGATACCGGCGCGGGCTCACGTGCAACACAGGTTGGATCTTGCCGTTGACAAGGTATTTGTCACCGAGAATTCCATCTGTATTGAAAAGGTCGAACGCCAGGAGTCCGGTCTGCTCGTCAAACACCTTGTCGTTGAACACCATGTAAATGTCGAAACTGGTCAACGGGTTTTGTCCGTCGCCAAAGCTCGGTAGACGAAAACCGGTGTTCTCGTCACCAGTATCGAACTCGTTGAAGAGAATGTAGGTGCCCGCCAGGCCTTTGTACGTGTTCTCTGCCGTGTGATCGATGCGATGGTCGTGATACCAGAGTGTCGACATCGCTTCCTTGATATCGCCTGTGCCCGGATGAGTTGAATTAACTCCGGCCAGCACGTTTGGATAGTGATAATCGTAGAACTGACCCTGAGCAAAGAAGAAACACGGGAAGCCGTCGCTCTCGAGCGGAGTGTGACCGTTGTGTAAATGGGTTGTCACTGACGGCAAACCGAAGCCACCATTATTCGATGGCAGGTTGTTTCGCTGGCGGACGAGTATGGAACCATTGCCGGGACTGCCGAGCACTCCGTATCGCTCAACGAACAGCGGACCGGGCGTGATGCCGTTGAATCCCCAGATCGTTTGGGCCGGCAGTTCATTCGGAAGCGCCATCGACACGGTGCCTTGTTGTTGTATCAATTCATAGAACCGTTGTGGTGGAAACTGCGCGAATGCCTGGTGCGAAACGGTCCGACCCTCGCCGGCGGCAGTATTTGGAGCAATCGTGGGCGCAGGGGTGAGCGATGCGACCGGTTGGGCCACCGTGAGTCGCGGCATGTTTTCCTGGAACGGAGTGGTGGGTGGGCTGACAGGATCGTCAAAAACCATTCCCGCACTGTTGATTGGGTGTGCACTCAAACCTTTGATCGGGATCAGCATACCGGCACTCGTAAGCAATCCCATCTTCAGGAGATCGCGCCGTTTGAATCCGGCGGCGATCAGCTCGCGGCGATTGTGAGCCGCGATTTGCCTATCCTTTTCTTGTCTTCTATTCCGTTTGGAGATGTACGCCATCTGGAACTCCTCCTATTGCGTCTGGACTTTGAGCGTAGACCAGGCGCGCTACTCACGTGATTGATGTGACTGAGCCTTTACGACAATCGTTTGAAATGCCGCAAAGAATCGAACTCTTTTGATTGTTGTCGTCGAAGCACACCACTACCGACCGGGTTTTCGGGGTGGTGAAGTGCCTCGAAAGATACGGCTGTAGAAGTATTCCCCTTGTGCGATAACACTTTGCTTGCTAGACAGACTGGTAAGTTAGTTGAGCGAACTCAACCTACTCGAGCAGCCATCGAAGGCGCAGCTATTTGCTGTGAGTGGAAAGCCTCGTCCATGTACCACCTTGGGGTGGCGCAGTTGGACCATGCAGTTTTAAAGTGGCGGGAATGTATTATTCCATGCAAGCGAAAGTCAAGAAAAAAATGCAGCAAGATCCGCCCGAAATTTCAGTCGAGTTTCATACGGTTTTTGCACTCGTTGGCCCAGGTTTTTCATGTGGCTGTGTTGTTCGAACTTTGCTTGAGTCCCAGAGGGACTAAATGTTTCTGAGTCCCTCCGGGACTCAAGCAACGTTTGAGCAACACATTCAGTAATGGAGGATTAGTGTGTTGCAGCGGATTCACGCAGCGATCGGTTAGAGCGGGGGCAAGCCCCTCTTCCTGACTTGTTCTATTCTCGCTTGCGCAAACGTCGAATGGAACTTGAATCAAGAAAATAACAAGTCAGGAAGAGGGGCTTGCCCCCGCTGGTTGAAAAGAAACCCGCAACACACTAATACCCCAACTAGCCACATTTGCACAGAGAAGAAGGATGTCGTAAGTTTTGTGTAAAGCAATCATCAGGAGGGTAATTTTCGCATGAAGTCATTTCGTCTCTGGTGTGCATCAGTTCTTACCGCACTACTTGTCTTTTCCGTTGTCATAACTCCCGCTCAGAAGAAATCACGCACCCAGGACGCTGCGCGTCACTCGAGTGAGGCTGCCAAAACCTTTACTGAGATCATGAATGTAAAGGACAAGGCGATCCCGCAGGAACTACTCGACACGGCGGAAGCCATTGCAGTCTTTCCGGGAGTGCTCAAAGGGGCATTCGTGTTTGGTGCTCGTGGTGGTCAGGGCGTGATCAGCCGTCGCGTCAAGGGAGGTTGGACCGCGCCTGCGTTCTTCAATCTTGGTGGTGGAAGTTTTGGAGCACAAATCGGTGCGCAAAAAACCGACTACATTCTACTCATCATGAACCCGAGCGGTTTGAATGGTTTGTTGAAAGACAAGTTTGAGCTCGGCGGTGAAGCGAGTATCGCTGCTGGTCCAGTCGGTCGGGAGGCTGCCGCGTCCACTAATCCGCGGTTGGATGCAGGCATACTTTCTTACTCGCGCAGCAAGGGCGCCTTCATCGGTGCGGCTTTGAAGGGAGCAATGATCACTCCTGACAATGATCTGAATGAGGCAGTGTATGGAAAGAAGGCCGACGCGGTGCTGCAGTCGCCGCCGATGACGTTTGCACAGATGCCACCTGCGGTGCGCATTTTCCCACGCACCCTCGTGCGTTACTCGATTCGTTGAAATTAATCAGGACAAACTCTTGACGCTTTTCTTTGGGCGACCTAGAATGCTTCGTCACCCTTAGCGGCCGACTGCGATCTCTCATACTACAAGCGGGAAACGGACCGGGAACTCCTGAAGCAAATGCTCCCACGAACGCAGCGACAAAAAGAGATTCTCGACTACATCACACGTTTCCAGGAACGCCACGGTTACATTCCTTCCTACGCACAAATTGCGCGTCAGTTTGGAGTGAAGTCACGCGCTACGATCGCAAAGCACATTGCTGCGCTCGAACGTCGTGGGTTGTTGGCCCGTGAACATGAAGACGGATCGTTTGCGCTCAATGTAAAAGTCGAAGACAAGAGTAGCGACTCGTTGTGTGAGGTTAAACTGCTCGGACGGATCGCCGCCGGCGCTCCGCTCGAGGTCGTCGATTACGAAGAACGCATTCCGGTGCCGCGCTTCCTGCTAGGTCGTGTGAAACCGGATCGAGTTTATGCGTTGCGTGTGAAGGGTGATTCGATGATCGACGAGCACATTTGCGACGGCGACATCGCCCTCATCGAGAACCGTACCGACGCGCGCGATGGTGAAATCGTCGTTGCGTTGCTCATCGAAGAGAATCAGGCGACGCTGAAGAGACTCTATCGCCGTGGCATGAACATCGAGCTGCAGCCGGCGAACTCACAACTCCAACCGCTTACGGTTCCAGCCAGCCAGGTGCGTGTTCAGGGAATCTTCCGCGGGTTACTCAGACCCAGTAATTAGCCAGAAATCCACCGTTTAGAAGCCTCTTACTGGCATCGTTGGCGAGCGTTGTAGCCAGTTGTCCGTGGGGTAGTTTGCATCAGCGCTGATGAGGTGAAGAGTGTAGGCGTGACGCGAGCGCGGTGATCTGTTTTCGAGGCTGCGGTGTGGAAGGAGTCCGTTTAGTAAGATGAGACTGCCTTTCGAAACCTCGAGTGGCTTTAGCTGATCTTCTGGCCATGGTTCAGCGTCGAAGACGTCAAACCTCATGCCTTCCGGCGAGCGTACCCAGCGCGACTTGAGCCCGCTTCGATGTCCGCCGGGTATGGCCCAAAGACAGCCGTTCTCGATCGTCGCATCCTCGAGCGCGAACCATAGACCAACAATGTCGATTGGATCGGTGTAGAGAAACGTGCTGTCCTGGTGACACGTCACTTCGCCGCCGATGTTTGGCTGTTTAAAGATGTACATCGACTGCAGGAGCAGAGGATTTTTCAGTCCGATTGCCGTCGCGATGTCTTTGATCTTCTGACTGCGCGAGAAGTGGTCGAAGACCGGATCGAGATCGTGAAGTGCGTGTCCGATCTTATTGATCGACTTTTCCTTCTCATACTTCAGCGTTCCGTCCGTGTTGAAGGCATTCTCCTCAAAGAAGAACCGGATCTTGTCGCCCGAGGTTAAGAAGTAGTCGTCGGTAGTCCGGTTCTGTTCGTGCGTCGAGAAGATAGAGACGACTTCGGCCGGATTGAAGTCATGGACCATCTTCGCCGCCCGCGTTCGCAGTTGATCGCACTCGTCCTCACTCGCAAAACCTTCGACCACGAGAAAGCCATCGTCCTGGTAGTTACCTCGTGAGTACATATAAAAGAATCAGCACCAGAAGAACGCCGATCGTGCCGCCGGCAATAAGCGTTTTGGACCAGTTGCGGCCGACTTGTATCTTCGTCACACCCGACGCGCCCTCGAACTCCGCGCTCATCTGGTAGTCTTTCCTGCGCTGGTCCATCAGGTCGGCGTTGTTGACGAAGTTTGCTATATCTCTCGACGCGTTCGCGTATTTGATCTCGCCGCGTTTCTTTTCAGCGACGAGTCGCATCGCCTCTTCGGCAGCCTTTGCCTTCACTTGTGCAGCCTGGTCCTGATCGAGATCGCTGAACACGTCTTCGAAGATGTCTTCAGCAGTGGGCTTAAACAGGCTGGAATCATTCTGCCGCACGAGTTCCGCACCGTTATCTGACTCTTTATCCATTCCACGTCTCCCGGAGATTTTTAACTGAATGTGGCCATAAGGTAAGTGAATGGTGTGCGTAACTTTTCCTTTGCCATCCAGGTTCGTCAAGGCGTCTTCGATATTACGCATTTCATCTTGCAGCATCGCAACGGCGACTGCGCCTTCGAGTGCTTGTGCGTGCGCAAGGATCGCGCGCGCGGTTTGCATGTCGCCATTGGACAACCACGCCAGGCGCCTTTCGACTGCCTCTGGTAAGTTTGCGCGATATGCCTTCTGAATGACAGTCCTGACGAGCGGTATGACGTGCTCCTTCCAATCATCCGCCTTGACCTTGAGCGAGTGATGCTCCGGCTTGCGGTGTCGCTCTCTGAGCCTTCGCAACAACTCACACTTGCCCTCAAAATCAAGCACGAGGGGCAGGCTGTCAAGCAACCGATTGATAGTCAGCGCACTCGGCCGCACCCCGCCGTGTTTCCAGTGAGGATAAGTCTTGCGCGCGTACGCCGCCGGCCCATCTCCATATGTATCGGAGTAAATGTTGAAAAGGCGCGTCAATTGGTCCGGACTCAGCGCATAAAACCTCTCCAGCACATCCCGATCAAACCCACCCAACGCCGCCGACAGCTCAGCCTTCAGACTTGTTTGCCGATAATCCCAGAAGCTCATTTGAATCGCGTTCGCGGCAGATCTATTTTCTCATTGAGGCGGGTTCGGCAAAAAGCAAATATTGAGCGCGAGGCAAAGCTCAAGCCGACTGCGAGGTAGTACCGTCAGCATGTGGTAAAGCGAACAGCGACGAAACGCCGCCATTCTTATTCGGATCTTGATCTCAAATTCTGCCGAGTAGTAGAAGGATAAGAACGATTAATAGAATTGTTCCGATTCCTCCGCTGGGCCAATATCCCCAATTCCTGCTATAGCCCCATCTTGGGAAGGCCCCAATTAACAACAGAATGAGAATCACTATTAGAACAAGCCCCATTTAGACCTCCATCTCACCGTCGCAGAAGAATTAGCACGCCAGCCGCGATTGCAATTACTGCGAGTACGGTATTCACGGTCGGTGAAATTCGCACACTGAGTAGCGGTAATAGCCCGGTAAGAATTAACCAGACAGCGAGCAGGATCATCCCCAGATTTCTACCTGCGAGAGTGTTGGTTATAGCCAATGTTCTTCTCCTGTTCAGACTTCGGGGGATCTTTCCGGGGGGCGTTAGGACGAGTTCGTGGGGTCGGACCCATTTTGGATCGATGTGCGGAAAAAGCCAACCGATTGCGCGGTTAATTTATAACAGCACAACGCAGAACCGAACAAAGCGACTCTGGAGGCGCCTTCATTATTGCGCTGGATTGTTGTACAAACTGAGAGTTACATGGAGCCGGCTGCCGGAATTGAACCGGCTACCTTCTAATTACGAACAGACCAACGAGGAAAGAGCACGAGTTTCTTCACCGGTTCTACAGGTGGGTGTACATTGTACGTCCATGCGTGATATGTTCGGTTCCGTTGAGAAGGATAAGTTGAATGGCAAAGACAAACACGATGAAAGGTTCGACGCAGAAGGCCTCACGTTTTAGTATTCGTGTATCCGCCACTCAAAAGAGAGTCATTGCGGAAGCGGCCCGTATAAAAGACACAACGATTACTGATTTTGTGCTGGAACAGTCTCTCACTGCAGCGCAACAGGTTATAGCTGATCAAGTGCAATTCAGGCTTCCTAAAAAGCAGTGGAAAGAGTTCTGCGATGCGCTTGATGCGCCGCCAAAAACGATCCCGGGACTGCGTAAACTTTTAAGTAGGCCGGGACTATTTGATGCCAATCGCTGAAAACCTCACTCCGCCAGTACTGCTGACAAAAGATCATGATCGTAATTCCTTCGACTGTGGTGTGCCGGCACTTAATGACTATCTCAAAAAGTACGCTTTACAAAACCAGAAGAAGCACGCCGCGAGGACCTATGTTGCGACTCGTGGTAATCGAATAGTCGGTTACTACTCGCTTGCCTACGGCTCTGTATCGCTCGAAGACGCTCCGCATAGCGTAAAGTCCGGCCTACCGAGACATCCGATTCCAGTTATTCTCCTCGCTCGACTGGCGGTGGATTCAGCTGAGCAAGGACGCGGTCTAGGAGCCGCGCTGCTGAAAGATGCACTACTTCGAACGGTCCAGGCAGCGGAGATCGCTGGTCTAAGGGCAATGCTCGTTCACGCGAAGGATGATTCCGCTAAACGCTTCTATGAGAAGTTTGGCTTTGAGCCGTCACCAATCGATGCCTACCATCTATTTCTGAGGCTTTCAGATATTCTTTCGACTCTCGGATGATGATTGTAATAAGTGCTCATCGCAGATAACGAGACGCGGCCAATTGGATCGCTTTTATTATTGCTCTAAATTGTTGTAAGAGTTATATGGAGCCGGCTGCCGGAATTGAACCGGCGACCTTCTAATTACGAATCGAATCCAGGAGAAAATTGGAAGTAATCTCCATTCAACAGGTTGCAGCCATAGCGGTTTTGCAGGGGTTTTTGATGCTTCTATAGATAGCTATACACAGTGCTAACGCTCTTATCTAAATTCGTGCCACAAGTTTGCCACAAAAAATTGGGGTGAACCCCCCGGCTGAGACAGGTTCAACTAGCCCGTTTTTAGCTGTTATTGCTAAGTAAATCGACCGGGTCTCTCTAATGGGGTCCTTCCTCAGATTAGAGATGACGGCGAAATCTCTCCCTCACGACGTCCTTCAACCGACATTCCTCGACACAACCAATAAGAAAAAAGAGGCGGTTACCGAGCGGGTGATTCGCAAGAAATCCGGAAGGAACCGCCGCAATGAGATTCTTACTTGGCGTCCTCGTTGGTTACACCGTACGAGGCAAACAGAGACTGCTTATCAGAGTTCTTGTGACGCTTGCACTGGTTGTGTATGTCGTCTTGCCGGCAATTGCGCTTTTGGCATTGAGTCTAGACGTCCAAGGTGAGCGCCGATCTAGACCAGCTCAAACCAAGGTGCCAGCGCTCAAAGGACTGACCTATGACGATGCCGAACGAAAACTTCACGCCGCTAACTTGAACATTCGTCTGTTGGCGACACGTTACGATTCAGCCCTTCAACCAGGATTGATTATTGACCAAACTCCCGCACCTGGGGAGGAAGTAGCTTCCGGCTACTCAGTTGGCGTTACCGTTAGCAGAAGGGATTTCGCTGGCCCAGGTACATAGACTCAAAGCTCATGCATCGGACCAAATAAGCCACACGCTGCGTTCTTAGCGTATCCAGCCTCCTTGTCTCTCAATAGGCGCGACACTGCAAT
>DATNFX010000184.1:0-15378 GCA_035606195.1 Pyrinomonadaceae bacterium
TTGAAATCAGTTCTCGCGGGTAAGACCGGAACGTCTCGTGACGGTTGGTTTGCGGGTTACACGCCAAATCTCGTTTGCGCAGTGTGGGTTGGTTTTGATGATGGCTCTCAACTCGGTTTGACTGGCGCGAACTCGGCGTTGCCAATCTGGTCCGACTTCATGTCGGTGGCGCTCGCAGAGCATCCTGAATGGGAAGGCGATTGGGAGAAGCCTGCCGGAGTTGAGGAGATCGAAATCAATCCCAGGACTGGTAAACCAACTGTGCCGGAAGATACTGAGAAGCGAACGGAATACTTTATCAACGGCACTGGTCCGAACGATTCCGAGTTGCCGCAGGAAGAAGCTTCACCCGTGGAGTTGCCATCGCCTTCGCCGATCGAACAGCCATACGAAGAGGCGCCGATACCATTACCTTCGCCATCCCCGACCTCTCGAAAAGCACCTGCATTACCTGACAGCGGACTAGAAGGCACGATCACATTGGATATCGATCCGACGACCGGATTGATCGCCGTCGAAACTTGTCCGGTGATTCGTACGAAGACCTACGTGCTCGGCACAGAGCCGAGGAAGTATTGTGGTCCAAAATATCACCAGCACAACACCATCGAACCTGCCCCAGCCGCACGCCCACGCGTCGTCGGCACGCCACAAAGAAGATAGATTCAGCCACAAAAAGGCACAAAAAAGCACAAAGAGAAATCAGTCATCAATCCGTGTTTATCTGTGGCTCCAATGCAGCCTTTAGAGTCTCGACCGCGAGGGCAGCAGCGTGATGTTTGCGAGAAGGCAGTCCGCCGACAGACTCGAGCAGATCGGCACGTGTCAGTTGCTTCGCCTCAGCAGTTGTCTTTCCATTGATCAATTCAGTTAACACGGATCCGCACACCAGAGTTGGAGGACAACCGTAGGCAAGATAGCGCACCGCTTCAATGCGATTGTCTTTGATTACTAACGACAAACGCATCCTATCACCACAAATCGGGTTCGTTTCGTCTGCGATCGCGTTTGCCTCGGGCAGTTCACCCGCGTTGCGAGGATGGGCGAGATGTTCCTTGAATTTGGCGGAGTAGGACAAATTATCAGTGGCTACCTACGGTCAAAGGCGAGAGCGCCCGCAGTCGTGCAACGGCGCGTGCCAGCACTTCGACCGCATACTCAACCTCAGTCTCTACGTTATCTTTCCCAAAACTAAAGCGAATCGACCCGCGCGCAAGCTCGTCGTCAACTCCGAGAGCGCGAATCACGGGCGATGGCTCGAGTGTTCCTGAAGAACATGCTGAACCCGTCGAGACTGCGACCCCCTCGAGATCGAGATTTATCAACAATCCCTCGCCTTCAATGAAACGAAAAGAGATGTTTGAAAGATGGCTCAGACGCCGCTCACGATCGCCGTTCATTACCACGTCGGAAATCCGCTCACGAACCGCATCTTCAAACCTGTCGCGCAACATTCGATCGTGAAGCGACCGTTGTTCAAATTCTTCACGTGCGAGTTTTGCTGCTTCACCGAAAGCAACGATTCCTGGAACGTTTTCAGTGCCCGCACGTCGCTCGCGCTCCTGATGTCCACCGATGTTTTGCCCGTGAAGTCGGACACCACGCCGAACATAGAGCGCTCCGACGCCTTTCGGGGCATACAACTTGTGCCCCGACATCGTCAGCAGATCACAACCCAAATCCTCGACATTCAAACGCAGTCTGCCAACTGCTTGAACCGCGTCGGTATGCAACCACAGATGTTTTTGCCCGACAGCACGTCTTTCACGAACAAGCGAACCAATTTCACTAACCGGTTGGATCGTTCCAATCTCGTTGTTCGCGAGCATCACTGTAATAAGAACCGTATCCGATCGAAGCGACGCCGCGACGTCTTCGATTCTCACGACTCCGTTTCCATAAACAGGCAGACGTGTAACTTCCCACCCTCGTTTCTCCAACTCGGCGCAAACGCCGGCGACCGACGGATGCTCAATTGCTGACGTGATGATGTGTCGCCCATGAACGGCTGCGGCTTCACAAACACCACGAATGGCAAGATTGTTTGACTCCGTGCCGCCGGACGTGAAGACGATCTCGTTCTGCCTTGCGCCGATCAGTGTCGCGACCTCACGCCTCGCGCGGTCGATCGCAGCGCGCGCCTGTTGCCCGAAGCCGTGGACGCTCGACGCATTGCCAAACGTCTCGACTACCGCACGGGCCATGGCTGCCGCGACGCGTGGATCGACGGGGGTAGTAGCGCTGTTATCCAGATAAACTCGGCGGAGTGGCATCAAATTCAACTCCTAAGGCATCTGAGTCGCAGTTTGCCACAAAGAGGCACAAAAAGCACAAAATGAGTTTTGTTTGACCCGCCGAATTCAGTTTTAGTTTTTGTGACTTTTGTGCCTTTTTGTGGCGATTTTTGATAGGATTCGTGCGTTGCGAGGTTGGCTCTCTCCAGAAGGACAAAATATGAATTTTCTGAAGCTTCCCCTGGTAGTTTTATTGAGCATCGCCATAGTTGGGCTGCTTGCCTTCGTTCCCGCAGGCGCGCAGGGTACGACGGCGTTGGAACGTGGTTATCGAACGGGTTATTCGGACGGCTACACCGCAGGATTCAAAGACGTTTCCGACCATGCCGCCCGTAACTACACAAACAAAGAAGACTATCAACACGCAGATAGGTCGTTTAATGAAGCCTGGGGTCCAATCGAGGATTATCGCGACGGTTACCAGCAGGGTTTCGAAGCCGGTTACACAGCGGGCTTCGATCGTCAGCAGTTCAATTCGGCTCTTCCGACTGGCTTACGTAGACGGCAGAATCCGGCCACCATTCCAGTCGAAGTGAACAACACGTCCGGCACCGCTCCAGCGGAGACTAACGTCGACAATACGACGGCACCCGCTACAAACGGTTCATTTGCAATTCCACGCAACACGATTCTGAATCTGGAATTGCTGAATGGCGTTTCGACAGACGCGAGCCAGCGCGGCGATCGTATCCAGGCGAAGGTTATCGAACCGGCGCAATACGCGAATTACATCGTTGAGGGAAGAGTCTCGCAGGTTAAGCGGCCCGGAAAAGTAAAAGGAGTCGCTGAACTTCAGCTGGCATTCGATCAGATTCGTTCACCTGACAATCGGACTGCGACGCTCCACGCGGAGCTTATTGAAATCGGTCCGATGCACGGCGACGACCCGAGTGTCGATGCTGAGGGTGGCGTAAAAGGACAAGACTCGACGAAAGACGATGCAGCGAAGGTCGGTGCGGCATCGGGTATCGGAGCCATCATTGGAGCCATCGCGGGTGGCGGTAAGGGTGCTGCAATCGGTGCGATCATTGGTGGCGGTGCAGGTGCGGCAGGTACCATGACGCAGCGTGGTAAAGACATCCGGCTCGAACGCGGCCAAACCTTGAAGATTCGCACGTCAACTGACACGAGCGTTCTGTGACGCCGCCTCTTACTTTGCTTACTGATTTCGGGACGGCGGATTATTTCGTGGGCGCTGTTAAAGGTGCGATTCTGTCAGTAAATCCGAACGTCCCGATTGTTGATATCACGCATGAGATACCCGCGCAGGATATCGAGGCGGGTGCGTTCACGCTGCTTGCAGCCTATAAGGCTTTTCCACGCGGGACGATTCACGTCGCGGTTGTAGATCCAGGCGTTGGTTCAACCCGACGACCGATCATCGTCACGGCAAACGACCAATTCTTTGTTGGTCCGGACAACGGTATCTTCAGTTACATCTGCGCGCATCGAACATTTCACGTAACCGCCGAAAAATACTTTCGACCTAATCCGAGTTCGACGTTCCACGGTCGCGATATCTTCGCGCCGGTTGCGGCAGCGCTTTCGACGGGTGTGGCCCCGGAAGAGTTTGGGCCGGAGATTAATGATGAGGTTCGGCTTCCTCCGCTTGAAACACCGCTGCGGATCATTCACATCGATCGCTTTGGAAATTGTGTGACGAACATCAGACGCGGGGTGTTTGAGGGAAAGAGTCTGACGATTAATGGGAAGAAGATAAGTGCCGTGCGAAACTTCTACGGCGAAGCGTCACCGGGAGAGCTGTTTGCAATCTGGGGGAGTGCCGGCTTTCTTGAGATCTCGATTAACGGCGGCTCCGCGGCTCAAATTCTAGGTGCTAAACGCGGCGACACGATCATTTAGCCACGGATAAACGCGGATTTAAATCCGGATTTAATCCGCGTTATCTGTGGCCTCACTGGGCTTTAGCCGCCGCTTCCTTTGGGACGGTTGAGGACATGTAATATCCCTGTCGTGAGCTCACCTGCAGTTTTCGAGTCTTACCTTTTTGATCCTGCGCTTTTACACGAACTTCGAGATTGTGCATGCGGCCGTCGTCGACCTCGTCTTCAGCCAATGCAAACCCGAGGCTGTAGCGTGCCGTCAGGTTTCCGATAATTCGTGACAACCCCGCGCCGTAGTCTTTCACACGTCCAACCTTGACTGCCTCGCCTCCAGATTGCTGCGCGAGATATTTGGCACTGCCGTATAAACTCAGCCCCATCCAACCCGTAATCGGTTTAGCCATGGGCACGAGGAACTTGAACAACGTGCGCATCTCCACCGTCAACGAGTTGAAAATCACGTTGTCGCGGATGAGGACCTGTTCCGTGGCATCACGATCCTCATAGAAAATCGGCGCGATACCATCCGATACCCACACGACGGACACCTGTGAATTTGGCCTCATCTCGCCAGCCTTTCGCGTCGCATCTTTAACTGCCGCGGCCATGTCGTAAACATCGCCCAACTCGATCGTCATCTTCCCATCCTTGTTGGTGCGCGTGACATTGACGCTGCCGTCGCGGTGCGTTTTGCGTATTATCGTTGCTCCATTCTTCCCGCGGATGGTTTCGGTTTCGATGATATCGTCGGGTTTACCTTCAGGTTGCGCAGTCGTGTCCTGAGTCTTTTGTTTCACCTGCACAGCGCCCTCAGGTGGATCATCGTGCGAAACAGACAACGCGGGCACGTGGGACAGCGCCGCGGCAATCTTCGCGCGATCGTTGGTGAACTCAGTCAACCAAAACCTCTCTTCGTCCTCATTCGTGTCCATCGCCATGATCGCGACTTCATCGCCCGGCGGCAGTTTGGCCAACTCGTCTTCCATCGACTTCACGATCTCGGGTTGCTTCATAAACCTGCCCGCACCGTCTGCACGCAGATCGAGAATCAGAATCAGTGCGAGCGGCTTGCGTGCCTGGCCTTCGCGCGTGAAGTAACTGATGTTGCGCGCCTTGCCATTGTCGAAGACTTGAAAATTCGCGGTGGTGAGATCAGAGATCGGGAGGTTGGTTTTCTTATCTTTCACGAGCGCATCGAGAAACACGACGCGCGTTTTGATCTTGATCGTGTCTTCAACTTCCTGTGCGCGAACCGGGAACGACGCACACGCGGCGAGGACGACAAGTAGTAAAAGGATTCTGTGCATGATCTACTCCTGATCGATGAGAGTTGCTTCTTCAGTAATGGATTTGCCTGTGCCTTCGGGATCTTTCAAGAGGAGAGCGAGATTCTTTGCAGAAAGAGTTACCTGGACCACGGTTGCGTCGCGTTCGTCAATCGTGATCACGAGGACGTTGGTTTTGTCGCCGTTGTCTCGAAGAAAAATGTAAGTCTGTTCTTCACCGGCAGCGGAAATTGTTTGAATCAAAGGCGTCCAGGTGACTTTCAGCGACTGGTTCAATGAACTGCGGAATTTTGCGAAATCGCCGTTAAATTTCTGGTCTTCAAACACTGCCAGCTTGATGCTGCCCGCTTCTGCCAGGCGCCTCGCTGTACCGCCTTTGATGCGCGCAGCCGTGGTGGCCACCTTCATTCCGGCTTTGGCGAGAAACGGAATCCCCTCGTGCTTCACGTTGTAAAACTCTTCAATCATCTTTACGACTGAATTGAAGTCGTCGCCTTTCGCCTGCGCGACCGGCATAGAAATGAAGCACATGACGAAGACGGCGATGAAGATTTTGGTAGCAATCGTTTTCATCGCTCACCTCATTGCTCGTTGGTTTTCTTCTTCGACTTTGGCGACTCGATTCCCAAGTCAGGAATGCCCATCTGTCCTTCGAGCTGAGCCAGCTTGTCGAGATCCACTGGTCCAACGATGTTCACGACGGTGAGCTCTTTGTCGTCCGTGTGCAGCACCGCAAGTCCATTGATCATTTCGCCTGCGAACTGCAGGTAGACCTCGAGATTTCCTTCCTTCTTGCTGACGACATTAACCATGCGCGTCCATCCGGCGCCGCGAAGCTGTGCGCGAATGGGCTCCAGATCAGCAGCGCCAAACTGTCCTTCCGTCTCAAACTCGAAGCTCTTGACGTAGATGCCCTTCAGCCCTTCGATCAGTTTTTTTATCTGGCGCTGGTCTTCATCTTTGTCAGAGAACACCCGCGCGGCCAGCTTCATCAATCGTTCGTCGACATTGACGTCGACCGTCTCGCTCGCCTTCGCCGCGAGATGATCGAGGCTGCCCAACTGAATTCGTGTGTCCTGAGCTTTCGCCACAAAGGCGGTCGTAATGATTAGCAGCAGGGAAATAAGTGATGTCTTAAATGTTGTTTTCATGATTGCTCCGTTCATCCTACGCGGTGTTGATTCCTGATTTGGTTCGCAGGATTTGTGTTTTGAGTCTTCTTATGGACCAGGCTCAACTTTTCTGTAGTGAGTCGCAGGGCGACCATGACTTGTTCTTTGGCCATGAGTGCTTCCTCGCGCTCGTGTTTTGAAAGAACTGGTGTTGCGACTTTGGGACGATGTCTATTGACGGCTATGACTTCTTTTCGAGAATCAGGCTTCCGCTCTGGAGTTTTGGATTCAGCTGGTAGTGTCGACTTTTCTTCAACCGGCGCAGGCGCCTGTGGCGTAACTTCCGCCTGGCGCTCTGGCGCCTCGTTGCGTGAGCGCGTGCTAAGCCAGATACCTCCGGCGAGTATCGCTATCAACAACGCTGCGGCAATCGCGAGCCAGGGAAAGTAGTTTTTTCGCCGCGACACTGGTAGATCTTCAGGAATCTCCAACGGCTTCGGCTGGTATCGCAGCGTGCCGAGGATCTCTTCGAGTTGT
Organism: Pyrinomonadaceae bacterium; assembly: GCA_035606195.1. Classification (GTDB taxonomy): domain Bacteria; phylum Acidobacteriota; class Blastocatellia; order Pyrinomonadales; family Pyrinomonadaceae; genus PSRF01. The sequence goes on from DATNFX010000184.1 coordinate 7,074, forward strand.
TGAATCTGCGGATCGGGCTCACCCGTCTTGTCCCACAAATAATCGTCTTTCATAAGCCCTCCATAAATCCGAGCTGCTCACGCAGCAGCTTCATACCGCGATGCAGGTTCACTCGCACTGATGGAGCAGTGAGACCTGTACGCGCTGCGATCTCGGGACCGGTCATGCCCTCGACCAGTCGCAGCACCAGCGTTTCGCGGTAAGCTTCGGGGAGATTGCGGATCAGTTCCAGGATTTCTGTGGCTCTCGAATCCTGTGTGTTACTGCCGCGCAGTTCATCGTTGATCTCCACTGTCTCATGCTTCCGGCGATGGAAATCCACCGCTCGATTGCGGGCTATCATTGCGATCCACGGCCCGAACAGCGAGCTGTCGCGCAATGTGTGAAGCTTCTTGTAAGCGTGGAGAAAGATGTCCTGGACGAGATCGTCAACTTCCGCTCGCGGCACACGAGCCAGCAGGATGCCATGCACCAAAGGTGCGTAAAGATCATATAGCCGCGTAAAGCCGTCGCGGTCGCCTTCCAAAACTGCCTTAACCAGCACCACTTCGATCGCCGTCTCGTGTGTTTGCTCGGCGGCGGGTGCTTGGGCGTTGGTCAGAAGCATGTCGGCTATGGCGTACATCGTGCTGTCTCAATTGTGTTGTCGGTCGGTCGTGGTCTTTGGTCCTGGGTCTGTGTTCCTCGAGAGAGCGGTCGCGATTTCCAAAGACCCAAGTCCAAAGACCGGAGACCAACTGTCCCAACAACACCGATTAAGACGGGAGAGTGATGAAGACTGTTAACAGACGCGTTTTACGCGCGCTACTCGGGATGTACTGTAGGGGCGGCCCTCCGTGGCCGCCCGTGGTTTTGGTACGGATTCAAGAAAGCGACGGCTTCGGCTTCGTGAACACCTATCAAAACCACGGGCGGCCACGGAGGGCCGCCCCTACAGTACGTTCCGAGTTACGCTTGATCGTCTGCCGGACGAAGAGTTAGTACGGGCTCGGCGGTGACAGGGTTTTCTTCCGAAGTCATCTTTAATAGCTCCGGAGTGGCGGAAATCAGGGAAGTGCGCCACAGAAAGATCGTCACGAGGATCAATGAAATGGTGCAGGCGACGCCCCCTTCGATGCCATACGTGCCGCCGGTCAGCCACTTCGGTCCCGACTCTTGTCCCTGCAAAAGTGGATTGGAAACGAGATTGATACCGCTGACCGGAAGCCCGAAGAACCAGCCGAGCGCCCAATTCCACGACCAGTGAACTCCCAACGCAAGCCAGAGACTTCGCGTGCGCAGGTACGCGGCGGCGAGCCAGATTCCTGCGAGTGCGGTATTGGCAAATGTAACGACCGGCACCACGTTGGGATTTGAAAGATGAACCAGGGCAAATGGAACTGAGGTTAGGAGCACGCCGAGCCACGCAAGCTTTGCACGCGACAAGGTCTGCAATCCGTAGCCTCTAAACATTGCCTCTTCAGCGAGTGCGGCGGCGAATAACAAGACCAGCGATCCGATCAGGGATCTGACAGTTGCCAGTCCTGCTGTTGTAAACGAAAAGTGTAGTCCTTTGGACGCAATCGCCACCGCGATCAGGAGCGAACCAAAACCGACGGCAAACCCGATCGCGAGATCGCGAAACCAGCCCGTGTGAAATGTCAGACCGAGTGAGCGCCATGGCAGGCCCTCGAGAAATTTGGTGCAGAGATATCCGGCTCCCAGCGCGGCTCCTAACAGGCCGGCTCTGAAGATCAGTTCCGCTATGAACTCCGGGTGAGGAATTCCAGGGGCAAAGGCAGTTACGACGGCAAAGCCAGCTCGCAGAACGGTCGCAATCAGAAACGACACGGCGATGAAAGCGAGCACGAAGATCACTACTCGCCATCCGCTTCTAAGCCGGCCAACATCGTTCAGGAAAATCTTGCGCATTCGGGTGACGCATTGTGACATTGCCAATTGCCGATTGCCAAATGCCAATTGACTCGAAATTGGCAATCGGCAATTGGCAATCGGCAATGGTTCCAGTGGCCGTATGCTAAACTTTTGCTCAATTTAATGAACGACAATCGCGATAACATGACCCCGGAGCGCAGGGAGCGAACTCGTCGCCGCCGCCGCATTCTGCTCTGGGTCCTGGGCGCCACTGTGTTGTTACTGCTCGCGAATATCGTCTCACAACAGCTCTGGCTCTGGACTGTCGTGCGCCCTGACACCACTTCGGACGCGCTCGTCCTTTACGCCCTCTCGACACTCAACTTTGTCGCCTTCGTCGTCTTCTTATTTATCTTTGTTCGCAATCTCCTGAAGTTGCGCCGCGAACGCAAGGAACGTCAGCTCGGTTCCAAAGTCAAAACGCGGTTGCTGGTCTATTTCATCTCGATCAGCTTCCTGCCCATCACGGCGATGGCCGTCTTTTCTTATCTGTTTCTGAATCGCTCACTCGAGAAGTGGTTCAATCCTTTCCCGGATGAGATTGTTCAGCAGGCAACCGAGGTTAAGCGTCTGACGCTTTCGAGCCAGGACCAGACGCTGCGTGGTACCGCGTCGTTGCTCGTGATGCTCCTGGGCCCGCAGACTCCCGACGAGCGGCAAGTCACGATGGACCAGATCGTGGCTTCGGGACAGCTCGTCGGTATCGAGGTGATCGGAAACGACGGCGCGGTTGTGAGTCAGAGTCGCGCGAATCTTTCGCCTTCTGACTCGGAAGAACTCGAAAAACTCTTCAGCGAAGCGCGCAAGTTTGGTGGTCCCACCGGCTCGACCCTCGCCGACGGCAAGGATTTCGATGCGCTCGCCGTTCCTTTAACTCACTCCGAGATGCTGCTCATCGCGCCGCAGAAACGCGCTGCAAACGACCTCACCGATCTCGTTACGGCATCTGAGCGCGGCTACCAGGATCTGGTACGCAAGCAAAGACGCGTGCGTCTGCTGGGTCTTTCAACGCTCGGGTTGATGACGCTGATCCTGCTCTTTGTTTCGAGTTGGGTGGCGACTTACCTGGCGCGCGGTATCGCGACACCAATCAAAGCCCTGGCGGAGGCGTCAAACGAGATCGCGCGCGGCAATCTCGGCGTTCGCGTCACAACCGTCGCTGATGATGAGCTGGCACTACTCGCCGAATCCTTCAACCAGATGACCACGCAGCTCGAGGAGAATCGCAGCCGCATCGAAGCGGGCGCCGCGGAGCTGCGCGACAAGAACATGGCGCTGCGCGAACGTCGCAACTACATCGAAACAGTGCTGCAATCGCTCTCAACCGGCGTAGTTTCTATCGACGAGAACGATTGTGTGACGACGTTGAATGCGGCGGCGGTCCGTATGTTAGCCCTCGCTGATAAAGCTGAAGAAAATCCAAAACTGAGCGAGTTGATTGGCAGTGAAGACTGGCTGGTCATCGATCGACTCCTGCGTCGCGCCCGGCGTACCGGACACGCGACCGAGCAAACGCAACTCGCAGGCGCGACGAGTAGTAATGGTCCATTGCCGGTATCGATGACAGCCACGGCTTTGCGCGACTCGAAAGGCCCGCGACGAGGCGCGGTTCTGGTTATCGAAGATCTTTCCGAGCTACTGTCAGCACAACGGGCCGCAGCGTGGAGTGAAGTTGCCAAGCGCATGGCCCATGAAATAAAGAATCCGCTCACGCCGATTCAACTTTCAGCCGAACGAATTGCGAAGAGTTACCGGCGATCGACAGTCAACGGCAATGGATCGAGTAACGGGCTCGATGATCGTTTGGACGAAAAGCGCGTTGCGGCTGTGATCAGTGAGTGCACGGAAACGATCACGCGTGAAGTTGCGGGTTTGAAGGCGATGGTCGACGAGTTTTCTCGTTTTGCGCGTTTGCCTGCGACGCGACCGGAACTCGCGAGTCTCAATGAGGTAGTCAGTCAGGCTGCCGGTCTTTACGAAGAACGGCTTGACGGCGTCGCAATGGTGCTCGAACTCGATCCGCAGCTTCCGCCCGCGATGCTCGATGTGGAACAAATCAAGCGCGTGTTTGTTAACCTGATCGACAATGCGCTCGACGCGCTGTCACAAATGCCGGATGAGAAGCAGATTAAAATTGTTACGAGGCTTGATGCAGACAGGAGTGTGCTGCGTGCCGAAGTTGCTGACACGGGGCGGGGAATCGACCCCGGCGATTTTCGTAGATTGTTTGAGCCGTATTTTTCGAGACGAGATAGCGGGACAGGTCTCGGACTCGCGATCGTGCAGAGGACGATATTGGAACATGGCGGGCAGATTCGCGCGGAGCGAAACCATCCTCGAGGGGCGCGATTTGTCATCGAGTTACCGATGGCCTAATAAAATCTTGTAAATCCTGCTAATCCTGTAATCTTGTCTACAGGATTGCAGGATTTACAAGATTTACAAGATGTATGGACTCTATTCTCATAGTTGACGACGAGCGCGGCATTCGCGACACGCTGCGCGCGGTGATGGAGGACGAGGGATTCGTCGCCGATGCGGTTGGGACGGGTGAGGAGTGTCTCAAAGCGCTCGGTCGCCGTGCGTATGGCTGCATACTGCTCGACGTCTGGCTGCCCGGCATCGATGGACTCGAGACGCTCAAACAATTACGGGAAGCAGGTTCGGATGCGGCAGTCGTGATCATTTCGGGTCACGGCAACATCGAAACAGCAGTGCGCGCTACGAAACTCGGCGCCTTCGACTTCATCGAGAAACCACTTTCAATCGAGAAGACCGTACTCACTGTCCGCAACGCTCTGCGTCAACAACGGCTCGAGTTGATCAATGCCGGTATGGCCGCGGCGCTCGCGCGCGAGTACACGATGGTGGGCGAGTCGGTGGCGATGCGCGCGTTGCGACAACAGATTTCAGTCGTGGCGCCCACTGATGGTCGCATTTTGATCTACGGCGAGTCGGGAACGGGTAAAGAGCTGGTCGCGCACGCAATCCACGCCGAATCACGTCGTGCTGCTGCGCCATTCATCGAAGTCAATTCCGCCGCGATTCCCGAAGAGTTGATCGAATCGGAACTCTTCGGCCACGTGAAAGGCGCGTTCACGGGTGCGACGGCAGCGAAGAAGGGCAAGTTTGAACTGGCAGACGGCGCCACGATCTTTCTGGACGAAGTTGGTGACATGAGTCAGAAAGTGCAGGCGAAGGTTTTGCGCGTGCTCGAGGAGCAACGTTTTGAACCGGTCGGAAGCGGGACTTCGATTAGCGTCGACGTTCGTATCATTGCTGCAACCAACAAGCGACTCGATGTCGAGATCGATCAGGGTAACTTTCGCGCTGATCTCTTTTATCGTCTGAATGTGATCCCTTTTGAGTTGCCGCCGTTGCGCGAGCGTCTTGAAGACGTGCCGATGCTGGTCGACTTTTTCAATCAGCAGTTCTCGCAGGCTTACGGTAAGAAGCAGAAACAGTTTCTCACCGAAGCGATCGAAGCAATGCAGTCGTATTCCTGGCCCGGCAACGTGCGCGAGCTACGAAACACGATCGAGCGCGTGGTCATCATGCACCCGGGCACAAAGGTTTCGGCCAGCGATCTTCCGCCGCAGGGCAAAGAGGAGCCACCGGCCGCGTCGTTCCGCTTTCCGTCCTTTAAAGAGGCCACCGAGGCCTACCACCGCGAATTCATCCAAAGAAAACTCGAGGAAGCCGACGGAAACGTCTCACGCGCCGCTGAATTAATGGGTGTCGACCGGAGCCACCTCTATCGCCGCATGCGCGCCCTCGGCATTCAAAACCGGGCCACATAAGGCACAGAAAGCACAAAAGGCACATAAAAAGAATTGCGAGCGGAGCGGATCTGAATTCTTCTTTTGTGATTTTTGTGCCTTATGTGCCTTTGTGGCTGTTGACAAAACTTTACATAAGCTTGACGGCCTCGCTACATAGCTTGTGTATTTTCGTGGCTCTTCAATCGGGGATTTTCAGTCCGAATTCAGATCCAAAATGTCTTACTCACGATCCAGGTGGCCCCTAGTCATTTGTGTTCTCGTGGCGTTCGTCGTCGGTTTTGGGGTCTCGATCATTTCCCGAAATCCAACTCCACCCGCCGAGGCAAAGATTCAGATCGCCGACTTCCGGGTCGCGATCCCCGAAGGCGAGACCGTCGTGACCATCACGAGTCGTGAGGCTGAAGGTCAGCCGTTAGGAAGACTCAGTATCCATCGCAACGGCAACACGATAACCGGTGTTCCTCAAATCGAACGACGAATCGAGGCACGCGAACGTCTGACGCCTGAAGATATCGCCTATCTTCGCCGCGAAATCACCACACAAGTTTCAGCATCCGATTCTCCCTGGCAGCGCGCGAATAAAATCCGAACGTGGCTGTTTCAACGCGGCTACCGCCTCGGAATGCCGGGTCTCAGCACTCGTAACCCGCGTGAAGCATACGAGCGAATGAAAGCGGGCGATCCGGTGTTGTGCGGCAACCTTGCGCAAATTTATGTTGCACTCTGCGAGGCGATGGGTCTGACAGCTCGCGCCGTCGGGCTGAGTGTCGCAGTGCAAAACGGACTGTTTGGAGTCGACACGCACGCCGGCGCTGAAGTCTGGATTCCGGATATGGGCGGCTGGATCTACCAGGACCCCACGTTCAACTGTTATTGGAAAGTTGACGGCAAACCCGCTAGCGCGATGTTGCTTCACGACGCATTGATGGAAAGACGCCTCATCGCCTTTGCACCGAACGACAAAGACACAGAGCTCCGCCTACAAAATTACTATCTCGACCCGCGCCTCTACTTCCGCCAGATTTCTTACGAATACAAACCCGGCGGCGCCGTGCTCTATTTTTCAGACCCGCGACTCGAGCCGTTGAACATGCGCGACAAGAACTGGATTCACACTGACAACCGCGTCGACATTCAACGACTCGACACGGGCGGAAATTTTGTGGTCGAGAGACGCTCCGAAGTTTCTCCGGGTGTTTTTGTTCAGCTCGTCGGCAACGATCTGTTTGTCAGAGATCGGCGGGAGCAAAGTCCCGGGATTCGCGTGCGTTCTTCGAGTGGGACAGTCGAAGGCTGCGCTTATCTTCACCAGCGCGCGCAGGATTTAGGCCTCTTCAATGGAACGAATTTGGCACGCAATCCCGCGTTCCGTCTGACATCGGGCTCGAATCAACTCGCCGACGATTGGTCTATTGCCGGACCAGTCGAAGCGATGACGGTTTCCGGCGGCCAGGCCATGGCGTCGCTTGCCGGTGGGCGATTGTGGCAGCGCATTCAGGTGCGTCCTCGTGGCCGGTATTTGATGTACGCCCGCGTGAGCGTATCGCGCGGTTTTGTGAACTGGTCACTCGCCGACAGCGAACGCGGCCCGCGTTCAATGGGCACGATCGAACCGGAACGTATGAGTGAAGTTGTTTCAGACGTGGTTGAGAGTCAGAGCGGCTACATCGATGTGGGTTTCGATCTTCCTTCCGGCGGCGCCTTCCGAGTCATAGACGTGATTGTCACCGAAGCCCCTCGCTTCAACTCAGATCTTCCTTAATCCGCGCCGTTTATCCGTCTAGATCCCTACCCGAAACGTTTCGTTGACATGCGTCATCAAATAGCTTATCAGTAGGATCGAGGTAGGAATGGATTTTACGACTAAAGAATTACTTAAACGGTACGCGAAGCTGGCAATTGGCCAGCCGTTCTCGCCAGTTTTGCTGAACATTCTGGTGACGTCGGTCTGCGACATGCGCTGCACGCACTGTTTCTTTACAGACGAGCTCGACGATCGTCCGCGCAAGAAACTCCAGATGAAGACGCACGAGATCGAGCGTATTTCTCAAACATTGGGCGGAAATCTCGGCGTTCTGATTCTCGCCGGTGGCGAACCGTTCACGCGAAAGGATCTTCCGGAAATCGCGCGCTCTTTCTACACCAACAACAAGCTGGAATCGATCTACATCATGTCCAACGGGCAGATTCAAAAACGAATCATGCCGGATGTGACGAGAGTTCTTCAGGAGTGTCCGAATCTTAACGTTACTGTCGCGCTCGGCATCGATGGTCCGAAGAACGAACACGAAAAGATTCGCCAAAAGCCCGGTTCGTGGGACATCGCGATCGACACAGCACGCCAGCTACAGGCGATCAAGAAAGAGTACCCGCGTCTGGATGTGCAAACGTGTACGTGTTTCATGAACTCGAACCAGGACACGATCTTCGAGTGGTACGACTTTCTGAAATACGACCTCAAGCCAGACAAAGTTAACTTCAACTACATTCGTCCGCCTTCAGCAGATCCGAAAGAGCTCGACATCGATCATTCGCGTTACGCGAAACTCGCAACCATGATTGACGACGATTCGCGTCACGCAGCGCTTAAGAACAACTACGGCGGCAAT
>DATNFX010000185.1:0-3301 GCA_035606195.1 Pyrinomonadaceae bacterium
CAGCCAATAAGCAGTTGATGGCGCAAGCAAATTTGAAATCTGCGGAAGAGATCGAATGGAACGGCGCGCTCGGAAGAAAAGTGCACGGCTACATCATCAAACCGAATGATTTCGATCCGAGCCGGAAGTACCCGCTGGCGGTATTGATTCACGGTGGACCGCAAAGCGCGTGGAACGACAACTGGGGTTATCGTTGGAACCCGCAAGTGTTCGCCAACGCCGGTTACGTTGTGTTCACGCCGAATCCGCGTGGATCCGTCGGTTATGGCCAACAATTCGTCAACGAGATCAGCGGCGATTGGGGCGGCAAGGTTTACACGGACCTGATGAACGGCGTTGCCGAGGTTCTTCGTCGTAATGACTTTATCGATCGGAATCGGGTCGGCGCCGCGGGCGCGAGCTACGGTGGATACATGGTGAACTGGCTTCTCGGACACAACAACGATCCGCGAATCAGATTCAAAGTGTTCGTGTCTCACGACGGTGTCTACAACCTGGAGAGCATGTACGGCGCGACCGAGGAGCTGTGGTTTCCCGAGTGGGAGTTTAAAGGAACTCCGTGGACCAACCCGGCTTTGTACACACGCTGGTCACCACACAAGTTCGCGCAGAACTTCAACACTCCGATCCTGATCATTCACAGCGAGTTGGATTTTCGAGTCCCACTTGGTGAAGGCATGCAATTGTTCACGGCTGTCCAACGCAAAGGCATCGACTCCAAATTCCTGTCCTTCCCCGACGAAGGCCACTGGGTCCTAAAACCCCAGAACTCCCAACTCTGGTTCCACACGGTGCTGGATTGGCTGGACAAGTATCTACAATCGACGTCACCCACGGAATAATCCGTGTTAACCTGTGGCTATTACTGTCTGAAGGTGGGATGACATGACAAACGAACAAGTCGAGTCGGAAGCGTTAAAACTCAACCCACAAGCACGTGCGGAGCTAGCCGAAAAACTTCTCAGAAGTCTTGACGATCTTTCTGAAGAGGAAATCGAACGGCTGTGGGCTGAGGAGGCTGTGCGCCGCGACGCTGAACTCGATAATGGCACAGCGTCGATGCGGGACGCCGAAGATGTGTTTAGAAATGCAAGAGCACGGATTTCATGAGTAAAAGAGTGAGCTTTCACGAGCTCGCGGAAATTGAGTTGAATGATGCAGCGATTTACTTTGAGAACGAGAAAGAAGGATTAGGTTTCCGTTTTCTGGCGGCTATGCAAACCGCCGTCACTCACATTCAAGAACATCCGCAAGCCTCACCAATTATTATCGAGGATATTAGACGTAAGGTTCTGAGACGGTTTCCTTACAACCTCATCTACTCGATCAAACCTGATCGAATTCGAATCCTCGCAATTGCCAGCCAAAAGCGCAGACCTTTTTATTGGCACGGCCGCGAGTAAAACGATCTGTTGATTATCTACGGAAAGGTGCTCAGTCTTGAGCCAATCAGCACATCCATGAAACAGACTTTTTCAAATGCTCTGGTCGAGTGGAATAGTCATTGATGGTTGTTTTCTAGAGAACGTTATGCCAGAAACAGCACGTGGGATGTTCAAGGAACAACGAGTTTTTGTCCGGAGTATTGCTGAAGAGACTCCAATCAATGTGTTTTATTTAGACAAGTACGTCCAGATCAGGGGAGAGGCATTAAGTCCCTTCAGTGGGGACAACTGGAAAACCATCGAAAAGAGATTTACGGCTAAGCAGTTTGGCAAGCTACCAAGTTTTTGCAATTTCGAACTGACTCAACCCGCAAAGTCAGCCGATAGATCCGTGTAACTCTTGTGCTATCGGAGTCTGCATACGGTGTAAAAGGTCTCCAAAGCATAATCAACTTTAAAGATTTTACTTATTCATCTAATGGTCCAAAATATGGTGTGAAATTGAACATCGACAAAGCGAGGAAAGTTGTACGTAACACTAGTCAAAGCGTCACCATCAAAATCAATTTTGTGCCGAAGCCCGTTCCTTCAAGAGTGAGGGCTAAAGAAAAATAAGTCGGAGCAAATTATATGCACATAAATCTCTTTATGGAGCATTAGCGGCAGTCAAAAATACCTCGTCTATTCTGGCCGCTCAGGTGGTGGGGCGACGGCGACGAAGTCTTCGACGAAGCGATCGCCGTAGTCGTCCAGGAGTTGATTGACTCGCTCGAGACGTGGGGCGCGGACGATGAGGCCGGCGTGGTGGAGCTTCTTCACGCGATAGATGATCTCTTCGTCGGTGTAGGCTGAGGTGTCGGGATATTCCTGTTTCGCCAAAGACAAGATGATGCCGGCGTATTCTTTGCGAAGTGGCGTAATCTTCGACGGCGCTTTTCCATCAGCAATCTCGAGGCGAGCCCACTCACGCCAGAGATTGATGCCCGATGCGGCTTCCAACACGTCTGAAATGTAAGCACCCCCGACGCGTGCTGCGATCTCGAGAAAGTAAAACTTCCCGTCCGCATCACTTTTAATAAACTCAGCGTGCGTGGCGCCACGCTCGAGTCCGAGTGCGCGCACGAGTTTCTTGTTAATCGCCAGCAACGTTTTCTCGTCTGCGGATCCACGTTCAAGCGTGCGCGAGATGTACGCACCACCCTGATGCGCTACCTGCATCGGCGGGCGTCCGTATTGGTTTGTTCCGGCAAACAAAACTTTCCCGTCGTTGACAATCGAATCGACGTGAAAGACTTCACCCGGGATGAACCGCGCCAGCACATAATAAGAAGCACGTTCGCGCAAATTCTCACGCTCGTTCATCTCACTCATCGCGCGATGCACCTGTTCCGGCTCACTAACTTTGGAAATTCCAATCGCCGAAACGTCGGAGCGCGGTTTGATGACCCATGGTCCCGGAACCCTTTGCATAAAAGCATCAACTTCGTCCGCGTTAACGAGTGGGACAAAATCCGGCACATTGATTCCCGCGCGCTGGCTGTAAACGGCCATCGACAGCTTGTCGCGAAAGACCTTCGCACCCGAACTACTCAGCCCAGGCAAACACAAGTGCTCACGCATCAGAGCTGCAGTAACGACGTCAAACTCCTCGAGCGCAATGACGCGATCAATCTTTCGGTTGCGTGACAGAAATGCCAGTAAGTCGATGAACAGCGGAGGCCCGGCATCATTCGGAACGGCAATCAGATCGTCGAGACTTTCGCGCGGCCAGTCTTCCCGGAGCATCTTCTCTTTCGTCACCAAAACCACATGACAACCATGAGCTTTGCACTCGTGGATAAAATCGGCGCCTTTGAAATAGGTCGCCAGGCAAATGATGTTGAGGGGGCGATTCGCGGTTTCCGGCATTTCGTTTT
>DATNFX010000186.1:0-4849 GCA_035606195.1 Pyrinomonadaceae bacterium
AAGACGGCTAGGGGCGTGAAAGCAGCCGGCAAGGGAGCGAAAGCCATCGGTAACGAGGCCGCAGACAAGGCGGGCGACGTCAAGGACAAGGGCGAGAAAGGCGTGAAGAAATCCGGCAACTGGTTAACCCGTACCTTTAAGAAGATCTTCTAAGCGCTTGGCATGTTTAGAGAATAACAAATTTCCTGCGCGAGCCTAGCTTCGCGCAGGCCCACTCAGTTTTGAACGTACACGATAGCTGGGTACAGGCGGGCTTTGTGCACAAATACTCCTGAATCCCGCCAACGGAAGTTGGCGGATCGTTCAAATCCTTTCTAAAACTATTCAAAAAGCCACGTTTTAATCCCGCCCAACGGCAGTGGGCGGATACTTCAGGTCCTTACTATATCCTGCTCGCTGAATAGTTCGGACTTGAACGATCCGCCCACTGCCGTTGGGCGGGATTCAAAACGGGGGAAGGGGTGATGGGTTCATAGAAAGGACTTGAACGATCCGCCCACTGCCGTGGGCGGGATTCAGGCTCCTGAGTCAAAGGCCCTCTTGACAGTACCGTCTAATCACACTACTATATCGTCTCACGATATATCAGACGGCGACATAAAATACTAATTCCTTAATCTTGGAGGCTGCTATGAAACGGACATTTGCATTGCAGAGTGGCGTAGTGTTGCTTCTTTCGCTTTGTCTCACATCATTCGCACAAACATCTCGAGACCAGGACGTCACCCGGAAAATCGATGACTACATGGATGCCCTTGTCAAAGCCGGATGGTTCAACGGCTCGATCCTCGTCGCGCGCAACGGCAACGTCGTAGTAAGCAAAGGATACGGCATGGCCAACTTTGAGCTCGACGTGCCGAACACGCCCCACACGAAATTCCGCCTCGGCTCAATCACCAAACCATTTACCGCGATGGCAATAATGCTTTTGCAAGAGCGCGGCAAACTAAGCGACCAGGACTCTGTCTGCAAATATCTACCCGAATGTCCGCCAGCGTGGCAGTCGATCACACTGCGCCATCTATTGAGCCACACTTCCGGCATCGCAAAGCACGACACGGCGGGCGTCTACCTCAAGACCGCCATGATGCCGATGACGTTGCCACAGCTAATCGACAGCTTTAAGAACAAGCCCCCGGATTTCAAGCCGGGTGAAAAAATGGACTACAACAACAACGGTTATATTTTGCTTGGCTACGTGATCGAAAAAGTGTCGGGACAATCTTACGAAACGTTTGTAAGCGAGAATATCTTCAAACCGCTAAAGATGCTGGACAGCGGTTATGACAACCACGATCCGATTATCAAAAACCGCGCGGCCGGTTACAGACGCGATGGCGCGACGCTGCTGAACGCCACTTACATCGATCAATCACAGCCATTCTCAGCGGGCGCCCTCTACTCAACAACTGAAGATCTCTTGCGTCTGGATCAAGCGCTCTATGACAACAAATTTCTTTCGCAGAAAAGCCTCGACAAGATGTTCACACCTGTGACCGGCAACTACGGTTACGGTTGGTTCGTCAACAAGCAGTTCAATCGCCTGGCAATCTCTCATCCGGGCGGGGTTCCCGGATCAGCGGCGATGATCACTCGTTATCCTGAAGAGAAATTGCTGATCGTTATGTTGAGTAACCTGCAGGATTCTCGAATCATCAGAGCGAGCAACGACCTGGGGGCGATCGTACTTGGTGAGAAGTACGAGCTTCCGAAAGTTCGCACAACAGTCAACATTAGCGCCACAGTGCTGGAGGCTTACGCCGGAGATTACGAAGACCGTCCGGGCCGGGTCACCAGGATCCTGGTTACGAACGGGACGCTGAAACTGCAATTAGCCGCGAACGCGATCGGTCAGTTCGATCCCATACCAATGTCAGCCGAGTCTGAGACGGAGTTCTTCGATCCTTTGAACGATACGCAGGTTGTGTTTGTTAAAGATGCCGCCGGGCAGGTAACGGAAATGGTTTTAAGAATCAACGGTCGCGAGTATCACGCGAAAAAGATCAAGTGAGAGATCAGTAAGTCTTGGAGCTGAGACGGACAAACTCAAACAAACCAGCTGCAGAGCCGAGGACGATGCCACCGATCAGACACCAGGGCTCTGTACCAAGCCACTTATCGAGGAACCAGCCCAAGGCACAGAAAGTCGCGACCGACGCAAACAACGTGATGCCCGCCGCATAAGCAAAACCGGTTTTCCTGTTCTCGTCCTGATCGGGTTTATTAGCCATGCTCAAGAAGATTGAACGTACTGTAGGGGCGGCCCTCCGTGGCCGCCCGTGGTTTGGATAAGGGTTCAAGAAGCCGCGACCTCGGAGTCGGCGAACACGATCAAAACGACGGGCGGCCACGGAGGGCCGCCCCTACAGTACGTTCATTCGGTCACCAGCTTTCGCGCGTCAGGTAGTTCTTGGGGACCTCATAAAGCAAGGCGCGGCGCGAATGGCGCATGGAGTCGTGAATGAAACATACGTGCGTACACCAACACGCCTTGCCTCCGTCGATGGCGTTGAGTTCCGTCTGCCGCTCGTTAGCAGACCAGAGCGCGCCGAAGTCGTAATCAAAATCTGCCAGTGACGCAAACTTTTCTCGCAACTCACATGCGCGCACGTCGCCGTTGTAGTCGATCACCGCAGTTGTTTCACCTGCCGTGCAGGGAAACGGCCAGGGCGTTGGTTGCTGAAAGTTAACGTGTTGCGTGCGATAGTGAGTGATGATCGATCCGGCGTAAACGGCGTTCTTCACGAAGCGCTTGCCGGCGTCGTCTGCGGCAAACATCCGCTCGCCGTAACGTTTCGTGAGTTTCGAAACGTGAGCGTACATGACGGGCAACACTTCCGGCGGTACTTGTTTGATTTGTTCGCCGACGAGGGTCTCACCGCGAATGATGTTGAAGTATTGTCCGTCGAGACGATAGTTGTCCCACATGAACTCCGAGAGCTTCTCGATCTCGGTGTAGTTCTCCGCGCAAACAACTGTATTCACGTTCAGTCGAAAACGATCGGTGTACTTTTCCTTCAGTGGATACAGCGATTCGATGCAGTCGAGCGCCTTCTGCCAGTTTCCCGGAACGCCGCGAATGCGATCGTGGGTCTCGCCATAACCATCCAGCGCGATGTTGAGATACAGATCGATCTGCGGGTTGTTTCCGAGGGCGCGATCGACGACGTCGTAAACGCGCTGTTTGATCAGTCCGTTCGTAGGAATGATGATGCGATCGACGCCGTTGTTCGAAACAAACAAATCGATGACGTCTGAAAGATCGCGCCGGAGAGTCGGCTCACCGCCGGAAAGCCATAGATCCGTTATCGGCGGCATCGTTTGCGAGACCTTTTCGATTTGAGCAAAGGTAAGGTCGCCCGGCTGGTTCAACTCTTCGTGATAGAAGCAGGTTTGGCAGAATGCGTTACAGCGCGAGGTGACGAACAAGATCACCGTGCCGAGACGTTTTTCACGCTTCGTCGAACGTAACAACTGCACGAATTGGGCGGCTTTGTTGGGCATTACGATTCGCGAGAGATAATGACAGCTTCAGTGGGTGATTTCAATTCATAGGTAATGCCGCGCCAGGTGATGCGCTGGGAAAAGCCGGCGATGATGGCGTTGTAGAGGTAGAGCAAAGACGCAAAGGGCCAGAGGAAGATGTGTGCGAGCACGTCGCGGTTTAGAGAAGAGCGATACTGGTTGAGAGGGATTGTTATAGCGCGCCAGCGGATGAATGATTTGGTGGCGCCGAGCGTGAAGATTAGTAAGAGGGCGAGTAGCAAAACAGGTGAGCGGGACAGGATTAACAGGATGATGCCCCCGATGAACACGATTGCGAAGAGGGCGGAACCGAGCAGGAGTGGAAGCCAAAGATGTGACGCGTAGACGCGCGTGATCTTTATTTGACGGGTAGTGAACTCGAAGAGCTCTCGGAAATCGCAGTCGCCGACGGAGGCGACGAGACAGTTTGGCGTGAAGTGGATCGGAAGTTTCGCTTCCTTCAGAACACGCGTGATGGTGAAGTCGTCAGAGACTGTTCCGCGCCAACGTTCACTAACATTTAGTTTCTCAAATGTCGTGCGCCGAATTGCCGTCGAGCCACCCCAGCAAAAGTTCTTTGCAGTGTCACTACCAAGCGCAGATGCGACCGACGCATTCCAAACACCGCGAAGACGCGACGCAATTCCACCTTTGCCCGGAACAAACCAGCGATAGCCAGTCGAAGCACCGAGGGTTTCATCTGCAAGCGGTGCGACAAGACATTTGAGCCAATCGCTCGCCGGTCGAGCATCTGTGTCAACAAAAACCAGCACCTCGCTGTTCGGGTCTACCTGTGCAGCAGCAACTCGAAGATTGTGAACCTTCTGCCCACTGTCAGTCGCTGGTCCAGCAATGATCGTTCTGGCAATCCGCGAAGCTCCGTGGCCCAACTCATCGCCAAACTGAATCGCCGGGTCGTCTGCCGCGTCAAAAACAAACAGAACCTCATAGCGCGGATAATCCTGCTCTACCAGCGTTTGAAGATTCTCACGAAGGCCGGGTTCCAGTCCCCTGCCCGGTGCAATCACCGAAACAAACGGTTGAAACTCCGGCAAAGCGCGACTCGTCTCACGCCGCACGTAAGCCGCGTAACGAATGCCATTCAATAACGACTGAATACCAAACCAGATGGAGAGTGCGGCGAGGAAGTAGAAGACGACCATCAGCCCACGGGTATTAACGAACGGGCTAGCTGAATGAACGGCTGCGGATAGACTCCGATGAATAGAATCCCAACCACCGATACTACGAGTGCGACTTGAAGCGCGGGTGAGAGTGCCAGTGGTTTGTTGTCGGCCAGGCGGTCGCCGAGATACATCACCTT
>DATNFX010000187.1:0-18925 GCA_035606195.1 Pyrinomonadaceae bacterium
ATCTATGGGCTGGGGTGAAGGATGGGCTTTGGCGATTCAGACCTGGTCCACCAAAATTCTATCCCCTGGCCGGCGAACTCAATGGTATCCAGGGCATTGGTGAAGACGCTGACGGCACCCTCTTAATCGGCTGGAAGGGTGGAATTTATCGATTCTTCGATGGGCAAGCCGAACCGTATTTACTTTCAGGCATCACGGGTCCATTCACCGCCAGAAGAATTCTGCGCGATCGCGACGGCGGCTTGTGGATCGGAACCTCAGATCGCGGTCTCGTACACGTATACCGCGGAAAGGCTGACGTATTTGGCAGTTCCGATGGTCTCTCAGGCGACAACATTTACAGTCTCTTCGAAGATGTGGAGAAAAACATTTGGGTAGCGACCATCAATGGGCTGGATCGCTTTCGCGATTTTGCAGTCGTCACATTTGGAAGAAACGAGGGTCTGCTCGATTCTCTTGTCTGGTCAGTGCTGGGTGCGAAAGATGGGAGTGTTTGGCTTGGCACTTTCGCGGGCTTGAATCGATGGACCAACGGATCGATTGCAACCTTGGGGCAAGACGGCAAGGTGAATGGAGTTATTCCCAATTCTCTTTTCCAGGACGACAGCGGCCGAATGTGGGCTTCTACTCAGATCGGTTTCGGTTATTTGCAGGGCGACCGCTTTAATCCGGTAACTACCGTACCAGGTGCAGTGACGGCGGTAGCACAGGACACCGAAGGGGATCTTTGGATTGCAAACGAGCATGCAAGCCTCTTCAAATTGCGCGGCGAAGCCGTGGTGCAACAGATTGCCTGGTCCGATCTTGGACACAAAGATCCTGCAAGCACCCTCGCGGCTGATCCTTCGCGTGGTGGTTTATGGCTCGGATTTGCCCTCGGAGGCATTGCCTATTTCACAGGCAATCAAATTCGCGAGTCGTACACTGCCGGCGACGGAATTGGACAAGGGCGCGTCAACTACTTGCGTCTCGATCGCGATGGTTCGCTTTGGGCCGCGACTGAAGGCGGTCTCAGCCACTTGAAAGACGGTCGCATAACTACACTCACCAACAGGAACGGATTGCCATGCGACACGATTCACTGGCTGGTCGACGACAGTGTTGGTTCGATGTGGATCGACACAGCATGCGGTCTGATCCGCATCAAGCGGTCTGAATTGGATAACTGGATTGTCGCCGTCGCTAAAGACAAAGATGCCAAGCCGGCGAGCCCACTCATGGTACTCGATACCTTTGACGGCGTCCGAAGCGTTTCGAGTGGCAGTCATTTCAGTCCACCGGTGACTCAATCTGCCGATGGGCGACTATGGTTCTTCGGTCTCGACGGTGTGAACGTCATCGATCCGAATCATCTTCCCTTCAATAATCTTCCACCGCCGGTTCACGTCGAACAGTTGATCGGCGATCGCAAGACTTACGACACCACTGCAAACGGAAACCTGCGTTTGCCTCCGTTGATAAGAGATCTACAAATCGATTACACCGCACTCAGCTTCGTCGCTCCGGAAAAGAATCTCTTCCGCTACAAGCTGGAACCACGCGATCGCGATTGGCAAGAGGTTACCAACCGGCGGCAGGCCTTTTATAACGATCTTCCTCCGGGCAACTATCGCTTCCGCGTCATGGCTAGTAACGACCGAGGTGTATGGAACGAGACCGGCACATTTCTCGACTTCACGATCGAGCCGGCGTACTACCAGACCACCTTGTTCCGCGTTGCCGTACTCATGGTCTTTGTCCTTGGCCTCGTTGCCATCTATCAACTGCGCTTACGACAAGTTGCGCGCCAGGTGCACGGGCGGATGGAGGAACGCCTGGAAGAGCGAGAGCGCATCGCCCGGGATTTACACGACACGCTGTTACAGGGCGTGCAAGGTCTGATTCTGAAGTTTCATGCAATTTCGAAACAGATACCTGTCGACACACCGGCTCACAAAGCTCTCGAGAAAACCCTGGACCATGCCGATCAGGTTTTGGCTGAAGGTAGAGATCGTATTCAAAACCTGCGTGTCAACTCTGCATCGCTTACTGATTTGCCGGCAGCTTTCCGTTCTGTCGCCGAAGAAACGTCTCAAGGTGGGAATGCAACCTTCAAGACCGTAGTCGAAGGCCGCGTCCGTGACTTACATCCCGTAGTTCTCGAGGAATGCTACTGCATCGGGCGCGAGGCCATCATCAATGCGCTTAGCCATTCCAATGCTCAACAAATCGAGGCAGAGATCGCTTACGACTCGCGACAATTTCGTCTGCGTGTTCGCGACGATGGGCGAGGGATCGATCCCAAGATCCTTGGCGCTGGCGGACGTTCCGGTCACTGGGGACTTCGGGGAATGCAGGAGAGGACGCAAAAAATCGGCGGTCAGTTGAGATTTTGGAGCCGGCCGGAAACGGGCACGGAGGTGGAGTTGACAGTTCCCGGAGCCACCGCATATCGCGGCTCGTCTGACAGACGGAACAAGTTTTGGCTTAGTAAATTTTTCGGCGGTTGGAGCAGGAATTCGAAGAGCAATAATTAGATGTCGATGATGCCTCGTTTCACGGCAATCGTTACTGCATGCGTTCGATCGTTCGCGCCAAGCTTCGAAAGAATGTTCTTCATGTGCGCTTTGATGGTTTCCTCGGAGACGTTCAGGAGCTGGCCCACGATCTTGTTGGCGTTGCCCTCGGCTACCGCGCGCAACACTTCGATTTCACGTTCAGTCAAGGCGTCGTCACTATGATGCTCGGCAATATCCATCGCGATTTCGGGAGGGATTCTTTTTTTGCCCGCGTGAACTGTTCGGATAGTGTCGATCAACTCCTTCCGGACCATGTTCTTCAACAGATACCCGGAGGCTCCGGCTTTGAAGGCGCGGGACGCCTGCGCATCACCACTGTAAGTGGTCAGCACGATGATGCGAGCGTCCGGAAACTCTTCGCGAATCTTCACGATCGCATCGATCCCGTTGACCTCCGGCATCTGCACATCCATCAAAGTCACATCGGGTCGATGAGCGCGGAACTGTTCGACCGCTTCGCGCCCGTTGCTCGCTTCGGCGACGAGCACCATGTCATCTTCAGCCTCGAGCACCGCGGCAATCCCCTCGCGCAACATCGGGTGATCGTCTACCGACAGGATTCGAATAGGGCTGCTCATGATTCCGAATTGTGCCACAAGAAGGCACTTTGCACTAAAGTGCGGCGCGAGCCCGCGAAGCAGGCGGAAGCATAAAGCCTGGGGCGCAAGCCCCAGGATCAAAACGCAAAAGAATTTTCGAGCCCGCGAATGCGGGTGACAGACCAGGCGCAATGAAGCCAATGAGTTTTGCTAGCTGTCGCCCATTTCATGGGCTCGCAACTCTTTTTCTTTTTGCTCCCTGGGGCTTGCGCCCCAGGCTTTATTCTTCCGCCTGCTTCGCAGGCTTAGAACCACTTTGTGAAGATTTTCAGTGCAAAGGCACAAGAAGGCACAAAGAACACAAAGGTCATGTGCCTTCCTGTGGCGTGTCTGACTAGTCCTGCTCGAATTCGAAGTCGAACGCGAGTTGGTTCGGAAGGTCATCACCGCCCGAACTAAAGCCCATCACGATGTCGTTTGCATCACCAATCAGCGTAAGCGCGGGAGCCTCGTATTTGCTTTGCATTGGACCGGTCTCCTTTCTTTAGTATTTTGAAATCCGTTCGTTCATGCTGCCAGAAACACTTGCTCGGCTAACTCATCATTAGCGCGATTGCGCAGCCACAATTCGAGCATGATGATCTGCCGCAACTGGTACTCGTTGCACTCGAGCCCGTGGCTAAGACGCTCGAGCCGCGATATCACACTGGCGCGATCCACAAAGCCCTGGTCCACTACACGCAACTGCTTAGCAGCGGCGAGAGCTCGAGCCAACGGTCGCAACGCATCCTGCCACGGTGTATTGAACACACCTTTGGATCGGCGCTCGCGCAACCTCGCGGGCCAGTAATCTGAGAAAGCCGAACGCATCAACCTGCGCGGTTCACCCGGCCGGCAGAGAATGTTCGCAGGCACGCTCATCAGATACTCAACCAACGGACGGTGCGCGAACGGATGCGTGTAATCCAGGTGTTGTAATGGTTCAGGGATTTGTAATTGTCGCAGCTCCAGCATCGTTGTAAGCGTTCGAAAATGCTTGCGACGCTCCGGAGGCGCATACTTCCAGGTGTTCGAGAAGCATCGTTCTGAGTCGAAGCTGCCAGTGCGTTCGCGAAAACCTTTCGTCAAAGAAGTCTCAACACTCCGCGGCGCGTACGAACCGTCTGCCCCCGTGTACAACTGACCGGGTGACAAAGCGGGTGGCAAAGATGCCTTGATTGCCTGCCAACATATTTGGTAGATGGGGCGCCGGAGAAGTTTGGACCACGTGAGCGCTTCGGAAAATGCGCACCCGAAACGAAAGTTTCGCAGTGCTTTTGCAACCTGAAGGCTGTCGTCGAACCAGTTTCCTGTGATCAGGTCGCCGGCCTGTCCAGTGAGAATAGTTTTGGCATTACGCCGGCGCGCTATCGTCGCAATTGACTTGCGCAGTGGCTGAAAGGCTTCCGGCATCACTTCGCCGACTTGTCTTTCGGCAATGATGGGGACCTTGCCGGTCGAAATGTTCAGGCACTCAATTCCGCAATGTGAAGCGACGTCGTCAATGAACGGAACGTCCAACGAGTTCGGCCAAACAAAGCTCACGCCCGTGAGTTGTGTAGGCGGCACGCCTCCTCGCTGCATCAGGTCTGTTGCCACACAAACAACAGATGACGAATCAAGACCACCGCTCAGCTCTGCAAGCACTGGCGACTCACTCTGCAGCCGTACCGTTACCGCCTCTCGAAACAGTTCACGAAGTTCTTCTTCGTACCGGTGCTGGTTCCGGTATCGGATCGTATCGCCGATTAGCATCGACCAGAATCGAGTAACTTTTGTTTCATTTCTTGAAACACAAATCGCATGGCCTGGAGGCACGGAGCGGATGCCTTTGTATGGTGTGCGATTCGGGTAAGCACCGTACGTCAGAAATCCGGCGATGTATTCTTCGTCAAGATCCGAGACGTCGAGCGCGTTAACTAAAGACTGCAGACGGTAGGACCACTGAACACTTCCGTTCTGTACGTGATAATAAAGAGGACGTACACCGGCGAAGTCGCTTGCCAGCACGGTAGTCATGTTCACGTGATCGCGAATGACCAAACTCCAATCGCCGATCAGATGAATTAAGCCCTCGGTTCCCCAACGCTCGTAGGTAGCACGTGCGATCGCCGCATCACTGTTTGCGCCGTTCAGCGAGTCTCGCAATCGCAACAACAAGTCGGGGCGATTATCCAACCGGCCGTCCCAGTGCACGATCTCCACCCGTGTATTTTGTATTTGTGCCAACATCTTCTTTCCCCCCTTAAGCCACATGCAACGGCAAGAGTCGGGTTTGATATGCAGCTGAGCCGTACACAACGCGCCCGTTTACTTCGACCCATGCGTGCGAAAAGAACGGCGATGGACGATAGCCGATTACTAGCTGCGCGCGGATGCCATATCTTCTGAGCAATCGGACTGTACAAACGGCTCGTTGCAGGCACAGGACAGGTTTCCAGTAGAAGCAGGTCGCGAGTAAGACGGCGTCGCAAATCGCCTTTTCCAATTCACTGCTGACTGTTTTCGCCTTAACGGATTGCCGCTTCAACTCCTGGAGAATGCGTCCTGATCCCCGTAGTGAAAGGACCACTTCATATCGGGCGATCTCGTAGATCGCTTTGCTTACCAGCGCGATTTTTGTCATGACGCAACCTCCCTTCTGATTAGCGCCTGCTGCTCGAGTGCAGCTAAGAAGTTGATCGCGTGCGCGCGTGCGGTGGTTGCGGCGATTTCGAATGCGTTACTTATTTCCTCAACGATACCGTCCAATGATCGTCGCTGTTCGAGCCCTCGCCAGATGAGAGCGCCGGTCTTGTTGGAGCTGAACACTCGGCCTTTGCCGGTGTGCAAGATCACGATGCCATCGTCGTGTGCGGAAGCAGTCGTCTCGGGGCTCGGTGAAAAACTGAAATTGTCCGTCATGCTCAACCTCCTCGCTAAACTCAAATCAGAATCAACGGGCAAGAGAATAGGCGAGGCAGGAAATTTGAAACACACTAATAACCGTAGAAATTAGGCCATGCGTTTCAGCAGTTTGGAGATACTTCAAAAGGGGCGGGCCGGATACTTCAAAAGTGTTATGAGCAGATAACCCAGCATCATTCTTTGATCACAAAACGTACTGTAGGGGCGGCCCTCCGTGGCCGCCCGTGGTTTTGATCGTGTTCGCCAAACTCGTGACCGCTGCTCCTTGAACCCGTGGCGTAAACCACGGGCGGCCACGGAGGGCCGCCCCTACAGTACGTTCCGAAAGGTCCAATCAAGAGGGGCGAAAGGCGATACGACCCGGAACGACGAGAGTGATCGCGGTGCCGGAATCCGCAGCGGTGCTCAGCGTGAACTTGCTGCCGATGCGTTCGGCGCGCTCTCTCATTCCACGCAATCCGAAATGTCCGTCTTTACCATTCTCCAACACTTCGGATTCGATACCGATACCATAGTCGCTGACAGCCAACATGAAATCACTCGCATATTTAATAGTAACGTCCAAACGATCACTGCCGGAATGCGCACAGGCATTTCGAATCGCTTCATAACCGATCCGGAAAATTTCATCTCGAACAACCGGATGCATCTCTTTTGAGTTTCCAATCACAGAAAACGAGATCTCAGCACAATCCCGCATCCTGCATTCGTCGATCGCCCTGGAAAATGCTTCGGCCAGATCGTTCTTTTCCGTAGTTGATCCGCGGAGAGATTGGAGCGCGGCGCGTCCTTCCTTGTTAGCTTGTCCCAACCACGTCGATACCTGTTCCATCGCGCGTACCATCCTGGCGTGATCGGCTGAATTCTTGAGCGCGTGATCTGCAACCATCTTGCTTCCCTGCACCGTTTGCAGAAAGGTGTCATGTAATTCGCGCGCTACACGAGTGCGCTCAGCGAGGCGCTCATCAAAACGCGCGCTCAGCATTCGGGAAATCTGTGCTACCCGCAGACGATAGATTACGAAGATCAGCAGAGCGCCCAGAGCGAACATAGCCGCAACGAACCAGCGTGTTTGATAGAAGTAAGGTCGCTGCGTAACCATGAAAACCACTCCCTGACGATCCCAGATCCCAAATCGGTTACAAGCGCGAATATGCAAAGCATGCGAGCCCACTGGTATCCGGCTGTAAATCGCATTCGAATTGGCAGGAGCGTCAAGCCATTCCGAATCGACGCCATCAAGTCGGTATTGCAGCCGAATTTTTTCGGGAGCAGACACGTCGATAGCGGCGAAATGAATCTCTGCGTGGTTGGTTCCCGGTGGCAGTTCGACTTCGCGGTCGGCGCGTTGGCTGTTCCGCCCTATGATGACGTCCGTGAGATAAATCGATGGTTTCTCGGTCGTAACCTGCAAGCGACGAAGGTCGAGCATGGCCAATCCCTTCGGCGTGGCAGCCCAAAGCTTGTCATCAGGAGTTAAAGCCAGGCAGCGAGCAAGACTGGGCGCATCAGTAGTCGCTAACCCGTCACTGATCGAAAATGTTTCATAGTCCAAAGGCTCATCGCGAGGGCGTGTTTTCTTAAGACTACTCGGTTGCATCCTGACCAAAGGACCACCACAAAACCATAGCTCTCCGTCTTTCGTCTGGACCAAATCGACCGCTGCCAGGTCGTTGATCGTATCAATCCGATCCTTGTCGATGCGGCGAGTAACTGCGTGCGCATCGACCTCGACATTAACGAAGAAGCCTCCCTCTCGATCCTGTCCGAAAGGAATGATCAGGGTTTTGGGTAACGAGGCGAAATGTTCGAATCGATCGCCTGCCATTCGATCGAGCCCGTTGCGGCTGCCGACCCAAATGACTCCCGCCGAATCCTCGAATACTCTTTGCACTTTGTTGCCTGACAGGCCGTCAGCCTGCGAATAGTTACGAAACTCTCCATTCTTCAGACGGGTTAAACCCTCGCGTGTGCCGAACCAGATGGCGCCGTCGCGTGCTGCGACAATGCTGAGGACGACGTCATCGCCCAAGCCGCTGTTTTTTGAATATTGAGTAAACCTGCCGTCATGAAAATTGAACGCGCCCCCTCCCCAGGTACCGATCCAGAGATCTCCATTCAAGCCTTCCGCGAGCGCAAAAACGCAACTGTTCAGCAGGCCGTTTTTTTCGTTATAGGTTTGAAAATGCGTGCCATCGAAACGCGAGATGCCGCCACAATTTGCGCCCGTCCAAACCGCTCCGTCACGGGTGGCAATCACGGTCATGAGTAAATTGTTCGGCAAGCCATCCGCAGTTGTATACATGCGAATGGCGCGGTCTTTGAATACATACAATCCGTCTCCGTTTGTGCCTACCCACAGGTTCCCACTGGGATCGCTGTAAATATTTCGCGCTTGTATTCCCGCAATCATTAGTTCAAGACCCGCGGAGGTCGCGCGAAACAGACCCTCGTCATTGCCGAACCACACCGTTCCCTGTTCGTCTCTATAGACAACGATCGTCGCACGCGAGATCTTTGCGTACGTTCCCAGTTTCTCGATTCGTCCATTTGTCTCGCGTGCGATTCCCTTTGCGGTGCAGTACCAGGTGTTGCCGTTACCGTCTTTCAAAACATGTAAGATCTCACTGTCGTTGACTCCCAAACGATCGGCGAGTTTTGGGTGAGGCACAATTTCGGAGCCGGCGAATTCTATGAACTCTTCCTCGGTGACGAGCAACAAGTGTCCGTCTGGCGCCTCTTCAATTTGACGCGTGGTCACACGTGGGCCAACGGCTACAAACTGATCTTTGTCGAAGCGAAACAGCCCATCATTGGTTCCTACATACAGGGTTCCACTCTTGCCAAACCTAAGGCAGTTAATTTGACGCGCCTTACCTGGACCAGGCTGATAAGACTTCAATCCGGTAAGTTGAAACTGATTTAGACTCGAGGAAGGTATGCGTATCAAGCCGTCGCTGGTTCCAACCCAGAGATCGCCGTCAGGAGCTACGGCCAATGTTATTGCACGCGGCGTTGGGAAAAGATAAAAATTTTTTCCATCAAACCGCGTAAGAATATTGCTCTCCAGCACCATCCAGAGAAATCCGTCCTTTGTTTGGCCCATCTGACCCACGACGGAACCGGGCAAACCCTCAGTGGAAGTGAAATGAGTACGGAGATAACTGCTTACTGGTTGATGTGGATCAAGCGCGTAGGCAGGAATACAGGAGACTAAAACCCAGAGACCGGCGATGGCAAGGTATTTGATCTTTTTTGCATTGTTCACGACGACGACCTGAAAACTCTCCGTCTGAAAACTTATGCTAAAGCCATTCTACCGAAGCCATCGAACTCTTCAGCGCTGACACCATTGTTTTCTGTAGTTAACGAACTATCTCAGAGCGGCAGCAACCCGCGACGTACCGCGATCGTGACAGCGTGCGTCCGGTCGTTCGCTCCCAGCTTGTCGACGATGTTCTTGATATGAAAGTTGACGGTGTTCTCGGAAATACAGAGTCGATCGGCTACCTGTTTGTTCTTGAAGCCATCGCGGATCAATTGCAGCACTTCAAGCTCGCGGGATGTGAGGTCCTCTTCACCAAGGTGCTCGGCCAGTAGAGCCGCCACTTCTGCTGGAACCTGCCGTTTGCCGGCGTGAACGGATCGGATCACGGCGAGTAGGTCACCATGGGCCATGCTCTTGAGAACGTAACCCGCTGCTCCCGAACGCAGTGCGCGCTGAATCTCGCCATCGCTGTCGGAAGATGAGAGCATGATGATCCGCGCGTCAGGAAACTCTCCGCGAATGGCGATCAATATGTCAGTGCCATTAGTGCCGGGGAGTCGAAGATCCATCAGCGTGATATCCGGCCGGTGACGACGAAACTCGGCGATGGCTTCAACCCCGTTGGCTGCAAACCCGACGATGACCATGTCGGGTTCAGTTTCGATAATTGTGGCAAGACCCTGCCGAAAAACGGGATGGTCCTCGACGCTCAGAATTCGAATCGGGTTGGCTTGGGACACAGCGCTCACTCTGTTAGTCGGGAGTGTAACTCTTGTTCCGAATATTTAGCCACGGATGACACGAATAAAAATCCGATCGTGTTTCCGTTTAATCCGTGGCTAACTGTTGTTGGGCCGATCACGTGGTAACATAATTGAAAGAGGAACTTCTAAATGCGATCTGACATTGTTCCAGGAGCGGTTTTTCCTGATTACGAGCTTCCCGATCACACCACGAAGCGTCGAAAGCTCTCCGAACTCCAGGGCCCCGATCCGGTGATTCTCATTCTCAGTCGCGGCGGATTTTGCCCAAAGGAGCGCCGGCAGCACGAGGGTCTCGTTCAACTTCATCGTGAACTCGAGGTCGGCTATTGCCGGCTGGTGACGATTAGCACTGACAACATCACCGAGACGAATGAATATCGCAACGGCGTCGACGCCCACTGGCCCTTTCTCTCTGACAATGGGCGCACGGTGCAAAAAGATCTCGACATCGCCGAATACACCGATCCGATACACAATCCCATGATCCCTCACACGATTGTGCTTGAGCCTGGCCTGATTGTGTATAAGGTCTACATGGGCTACTGGTTCTTCGGGCGGCCTACGCTGGAAGAACTTCGCCAGGACCTTCGTGCGGTTCTTATGAAATGCAGGCCGGATTGGGACATCACAAAGCCTGAACTCAAGACGGCATGGGCGGAAGGGCGAAAGGAACAGTTCTATCCTTATGGGAAGACGTTTCTGCAAACGCTAAAAGAACAAGATTAAGCGACAGCATCTTCAGCCACACTCTTACTGTATCAGCCCGCTTGCACTAAAAGTCATCGCTGGTATCGAAGGTCTTGCTCCGGAGGAGCAACATGTTTATAGCACTCCGGCTCCTGAGCTATTCCGCTCCGTCAGGAGCGGCATGTAAATTGGGCGGGTGACACAACATTGCGCTCCTCCGGAGCGCGGAGCTCATAAAAACCGCAAGACTATAAACATCGTGCTCCTCCGGAGCACTTTGCTGCGAAATCACTCCCGCACCGACTTTTTGTGCAAAGCCGTATCAGCGGGCTTTGCACTAAAAGTCCCGAATCCCGCCCACGGCAGTGGGCGGATTGTTCAAGTCCTTTCTATAACTTCGAACCTAAACGCGGTTTCAATCCCGCCAACGGGAGTTGGGCGGGATTCATATTTCAGAAGTAACCTCCATATAGAGAGGACTTGAATAATCCGCCCACTGCCGTGGACGGGATTAACGACTTTTAGTGCAAAGCCGTATCAGCGTATTAGCGTATCAGCCACTTTGCCGTATCAGCCTCATACATATTCAGAGTTACCCTAGCTTCTGCACCCTCTAATTTGGTCCATCGCTCGAACCGTCTCGGTAGTTCGAGCACGCGCTCGCCGCAGATTTAATTGGCTTTTTCGTCTCGATTGTGCGCGCGAAACACCAAAGCCCCAGACTCTTCCCTATTAAACCCAAGATGGTCCTGCATTTGCTTGAGCCGGTAACAGGCTCTTCGACTAAAGAGAGAAGCTAAGGGGAAAACCATGAATGCTTTCGAATTACTCAAAGCCGATCACGAGAAGGTTAACGGCCTTTTTGATGAACTGGAGGCGGCGACCGGCAAAGCCAAGCTAAGTGTGTTTAATCAGATCAAGTCCGAACTCGAGTTGCACACTCACATTGAAGAAACGATTTTCTATCCCGCTTTGGAGAAGCCCGAGGAAACGCACGATTTAACCTTGGAGGCTTATGAAGAACATAAGATGGTCAAGACGCTACTAGCGGAATTGAGCGGATCCAAGACCGCTGATGACGAGTGGCAGGCGCGAGCTAAGGTGTTGCGAGAAAACGTAGAGCATCATGTCGACGAAGAGGAAAACGAACTCTTCGATAAGGCTGATGATGCGTTGAGTGATGAAGAAGTTGAAGCGTTGGGACAACAGATGGAGGCCGAGAAAGCGCGTCAGCAAGGCCGCACGGTCCCGCGAAATCCGACTCGTAAGAGCACGAAGAAGAAAAAGGGGATTGTTTCTCGAATAGCCGAATTCGTGGGCCTTGGATCGAGTTCGAGTAGTAAGAAAGCCGCACCCGGGAAAAAAGCAGCGGGCAAAAAGCAAGCGGCGGGAAAAGCGACAAAAAAGAAGAGCGCAACTAAGAAACGTGGCAGTAAGAAAGCTGCGTCCACTACTAAGCGTTCTTCCAAATCGTCAGCGTCAAAACGTCAATCTAAGAAATCGGCAACGAAAAAAAGGCGACGCTCATAATCGAGTTTGCGTCGCTTCCGAAATAAACCAACATGACTACTACAAGCAGGTTAACGAAATACACGACTGGTACCGGATCGTTCGAGCAGCTCACACAGCGAAACATCGAGGTGGTCCGGAAACTCGAGGAAGCTGCCAACGAACAGAGAACTACCTCAGACCATGTTGCCCGGATGATTGCAAGGTTCTGCGGCAGTATGACATTCGTTTGGGTTCACGTTATCGGTTTCGGCGGTTGGATCACGATCAACCTCGTTCCCGGTGTGCAGCATATCGATCCCTTTCCCTTCACTTTTCTGACTTTCCTCGTATCGCTCGAGGCGATTTTCCTGTCTACCTTCATTCTGATCAGTCAGAATCAAGACACGCGAATTACTGAGCGGCGAAATCATCTCGATCTTCAGATCAACCTGCTGAGCGAGCAGGAGAATACCAAGATGCTCGCGATGTTACAGGCCATCGCTGAGAAGGTAGGCGCCGACCTTGAACCTGATGAGGATGTGACAGTTTTAGCTCAGGAGACCGAACTGGAAAAGGTGGTGGAGCAAATTCAACAACATGAAGAGAAATAGTCTGCCGTCAACGTATGATTAGCCTCGCAGCACTCGACAAAGAATCAGGGCATTTGAATGCGATTATCGACACGCCCAAGGGTAGCCGTAACAAATTCAAGTATGACGAGCAACTTGGTCTGTTCAAGTTATCGGGGACGTTGCCGGTTGGTAATGTGTTCCCTTTTGACTTCGGCTACGTTCCGTCAACGAGGGGCGATGATGGTGATGCGTTGGACATTCTAATCCTCATGGACGAGCCAGCCTTCACGGGCTGTTTGGTGCCGGCGAAATTGCTCGGCGTAATCGAGGCCGAGCAGACGGAAGAGCAAAAGACCACTCGCAACGATCGGCTAATCGCCGTCCACTCAGATTCCCGCAACCACTCTCATGTTCGTTTCCTGGGTGATCTGAACAGCAACCTGTTGCACGAGATTGAGCGATTCTTCATCGCGTATAACGAGACGAAGGGAAAACGATTCGAAGTTCTGAATCGCCGTGGTCCTGAGCGCGCACATGACCTGGTTCTCGCCGGAATGAAAAAGTTTCGTCCATCGGGCCGCAGCAAGAAAAAGCGCCACGATGTCTAGGCGCAAGTGACTTAGGCACGCTCGGTTCTGCCGATCAGTCGTACCGCGAGTGTGAACAACAACACTGCGAGTGCGGGCGCGAGTATGCTGAAGGGTTGCGAACGAAGTAGATCGAGATCGCTTGCGGCGGTGAGCATATTTCCAAGACTTGGTTCCGGTTCCTGCAACCCGACGCCAAGGTATGAGAGAGCAACCTCAGCAAGTAAAAACGTCGGCAGCAGCAGGAGCGCTCGCGTTCGCAGCGACGGCAAAATATTCGGAAGAATGTGACGAAACAAAACTCTCTTTTGACTGACGCCCAAAGCGACTGCCGCAAGAACGAACTCGCGTTGTCGCAATGAGAGCACGAGTCCGCGTGTCAAACGGGCCATTTCGGCCCAGCCCGTCAGAGCGAAGATCAGTAACAGAAGTAAAGCTGCCCTCGTCATTGGCAACTCAAGCGGAAAAGCAGCCCGCACCCCGAGTATCAGGATCAGTGTCGGCAAGGCAAACATGGCATCCGTCACACCCATCAGGAACGTATCCGTGAACCGTCCCGCATAGCCACTCACTCCTCCTATCAAAATACCAACGAGGCAAGCGACGAGAACGCCGATCGACGCAACGACGAACGAGAACCGTAGCGCGTAAAGCAAACGCGAGAAGCGGTCGCGGCCTAAGTCATCAGTTCCCAGAAGATTGATCCTGGGAGCGATGCCCGAAGTGCTTCTAACCCCGAACAGATGTAAGTCGGTTCCTGCGATACCGAGCAGCTTGTATGAATAACCTCGGACCAGGAATCCCACCGGAAAAGCGACGGACGTGTCTTCCGTGTACGTGCGGCGCAGTGGATCTTCGACACGCCGTGGATGAATGAAAGCCGTCAGGCCGCTGAAGTGGATCGTCGTCGCCGGCGCGGATGGTTCAAATCTTGACTGAGCACTGTGGTCGTACGGTGCAAGAAAGCCGGCGAAGACAGCGCACAACGCGAACAGACTGATAACCAGCCAACCAAAGACCGCAACGCGATCGGTTCGCCGCCTCGTGAAATCTTCTCTTGATAGTTGTTCGTTCAAAACCCGAGGTCGCGAATTCGCTTGTCATTGGCCGCCTGCAGCAATTCGCCAATGGCATTTCCGAGCCACACTGCCGTACTGGTAAATAAAACGATTCCCATAACCAGAGGAAGATCGCGCGCGCGCACGGCTGAAACCATCAATGTTCCTATTCCCTGCCGTCCGAGCACAGATTCGACGACCACCGATCCTCCCAGCACACTGCCAAGCGAGAGGCCGGCGATTGTCAGCACCGGATTGAGTGCAGGCCTAAGCGCGTGGCGAAGGATCACGGAGCTCTCGCTTAAGCCTTTCGCGCGTGCAAGCTTGATGAAGTCTTCCCGCATCGTGCGCCGTAACTCGCCATGAAACTGTGCCAGAAAAACTGAAATCAACGGCGCCGATAGGGCCAACGCCGCCAGCCAGAACAGAACCGCCGAAGAACCGTCCATCGCGGACACAGTCAACCGGACAGATATCGCGAGCGCGACGAGCGCGAGAACGATCCGAGGCGTCGAGGCTGACAGAAGGATCACAGAGTCGATCAGTGCCGCAATCGCAGTTGATTGGTAGCGCACGCCGATGAGGCTTAGCGGCACAGCAAGAATGAGTGCAATTGCAAAGGCGGCGGTGCCGAGCCAAAACGTGCTAACCGAACGCGACAATACGAGACCGCTTACCGGCACATGAAAGTACGTCGACTCGCCCAAGTCTCCCTTGACCGCGCCGGAAAGCCACCGGAAGTATCGTTTCGGAAGTGGTTGGTCGAGGCCGTATACGCTGCGAAGGCGCTCGATTGTCACCGCTGAGATCTGCGAGTTATCTCGCAACTGCGTCAGGGCGTCGCCGCCAGCAAAGCCGAGTAATGCAAACGTCACGGCCGAGACGATCAGTATCATCATTAGACCTTGCAGAAATTTTCTCAGCAGTAACTTGATCATTCTCGAAGTACTATCCACAGATTACGCAGATTGTTTCCCAAATCTACGTAATCTGTGGATTAATAGCATCATGCGCCCCTTCAGATACTCCCGTCTGCTTGCTTTTCTTCTGCTTCCACTACTGGTTTCTTGCCGGCAACCACCTGCGGCAAACACGACGACAAGCGCCGGTCCCGAACAGCGAGGAATCGGAAAACGTGGCGGGAAGTTGGTCTATCGTCTTTCTTCACCGCCCAAAACCTTCAACTATCTTCTCGCAAATGACGAGTCGTCGATCGTAACTGCGTTCTTCCTGCTCAACAGCCGGCTGGTGGAGTTCGATCACTCGAAGCAAACTTATGTGCCGGGGCTCGCAGAAGCCTGGACCACGAGTTCCGATGGGCATACGGTCGATATCAGGCTTCGAGATGGACTGAAGTTTTCGGACGGCCAACCTCTGACTAGTAGTGACGTGGCATTCACCCTCGAGGCTGCTTACGATGAGCGGAACAAGGCAGGGGTATTTCGTGACGCTCTCCTCATTAACGGCAAGCCGATATCTGTAAAGGTGATCGATAATCGAAATCTTCAATTTGTCCTTCCGGAAACGATACCGGCCCCTGACAATTATCTCTATAACATTGCTGTGCTGCCCAGGCATGCGCTCGAAGCGGATCAAAAAGCGGGCCTGCTCTCCGAGGCGTGGAAGATAACAGCGCCGCCCGCGTCCGTAGTCTCGAGTGGTCCGTTCGTTGTCGAGTCGGCAGTAGCCGGCGACAGAGTTGTCCTCAAACGCAATCCTTATTACTGGAGGAGTGACGCACAGGGAACGCAACTGCCATATCTTGATGAACTCACGCTCGCGGTAGTGCCCGATGCAAATCAGACACGTGTCGGGTTGGACCAGGCAACAATAGATATCGTGGACCGTTTACGACCCGCGGATTACGCTTCCCTGCTACACGCCGGCGGACCAGTAAGAGCCTTCGATCTCGGGCCAAGTCTCGGGGTCGATTATATTTGGTTTAATCTAAATCCCACCAAGGCGGACGGCACGCAGCAGAATCCAGTCAAGCTTGCGTGGTTCTCGGATATGAGGTTTAGAAGAGCGGTTTCAATGGCGGTTGACCGCGATTCAATCGCCAGGTCGACGCTTCAGGGTTTGGCAACGCCACTCTACGGTGTCGTATCACCAGCAAATCGGATCTGGGCCAACCCCGATCTACCGAAGATCGCGTACGACCTTGGTCAGGCAGCTTCATTGCTGGAACAAGCTGGGTTTGCCAAACGCGGCGCGGAACTATTTGATGCGCAAGGTAACCGTGTCGAGTTTTCGCTGCTGGTTCCTGCTGAGAGCGAACCGCGGAAGCTCATGGCGGCGGTGGTCCAGGAAGACCTTGCGAAGCTCGGCATAAAAATGCAGGTCGTACCGGTCGAGTTCTCGGCTGTGACGAACGCCTGGACCAAGTCATATGAATACGATGCGATACTGCTCGGTCTTTCGCTGACGGATCTCGAGCCATCAACGTACGCAAACCTGTTACTCAGCAGCGGCGATGCGCATCAATGGAGGCCGAATCAAAAGACGGCTGCGACTGAGTGGGAGATGAAACTCGATCAACTTTTCGCGGAACAGGCTCGCGAAACGGATCCAGGAAAGCGGAAGTTGAAGTTTTACGAGATTCAAAGGATCGTGGCGGACGCGTCGCCTGTCATTCCACTCGTCGCCCGCCACGTTGTTTCGGCTGCGAACTCACACGTCGGAAACTTCTCACCCAGTCCGTTGTTTCCTTACTCAACGTGGAACGCCGAAGAGCTTTTCATCAAATGACGCCTCCGAACGTACTGTAGGGGCGGCCCCTCAGTGGCCGCCCTCGGTTGGCACACGGATTCAAGAAGCGACGGTCTCGGGTTTGCGAACATGATTTTAAACCGAGGGCGGCCACGGAGGGCCGCCCCTACAGTACGTTCCTAATCCTGTTCGGATTTAATCGTGAAATCGACCGCGGTCGTGACGTTGCCGCGGATTCGGAAGACGTAGTTTCCGAGCGCGAGGTTACGTAGTTCGATCTTATCGTTCTCAGCGGTCGCGATCAGGTTCCCATTTGCATCCAGCAGCTCTAAATAGATCCGCTGGTTTCCGTGGTTCTGATTGATCTGCGCACCGAGCCCGCTACGTCGAAGCGAAAAAGGAATCGCGACCGACGATTGCCCTGGCTGGATCGTACCCGAGTAGCGCTCCTTGAAGTCCTCGGGAGCAGGTGTCGGGCTCGGAGTTGGAGTTGGAGTCGGAGTTGGTGTAGGCGTCGGATCGGGCGCGGCCGGAGCGATGTCATAACTCGAGCCCGTTCCCGAATCGGAGTTCAGGAGAAGCCCACCGGACAGCGACGAACCGATAAGTATTTGAGCTTCAGCCTGCGTGTTCGTCGAGATCGTTCCAAGTACATTCTGCCCGACCGCAGCGTTCACCTTTTCAAGTCCGAGCTTGATCGTGATCTCATTACCGTCGATTGCGCCAAAGTCCGCCGCGCCGATCGTCTCCTGATTTTGCGTACCGGTCGCGAGAGTCGTGATCTTTCCGTATTCAAACGTAGTAGCGGTCTCGTCGACTGATGCCGTGACGTAAACCTCAACCGCTCCAAATGCCGACGTCAGTGTCCACCGCATATTCGGCGTGCGCACTGACGCATCGGTAACTCTCAACCGGTAGACGATTTGATTCGCGACGGGATCGTATTTGAAATATGCAGCTCGAATATCCTGAGCGGTAGTACCGATCTGATCATCCTGAGCGTCGACGATCTGTGGTGCGTTCGGGTCGTTCGACGGAAACAGGTTTGCCGGATGTGGTACCGCCGTCAGCGACATTGCCGCACGCACAGCGTTGTGCGCATCGACATAGCCGGCGCCGACCACGCGTTCCTCGTAGGGCATCGGCGTTGCCGTCTGGCGAAGCAGCGTTACAACCTGGTCGGGCGTCAGCAGCGGATTTGCTTCCATCATCAAGGCGACGATCCCTGTGACCTGCGGCGTCGAGAAACTCGTTCCCTGCGACGTCGTGTAGTACGGCAGAAACGCAGGCGGAATCGTCGAAAGGTCGTTAGCACCGACAAAGATCGGAAGCGTGCCCGCGACATTCGTCACACCTGGAGCCTTCGAGCGTGTGCTCTTGATATCGACTCCCGAACCGGTGATGTCAGGTCGCAGATTCGGAGCAGTTAAAGGATCAGCAGGCTGACCCGCCGTATCGCTGCCCGTGCCATTGTCGTTGCCACGTGACGAAAATCCCGCTGGCGTACCAAGGCCCTGCTTCTCAGCGGCTGCGACCGAAATAACCCACGGAGCAACTGAGAACGGATTGATCATGTTTGGAGCGTCGCCGTCGTTGCCGGCAGCGAAAACGACCGTGATATTTCGGTCGTGCATCATACGTGTGGCGGTATTGATCGGGTCATTCGGATCGTAAGGATAGTCTGCGAGCGTGGTTCCCCACGAGTTGTTGCAGACGCGAATGTTGTATCGATACTGATTGACAAGC
>DATNFX010000188.1:0-8271 GCA_035606195.1 Pyrinomonadaceae bacterium
ACTTTTGGTTGACGACGTTTTGCAACGCGGCAAGGGAAGAGCCGATGTCGCGAAGGTTGGCGACCAGACGGTCACGGAACCTGGCGCTCGTTATGTCGACTTTCTCGTTCCGGGTTTGATCGGAATGAACCTGATGGGCAGCGGGTTATGGGGCCTTGGATTTACCGTCGTGATCGCGCGCTCGCGAAAGATCCTCAAACGATTCGCCGCCACGCCTATGCGACGTTCGCATTATCTGCTGTCGTTCATGCTCTCGCGACTCGTGTTTCTGGTGCTTGAAGTCGCGGCTGTGCTTATCTTCGCGACGCTCGCATTTGGTTTTACTGTGCGTGGCTCGTGGCTGAGTGTTGCTTTGGTCACCGGACTCGGCGGTTTCACGTTTTCGGGAATCGGATTGCTGGTGGCCGCGCGACCGACGACGATCGAAGGTGTGTCGGGACTGATGAACTTCATCATGCTTCCGATGTGGTTACTGTCAGGCACGTTTTTCTCGTCGGAACGATTCCCCCACGTCCTGCAACCGTTCATCCAGGCGTTGCCGCTAACGGCGCTCAACAATGCGCTGCGTGCTTTGATGAACGAGGGCGCGTCGCTTACGTCTAACTGGATTCCGATCGCGATACTGCTGGCGTGGTGTATCGTGAGTTTTGTGATTGCGCTGAAAATTTTTAAATGGCAATGAGTGTGCGTGAACCGATCTGGCCTCCTCTTGTTGCCATGCTGGCGATCGGAGGATTGTACGCAGCGTTGCCGTCGAGCCTGTTGGCCGGCGCGCCGCACTGGTTGCTCGTCGCGATCGTTGTCTCGTTGCTTGTACCGATGGTGATTTTGCATTACATCGGTAATCACGCGCTGCATCAAACGCTGGGCTATATTCTCAACAGCATCGTGACTGCGGCTCTGATCCTTGCGCTCGCGTTGCTGCTTTGGGAAGTTACGCAACACGAGGTGGCGCCGCCGCAACTGTTACGTTCTGCTGCCTCGCTCTGGCTGGCAAACATTCTGATCTTCGCCGGGTGGTACTGGCACCTTGATGGAGGCGGGCCACACAAACGAGCTCGAACAGTTGGGCACTCCGATGGAGCATTCCTTTTCCCGCAGATGACCATGCCCCCTGAAGCAAAAGCTGCTGCGGGTGAAAAGGAGTGGGCGCCGAACTTCGTCGATTATCTCTTTCTGGCTTTCAACACCAGCACCGCGTTTTCGCCAACGGACGTGCCGGTGTTGTCGCGTTGGGCGAAGAGCATCATGATGGTCCAGGCATTGATTTCGTTGTTGGTGATTGCCTTACTTGCCGGACGCGCAGTGAATATTCTCTAACCACAGAACGTACTGTAGGGGCGGCCCTCCGTGGCCGCCCGTGGTTTTGATCGTGTTCGCGAAATCCGAGGCCGTTGCTACCTGAACCCTTTGCACAAACCACGGGCGGCCACGGAGGGCCGCCCCTACAGTTCGTTCCGTGGCGTCAGTTTCTTAATGGCTCATGGCGTAGACGATTACGTTCATGCCGATCTTATATGCCATGAAGCCGTACTGGGCCGGATAGCGCGGATCGTTGATCCACTCCCACGCATCGCCGAGGTCGCAGTTGCGCGTCATGAAGACCATCAGTCTGCCATTTTTGTTTTCGACGCCCATGTAGTGCGGCGTGACTCCGCCCTTCTCGTACGTCACACCATGAATCAACGCTGCGACTCCAGGAACCTGGACCACGTGGTCCACATCAAAATAGCTGTGGAAGATTGGATGGGAGAGCGGCAAATCCTTGATCTCATACTCGGGCAGAATCATTCGAATCTGCTCGCGCGCGTGTTGCCATTCGGTCTCACCGTGAAAGTCGTCGAGAAAAAGAAAACCGCCGCGCATGAGGTACTCGCGTAACGCTGCGGCATCCGTCTCCGTCAACTCCATGTGGCCGGGCTCGACGATGTAAGCGAACGGATAATCGAACAGGCGCGGGTCGGTTGGTCTTATCTGTACTGGTTGTGAGAGACGCAGGTTGGTGCTCGCCCATGAATGAATTCCCTCGGTGAAGTTCGTGTCGGCCTCCGGATAGTCGACTCTCCAGGCTGCCCCGAACCACTGGTTGTATGGCGAATGGGGTGAGGGGTACATGATCCGAACGAACGTGAACTCGCCGAACAGGCTGCTGCTCGTCGGTAATTCTGTTGGGCGATAACGACTCGTCACGTTTCCATCTTCAAATCCTGAAATGGGTGGTGTGGGTTGTTGTTGCTGTTGTTGAGCTACGCTGGACAGTAAAGTAGCCAGAACCAAAGAGGTGAGAAGAAATGCGGCGGCGATCCGGCGCCCGGTTTTAGCCCGTCTATTCATCCTTGCTGGCTTTGATGATAGTCCGCTTCGCATTGCGAAGGGAAATTATTTACCATGGGAAGCGTAGCTACTGATAAACAGGGATTGGATGCGGATTTTTATGTTCGGGAACCCCGGGTCGCTCAATATATTTGTGGTTTTGAGTATTGGGCTCGTCTTTGGATTAAAACACGCTACTGAAGTCGATCACGTCGTTGCGATTTCGACGATTGTGAGTCGGCACCGGAATGTTTTCCGTTCTGCAATCGTGGGCGCGCTTTGGGGCGTGGGTCATACGGTCTCGCTGCTCGTCATCGGAGCGATAGTGTTGTCGTTGCGGATCGCGATTCCTGAATTTGTGAGCAATTGGATGGAGCTTGCGGTCGCGCTGATGATCATCGGGTTGGGTATCAGCGCGCTTTGGCGAGCCTCGCGCAAGAGCAGCGAAGTTCACGTTCACCAGCACGATCACGATGGCATGTCGCACACGCACGTCCACTTTCACGAAAAGGAAAACAAGCACCAGCCGGTTACGCATGCTAGTCACTCGCACACGGTTTCGCGTCTCGGATGGAAGCCGGTGCTGATTGGAATGGTTCACGGTCTCGCCGGATCCGGGGCTCTGACGTTGCTGGTCCTGACGCAGATTAGTTCGTCGTTGCTCGGCTTTCTTTATGTGCTGACTTTTGGATTTGGATCGATCGTCGGAATGCTCTTGATGTCGGGATTGATCGGTCTGCCTTTCGCCTTCACCTCGAGAAAACTCACTCATCTTCATAACAGTCTTCAGACATTGGCTGCCGTGTTCAGCATTTGCTTCGGTATCTGGTACGCGTACAAAGCGAGTGTGTTCTAGGATGTCGACCAGGTCGCGCAGACTGCTGATTGTCGTTGGTGTCGTAGTTGTTCTCGTCGCTGCCTGGCTGGTACTCGCGCTGAATTGTCCGAGTATTGGGATTGCACTCACGAGCCGGGCGCGAAATCTTCACCGGCTAAAGAATAGAACAGCGGCGCCACAAGCTACGGATTTTGACTCGCGAGTTACACTCGATGCGTTACTGGTGCGAGGTGACGATACTA
Organism: Pyrinomonadaceae bacterium; assembly: GCA_035606195.1. Classification (GTDB taxonomy): domain Bacteria; phylum Acidobacteriota; class Blastocatellia; order Pyrinomonadales; family Pyrinomonadaceae; genus PSRF01. The sequence continues at coordinate 3,394 of DATNFX010000188.1, forward strand.
ACCGTTGGTCCACCGACCGTGCAGCCAGAATCGAGGGGTACGTGCTCGATGTCGCGTATGGGGGGGTTGCTGAAGCGACGAACTGTTACAGTCCCTGCCGGCGCGACATTCACATCGTGATGGCAAATCGGCGGGATGCTCCGAAGACGGAGCAGGTCGTGCTGGAAGTCACACCAAACCTGCGAGAGCAGGGACGCGACTGGTCTGAACAAACTCTGCAACAGCAGTTAGTGGGCCGTTGGTGTGAATTTGAAGGTTGGCTGTATTTCGACGTCGGTCACGATGAGGAAGCTGAGAACACCGCGGCCAACAGACCGGGAAACTGGCGCGCGACGGCGTGGGAAATTCATCCCGTTACGAAGATCACTGTCATTAGATAGTTACTCGTTGTCCAACAGTCTGGTGGTGTGTTCGGTGACGCTCGGTGGTTGCGCGAGCTCGTTGGTTCTTACTTGCTGCCGGGCGGGTATGGGGATGCTGGTCGCCGGAGGTAAATACGTTCTCGTTTGAGCGACATCATTGAGGGCAGCAGGGGCCGTTTTGTCGCTGAAGAGGCGGGCGTAAAGCATCATTGCAAGCGAAATAAAAAAGACGATGATGGGAAGAACGAGTGGACCGGGCTCGTCGATCGCAAGACTAATCACGATGAAGATAGGAAAGAGAACGCCGCTGAAAAACATTAGCTTCGCGGCGCGTCGAATTCCTTTGCGGCGTGGAGAGTCTGCTGAGATTTGCACTTCCGTTCTGGGTTGTGCCGGGAGTCCGCCACCTGCGAGCCACTCCGCCAGTCCGCTCAGCGCCTGGCCACAACGCGAGCAGAATCTCATCTCATCCGAGAGCTGTTGCTGACCACAATTAGGACAATACATAGTTTCAGAGTACGGTAACACGCAACTTGATGTTCCCCAACGCGCCATGGGACGTACTGTAGGGGCGGCCCTCCGTGGCCGCCCGTGGTTTTAGCCGGGTTCACGAAGCCACAGCCGTGGAATTGGCGAACACGATCAAAACCACGGGCGGCCACGGAGGGCCGCCCCTACAGTACGTTCGATGTGGCCTTATTGAGGCAACACGCCTTCCGGGACCATCCAGGTGTGGATGTCCATGGCAAGCCGGCCGGCCTGAACTGCCGGATCGCCTGCGGTCAGAGTCTTTGTCTCCTCCAACGACTCGACCCGAAATACGAAGATGCCGCGCAAGCGCCCGTTATCTCCGAACGGTCCTGCCGCAATCAACTTCTTCATTTCCGCGAGCCGGTTGATGTTCGCCATGTGACCCTTTTGAATCTCTTCCGTCGCCGGCGTCTTCTCGGGAGTCCACTTGTCTCCGCGCGTGAGGAACGCAAGATACGTCTTCGTCAATTTCAATGGTTTCGCCGGCTTACTAAAAATATCTTCCGACCACCATGGATGCATTTCTGCAATGCGGAATCCTGATGCAACGGATGGATCAGCTTCAGCCCATGCTTTCGCTTCCTCTGCGGACTTCGCCCGAAATACGTAGATTCCATCGATGTCGCCACCGTCAGTAAGCGGCCCCGCGATAATTGCTTTGCCGGAGTCGAGCGTTGACAGCACATAGTTGACGTGGTCCTGATGCAGGCGCTTGGTTTCCTCGCTCTCGGTCGCCGTCCATTTGGGTCCGTGCTTCAGCAGCGCCATGTGAAACTCGACGAGCTTGTTTGCTGGTTCGGCTTTCTGTTGCGATGAAACCATTGGCGACGACACGACAAGGATCACGCACGCTAACAATCCGTAAAGACTCTTCATTCTGAACTCCTTAGAACCCTGGGTTCTTGTACGCGGCGTTTATAACAGCTTCGCGTCGCGGAAACTGAAGCAACAGTCCGCAGGCGGCAACGATGAACAGGATGTAATAGTGACGATGACCCGTCACAAACAAATCAAACACACCAAGCAGCGCTCCGACCTCGTTTATGGCCCAGCCTGCGATATATGCCTGCTGAACCCATGCTACTTGCTGTTGTTCCGCAGCTCGGCTCAACAACCTGTTTTTGATCAGGAAAGAAACGAGCGTCGTTGCTATGCCGGCGAGGAGGAGTGCGAGCGACAGCGTAGGGTTGGGCCTGGGTTCTCCCGATGGTTTAAAGAAGAAGATCGTGAACATGTAGTACGCAACTATGCTAAGTAGCAACGCCATCCAGAGCGTCCGCAGTGTGCGCATTCTGAGTTCGATGTTTGCTTGCTGGTCGTTCGGATTCATTGGCTGTGTGTTCATAGTCTTACCTTTTAGTCCTCACTTGGACAGGGTCAGAACCACCACGCGGTAGCGGGTGGGTACGCCGTAGGCTCCTATCGAAAAAGGCTTCGCACCCACCCGCTACCGCGAGGTGGTTCTGACCCTGTCCAAGCAGCTCACTTAGTCGCGATCAGTGCATGTCGCCGGGTTTCTTGGTGAAGCCGGAAACGTCCCAGCGGCTCTCGATGTTTTTGAACAGACGCAGGCTGTTGAAGAATGCACTCGAACCACCACCAGCAAGTTTCGAGCCTTCTTGTCCAGCGATCTTGGAACCTTCTTGCCCGGCGATCTTGGAACCTTCCTGCCCGGCGATCTTGGAGCCTTCCTGGCCGGCGATCTTGGAACCTTCCTGGCCGGCGATCTTCGAGCCCTCCTGGCCGGCGATCTTGGAACCTTCCTGACCGGCGATCTTCGAGCCTTCCTGACCGGCGATCTTCGAACCTTCCTGACCAGCGATCTTCGAGCCTTCCTGCCCCGCGATCTTCGTACTCGACGATGCGCCGGCAGCTACTGCCGCCACCATCGGTCGTTCGTCGAGCGGGACGCCTGAGTTATACCGGTATCTCTCTCCGACGGAAACATTCGCCGGCACCGGCTCGACCTTCCGCAGACTCACCTCATACAAATACTTCTTCAGAAAACCAGTCCATGACAACCGCTTCTGCTTTGCCTTTTTAGTAAACGAGAGACTCTCATAATTCTTCCGCGATACTTCATACGCCTCGCGCGACCACGGGAAAAACACTGAGACGCCGTTTGAATACTGATAGCCACCGCCACTAAACCCGCTCAGAATCACAGCATTCTTCAACTCATCGAGCACCTTCCGGCAGGCGACTCTGACATCTTTCAAGAGCTTCGTATCTTTGCTGCCGCCAAGCTCTTCCTCTACTTCACCACATTCCCGATCGAGCAGTTCGCAGAAGTCGCCGAGATCGACATTCTGATCGTACATGTACGACTGACACTTCCAGTGCACGTACAGAATCACTCTTTCCATCTGCCGGTAGATGCGGCTTTCCGGATCCTCGAAGCATTCAAGCAGCGCTTTCGAGAGTTCCTCGAATGAGGAAACGAGACTCTCAAACTGGGATAGATCCCACGCAGCCATGTCGACCGAAACGCCGCCGACAGTATATTCATCCTGAGTACGAATGAACTTTTTGACGAAGAGCTCGGCAACATCGCGAGTGTCCAGACTGCGGTTTTGTTCCTGCGCCAGGCATCCGAGTATCTTCGCGTAAGTCCAACCTGCGCTCGGTACGCTGCCTTCGGATGCGATCATCGTTTTAGCCACTTTATTGAACTGGTAGCCAACCTCGAGCATGCCCATCACGCAGCTATCAAACCCGAGTATGTCGAGTTTTTGACCAAGCAATGTGGTCTCGATTTTTTCTATTTCATCGTCGAAGTCATACTCCTCAGAGTTAACCGTCGACTTAAGCGCCGTGAAAAAATCCTTCATGTTCATCGACTTGCCTGACGATTCATCTTTAAATAAGCCGATGTCCTGAAAGCCGAGTGAGTGGCCTGAAAAGATCAACGCATACTTGTCTGCGCGACGTCCCTTCGTGACACTTCCGTTGTGTTCGACCTCCACCTTGTTTACGCACCAGTCGATGAAATTGAGGATGGACCGCATGTCAGCGGCATTCTCATTGTGTTTCGGCGTAACCGGATGGAGTTTGTCTTCTACTTTGTATGACCGCACATAGCGCGGCTTGCCCGGCTCTGAGAAGTCGCAGTACAGCGTCGGGATGGCAGGTGAGTTGCCGTCGTAGTAAACAAAGAGGTTTGGAGTGTTCTCACCCGCGTCCGCGACGCCCTTGATTTGTTCCATGGCGTACGCCATGTCGACGGCGAGGTTATTATCACCCGCCATGTAAATCATGATGGTCCATTCTTTTTGCGTCATTCTGGGCCTCCTTGGGAGTGAATCCACAGACTGATCTGTGGATGGGGGGTTCTACTTGAAATCCTTGATCAGCACGATGTCTCTCGTCGCTGACCAGCGGTATGTTGCGATTTTTCCGTCGCGGGAGATTGCAAAACTGGTTACGAATTCGGATTTGTAATTAGTTAACTGTTTTGGCGGGCCGCCGTCAACCGGTTGGCTCCAAACGTTCAGAATTCCAGAACTGTTATCGAGGAACGCGATCGACAGGCCATCGGGCATCCACGCAAACGCGATCGGTTGCACTGAACGTGGCAGATCGATCGTTTTTAGCGGCGCGCCGCCGTCGAAACCGATAATTGCCAGCTGCGGTTGATTGTTCGCTTTTTCGTCTGTGTAGAAATAAGAGATCGATTTGCCGTCCGGTGAAATCGATGGGAATTCGGAACTGCGATCCGTCAGCTGCACTGGTACGCCGCCGTCGATGCTGACCTTCCACGTGGTCCATGTACCGGACCGCAGTGACATAAAAACCACCAACTTCCCATCAGGAGAAACAACCGGATTCGCATCGACAGAGTTGCCGGTGGTTAATTGTTTGGGATTGTTGCCATCGGCATCGATTCGCCAGATGTTACGCGCGCCTGATCTATTCGACTGGAAAACTATGTAACGACCATCGCCAGAAACTGTGGGCTGGTGATCGATGAAAGCGTCGGCAGTCA
>DATNFX010000189.1:0-10537 GCA_035606195.1 Pyrinomonadaceae bacterium
CTGCGATATGCCGGAATCGGCGTCGCCATGGAGCAGGCGCCCATCGCAGTCAGAGCGTATGCTGACTGGGTAACCACGACCATGGAAAAAGACGGCGTGGCCAGAGCAATCGAAAGATGGATCCTCCGCTAAGAGACGCACAAGTTCGGCTTGAGCCTGCGGAGCAGGCGGCGAAGGAAGCTAATGCCTGCGAAGCAGGCGTAAGCATAAAGCCTGGGGCGCAAGCCCCAGGATCAAAGCGCAACACATTTTCAAGCCCGCGAATGCGGGCGACAGAGCGATTGCGGCTTAATGATTTTGCAGACAAACAGCTGTCGCCCATTTCATGGGCTCACGATTCTTTGCATTATGATCCTGGGGCTTACGCCCCAGGCTTTATGCTTCCGCCTGCTTCGCAGGCTCTAACTTCCGCCTGCTTCGCAGGCTTTAATCAGCGGCGTTCAGATATCGCATGTCATCCGTCCAACACTCCTCAATGATCTTCGCGTATTCTTCGAGCCGAACACCGTTACACTTCGAAACCTGACCCGAATGTAATCCATAGTGTAATTCCACAGTCTGTAAATTGTGGATTTTCAGACCCGCCCGAATCGCTCTCAACCAAAGGCCCAAGTCCTGTGCGATGCGATAAGCGGGATAGCCGCCCAGTCTCAGCACTGCCTGCGGTCGAAACATCACAGTTGGATGGTTGAGAAAAAAGATCTGGGAGTTTGTTCGTTGGTGTTCGATGATCTCGTTCGTGACTTGCTCCGGATGTCTGGTTGGTGAATATGTCCGACCGGTTTCCCACTCGATGCCCTGGGATTGGGTTCCGAGGAATGCGACGTCCGGGTGAGTCTGCATGTAGTCGAATTGACGCTCTAAACGCGTCGGCAGCATCTTGTCATCGGCGTCCATGCGAGCAATCAGTTTCCCGCGACATCGCTTCAATCCCATGTTAAGAGCGGCAGTGATGCCTTTGTTTTCGTCGAGTCGTATGAGGACTACTCTCGGATCGTCAGCTATGCGATCGATTGCTGCGATCGTTTCGGGTTCGCGCGAACCGTCATCCACCAGGACGAGCTCCCATTCGCGGAACGTTTGTGCTCTTATCGACTCCCAACACTCCGATAAATAAGCGACTGGTGTATCGAATACCGGCATCAGAATCGAGACATGGCAGGATAGAGAGGCTGCGAAGCCGGCACTATGAACAGCGGTATGCTTTTGAACCTCATGATTGTCAACCACCCATTGCCGCCCTCTTTCTCCTGCCTGTGAGCGCGCGCCGGCATCATCCAACTCACGAAGCCGGGCGAGGAGTTCGGTATCGTCCTGTGCGTACAACGGCACAGTGCCGCAGTTGTACCTGAGGCCGCCTAAGTCACGAGCGATTACGGGCAAGGCTGTCGCCATCGCCTCCAATGCTGAATAGGAACCGGTTTCACTCTGCGAACTGTCGGTCGGAATCAGCACGGCATCGAGAGCACGCAGGGCTGCCGGCACCTCGCTGGGACCTACGTCGCCTGAAAATTCCACCCACTCTAGATTCGCAAGCTTGCCCTTCACGAATCGCTGATATCCGGTATCGAGTCCATGCCCAATGAAGCGAATCCGCCACTGACCGGGTTCATATTTCAAAAGCGCTTCGACGAAGGAGCGTGGAACCTTGTCCTCGTGCAGACGACCCACAATCCCGCAGACAAGACCCTCATGCTTTCGATCGGTTGGACGAAACTCAGCAGTATCGATTTGCAGCGGCAACACCTTGAACGATAACTCACGCCAGCCAGAATGAATTTCGTCCGAGTCAAAATTCGAAAAGACCATTGCAGGTGTTGCGTGTTGTGGCGGTGGCTCTCGCAGTGAATTCGTGCAATGCAGGATCCAAACCTGAGGGCAGTCGGTCGTGATTTCGTTCCTCTCGCTCGTTTCGTAGTGCACCAGTAAATCAGGCTCGAGAGTTTCGATCAGATTCCGTATTTCCGAACGGCTTAATTTGGAATGAACCGTTGCCCCGGCGAACTCGAACGGCCCGCGCTCCCCGGCCGTTAGAATGTGCGTATCCCAGCGATGGGCTTCAGCCGAACACCACAAGTCGAGCATGCGTTGAGCGCCCCCGACGGTCAGGTCCCACGGCATGAGATGGATCAATCGTGGGCGGCCGTCGCGTGGGCAAAGTTCTGTGAGAGGTTCTAACAACGCTGCCATTTCTCTCCTTTGTTCCGTGTCTACCCCAGTGAGTTAAATGTCCTACTGATTGATCAAATCCCGCCCACGGCAGTGGGCGGATCGTTCAAGTCCTTTCTACCCACAGCTTTTAAAAATACGTTCTAATCCCGCCCTACGGCAGTGGGCGGATACTTCAAGTCCAATCTAATTCATCAACAAGATAAATAGTAAGGACCTGAACAATCCGCCAACTTCCGTTGGCGGGATTCGAAATCCGCTCTTAGTTTTCAAATAGAAAGGACTTGAACAATCCGCCCACTGCCGTGGGCGGGATTCACAACCAGTCGTGCTGCACAATCCGCCCACTGCCGTGGGCGGGATTTGGAACTAGTTGTGCAAAGTCTTTTCATTCTCAATACGGCGGCGAAGTCTGTGGCCCCACTGCTCCTCGGCCGGATGTTCGGGAAGGCTGCGCACCCAGCCGCTACCGCGAGGAGGTTCTGACCTTATCCAAGCAACCGAGCGTATGGCTTCGACCCATTTGTCGATGAGGGGGCTCAGCGATTTTTCATGCTTGCACCAAACGGGCCAAAAATCCGGGTACATCTCAATCAATTCGGACCAAAGACCGTAAAGCTGCGCGCGCTCCCCTGTGGTGAGGGGAACCGGCAATGCGTTCGGAAGTCCCCGCAAAAAATGGTGACCGCCAACTTCTTGATACACCGTCGCGACACCCTGGCTGATCGACTCTGCGGCAGCTAACCCGAAGCCTTCCGTGATACTCGGCAGAACCGTACACGCAGCGCGACGCATAACTAAGCTCAACTCATCCTGGGTCAGCCAGGGCAGCCAGTAAATGTTTGGACACTCAATTGACTGTTCCGCAGGCCGGTGCACTGCAACACACGCGATGTTGTGAGCTCGTAACCGCTCAGCAATCGCGGCGAAAAAACCAAACCCTTTGTCCACCGTAGGACGTCCCGGAAAAAGGACGTATGGTGAAGGCACGTTTTTAAGAGCCTCCAAATTTGACCCTTGCGAATCGTTCGGGGCTTCTGCAAGGCATCCCGTGGATTCAACCGTGAGCACTCGATCTTCAGCTACAGCAGTTGTGAGTGCTTTCTGCAACTCTCTGAGCCGGTCGGGCCATTCGAACTCCCGCGCATCCTTCAAAACGCCTGTGCTCGTGACGACGAGGTCGGCCATCATTACGGCAGACGCGAGCAGAGATGACGATGGAAAGATCCGGCGTTGCTCTTTCGACAAGTCACTGATTGATGGATCGAAAAGACTATGAAGCCAGAAGACGGATGGCTCAACGTGGCGCTTTTCGCCGCGTAGAATAATAAACATCGCACCCTCTGCGCTATGAGCAATTACAGCATCCGAATCTTCGACCGCCTGTAGTGCAAGACGACTAAACTCAAGCGACTGCGGCACTCGCGGAGCACTACGAAATTCAGACCTCATCTTCAACAAGATCGGCTTCAGCAAAGGCGACAAGTCGTTCCCAGGTTGAGTATCGAGCCAATCCGGTAAGAGAACTCTAGTTTCGATCCCCAGAGCAGTTAGCTGGTCCGCTAAGCGTCGAATTGCGTACGCCGTCCCGCCACGCGTGTGAAACGGGTGCAACTCCCACGAGATCATCGTAACCGCTTTCACAAACGTTCCTCGATTTAGTTCTATCCACAGATTACACAGATTCTATAAAATAAATCTGTGTAATCTGTGGATAGCAATGAACTACTGTGATGACGACCTAACATTTTTTGCACTGACTTATAAAAACTACGACGCCACCGCAGAATGTCTGCGTGACCTGCGAGCTCATTACTCCACGAGCCGCGTCATATTGAGATCTGACGGCGATCCGGATCCCCGGCTTCCCATTCTCGCGGAACATCACAACGCCGACTTTCGCGGAGAGTCGCGATTATTCGGGATCGAGAATGGTGGCGCGGTTATCGAACGCATGCTCGAACTCTTTTTTGAAAAACCAACTCAATACTTATTCAAGATCGACCCCGACACCGTGATCCACCGTCGCTTCCGTTACCTGCCGACTCGTAACGGATTGTTTGGAACACTGCAGGGACGCCTGAAGCATCCTTCCATCCAGGGCGGCTGCCTGGGGTTAACACAGGATGCTGCCGAACAAATCCTGAAGTCGAACATGTTGCGAGACAGTCGCTTGAAAGAACCGGCGAAATTCATCAGCGATTCGCCTTATTTCGTTCGCATGGCCCATCGCGCGAACCGTTGCGGGCTAGCCAGCTTTGACTGGATCGTGCCGTGGGTCGCCCGCGAATTGGGGATTCCCATTTATGCCTTTCAGGAAGTCAACAGCGGTTGGAAACAGCCGCCTCCGAATTCTAACCAGCATTATGCGGTGAGCCATCCTCGGGGCGTACTAACGAGATGACACTTTCAACCGAAGGTAAAGTTGCAGTCCTGGAGTGGCGAGCGTGGAAGGGCTTCCTGCTGAATCACGTCCTCCGCGAGAAGGCAGTGCAAATCGAAGTCGATCCATTCTGCGAGTTGCCGTCCGACGAATTCGAACGCATCTGTGATTCGTTCACGACGGTCTGTTTCCAGATCAACCTGTCAGTTCGCAGCCGGCTGCCACTGCGAATCCGCGACCTTACTGATCGTTTCAAAGAACGTGGTATCTATGTCGTCAATGGCCTCGTGCAGGACATTCGCAAGTCGACTCTCCACGCACACCTTGAAGCCATCGGGCTCAACTCGCCAGGGGCAACGCAGTCCGGGGCTGCTGACGAAATGCTGTTTGTGAAAACCAACCTTAATTATGGCGGCGACTTAGAGAGGTGGTTACCGCCGGAGAGTATTGCCGCCGGTGGCCTCGAACACCTGGTGTCACCCATCATCAGAGGAGCCTACTACTATCAAACCCTCGAGCGAAAAATGCTTCACGCCGACATGTGGACCGACCCCGCCATCGTTATCGAAAAGTACGTCACGAATAGCGAGAACACATTTTACCGAGTCTACTTTTCCGGCCAACAGGTCATCATCGTCAAAGCATTTGCTCAGGGAGTTATCAAGAAACTATCGAGCGATCCGCGCGATACAAACTATGTGACGGACCTGGAACACCTGAAGGCTGGGAAGGACCGTCTGGAGATCAGCGCAACGTTAAAGCGGGAGGTCACCACATTTGTCGACCAGTCGCCGGTGGAGTTTGGGTGCATCGACATCGTGCATGACGACAACGACAACCACTACATCATCGACCTCAACTTGACGCCGTACGCGGGAAACAGAGGCCCGCAAAAGTTTTTGATCGACTTTCTGCGTAAGGGAATCACGAGCCCAACGGAACGCAAGCTCACGAAGGGAATCGATTCACCGCTTGCTGCTTTTTAATTTTGGTCCTTCTCAGCAGGTAGCTGAAAATAGTCGCTGGCCTTTGCCTCTTCAGGTACTTCTCCCGGCTGTAGAGGTCGATCGAAAACCTCGACACTGAAATTCTCTTCCAGCGGCGCATTCCAGATACGAGTGGACAGGTTCACTTTGAAGATGCGAAACGATTTGATGTCTTCCTTGGTCGTTTCATTCGTTTCGAGACGGTCGGAGAGCTCGTAAAACTCTCGCGGCACGAAATCCGGCCGCAGATTGATGTTCACAGTCTTCACGCCGTCGCTGACCCACCATTCATACTTCATCTTGCTGTTGCACTTCATTTCGCAGCCTTCGGCGAGAATGGTCTTGTAGCGATCGCGACTAGCCGTGCCCGTGACATAGTTGATCGTGTCTTTCACGCCGGGACCGGGATGGCCGGTAACGATGTAGAGGTTATCGCGGGACCACAGTTCATCTTTCGAGAGAGCCTGCGCGGCGACTTGCATCGCGCGAAAGCCAACTGCAGTGCCCCACCACAACGATCCCGGATGTTGACAGATGGCCCCGTCGTAATCCAATTCCAGAACTTCTCCCTTGTCCTTGATGCGAATCGTGACGCCTTCTGCCGCTTTGATCCCGTTGTCTGACATTCGATTTTCCTCCGTTAACAAATCCGTGGTAGTTGTTCGCCGACGAGCATGTCGACGATGCGACGCCCGCCGAAAACAGTCTGCATCACGACGCGACCGGGGCGATGATCATTCACCTCACCGATCTTCGCACTATCTTTGCCGAGCGGATGCGACTTGAGCGCCGCGAGTGCGGTTTCAGCATCTTCCGGCGGAACGACGCAGACGACCTTGCCCTCGTTCGCGAGATAGAGTGGATCGAGACCGAGAATCTCGCAGAAGCCTTTGACCTCGCTGCGAATCGGCGTCCGGTCTTCGTAAACCTCGATGCCGACCTGCGATGCCTCGGCGATTTCGTTCAAGACAGTCGCGAGTCCTCCGCGAGTGGCATCGCGCAGGAAGCGTGTACGAGGAACCGCCGACAGCAACGTATCGATCAGACCGTGTAGCGACGCACAATCACTCTCGATAGGTGTGCTCAACTGCATGTCACCACGTGCATTGAGAATCGCTGCGCCGTGGTCACCCAACAGTCCGTTGACGAGTATCACGTCTCCGGGCCTGGCTTTGTCGACGCCGAGGTCAAGGCCTTCGCGAATGACACCGACACCGGCAGTGTTGATGAATAACTTGTCGCACGCGCCGCGTTCGACAACCTTCGTATCGCCGGTTACGACTCTTACGCCGGCTTCGAGAGCCGTCTTCGCCATTGTCTGCGACACCGCGCGCAATGTTTCGACGGGCAGGCCTTCTTCGATAATTACTGAGCACGATAGATAGAGCGGTATCGCGCCACCGACCGCGAGGTCGTTAACTGTGCCGCAGATCGCGATCTTGCCGATGTTGCCTCCGGGAAAATCGAGTGGCTTGACGACGTAGGAATCAGTCGTAAAAGCAAGTCGATCGCCGAGCGCAGCCAGAGACGCCAGACTAAACCGTGCCTGATCCTCGAGCGGCGCTTGACCTTCGCTATCAAACACCTCGACGAAGATGTCGTCGATCAAATCATGCATTGCTTTGCCGCCGCCGCCGTGTGCGAGCGTGACGTTTGGAACCTTCACCTTGCCACGGCGCCGTGGCTTGTTGCCGTTGTTCGTGACCATTTCTGCAACGCTACTCATACCATCTCCTCAACCATTGCCCTGGTATCGTGAATTTTTTCGATGTCGCCGTATTGATAGTAGGCCGAGCACGCGCCTTCCGATGAAACCATGAGGGCGCCCAACGGAGTTTCCGGAGTGCAGTCGCGACCAAAGACTTTGCAGTCCCATGGCTTGATGACGCCCTTCAGCACTTCGCCGCATTGACATGATTTGGGATCGGCAATCTTGAGCGCCGGCACTGAGAATCTGCGTTCCGCGTCAAACTGCACGTATTCATCGCGGATTTTAACTCCCGAATGGTCGATCGAGCCGAGACCGCGCCATTCAAAAAACTCTCTCAGTTCAAAGACCCTGCCGATAGCGTCGAGTGCGGGAGTGTTACCGCCGTCGGGAACGACTCGTTTGTACTGGTTCTCAATCTCCGAACGACCTTCGGCGATCTGTTTGAGCACCATCCAGATGCCGTGCAGGATATCGAGCGGCTCGAAACCCGCGATCACCAACGGCTTCTTGTAGTGTTCGGCGATAAAACGATAAGAAGAATTGCCGATCACCATGCTGACGTGGCCTGGACCAAGAAATCCGTCCAACTGTAGATCCGGCGAGTCGAGTATGGCCTTGATCGTCGGAATGATCGTGATGTGATTGCAGAACAGCGAGAAGTTTTGGACGCCTTCTGCTTTCGCTCTCAGCACGGTGAATGCGGTGCTGGGCATCGTCGTCTCAAAGCCGAGTGCGAAGAAGACGACCTGCCTGTCCGGGTTCTCCTTCGCGAGTCGCAAAGCGTCGAGAGGCGAATAGACCATGCGGACGTCGGCGCCATTTGCTTTGGCTTGCAGCAGGCTTTCTTTTGATCCGGGCACGCGCATCGCATCGCCGAAGGTGGTGAAGATCATACCGGGCATGTGCGCGAGGGCCACGCAGTCGTCAACGCGTCCCATGGGCAACACGCAAACGGGGCAGCCGGGACCGTGGATCAATTCGATTCCATCCGGCAGCATCGTCTCGACACCGTAGCGGAAGATGGCGTGCGTGTGGCCACCGCAGACTTCCATGATGTAGATGGGGCTGTTGCTCGTACGCGCATTTCGGATTTGGGGGACAAGAACGCGAATTTCTTCGAGCAGAAACTTCGCTTTCTCAGGGTCACGGAATTCATCTACGTATTTCATGTTTGTCTTCTTTCGTATGGTGTTCGTTAAAGGATCCTTCTTGGACCGGGTCAGTACAGGGAGCGGTAGCGACCTGGTCAGTGATCAGCATGCGATACCTCAATGACGCTTGACTCTCATCGTTGACCAGGTCGCTACCGCTCCCTGTACTGACCCGGTCCAAGTGAGGTTCAAGTAACGGCAAGTGAACCGCGATCGTCGGCCAGGAGCGTGTGAACAAGATCCCAGAGGATGTGGTAGATGATCACGTGGCATTCCTGCACACGATGAATACTATCGGTTTCGACGACGAGGCAGTGGTCTAAACCAAGCTTTGCCATCTCGCCACCACTCATCCCAGCCAGGCCGATGGTTATCACGCCCATTTCTTTTGCTTTCGCAAAAGCCTTCACGAGGTTGTCCGAGTTACCGCTGGTGGATAGACCAACTAAGCCATCCCCTGCCCGCGCCTGAGCAATCACCTGGCGGACAAACACATGCTGAAAGCCGACGTCGTTTGCCACGGCGCTCATCATCGTCCGGTCCGCCGTGAGATCGATCGCTGTCAGTGCGACGCGTCCGGCAGTGACCGGGTGCAGAAACTCGACGGCCACATGCGCCGCATCGCAACTCGATCCACCGTTGCCCATCGTGAACAGCCGGCCATTGCGGCGATAGACATCCGCAATTGCTCCTGCAGCAGCGACAACTTTCTGTCCGTTCTTCGCGAAGAAGTCGTCAATCACCGCGTGATGATGAGCTGCCTTCTGCGACACTGACTCGAGCAAGGCAGAATTCATCGACAACGGATCTTGCTTCTTGCCGTGCAGGAACGGGTAAAGCCCCGCGAGATTTGGATCTTCAGCCACAGTCATCTCGTTCAGGCGACAGCTACAGGTTCAGGGATTTCTGAAGGTGGACTCGACGCCGATTCCTTCATCGCGAGCAGCTCGGCCTGCACCTCGCCAAGCTCTCTCAAGACTTTCAACGTGGCCTCTGCCTCATCCTCGTTAATCAGGCTCATGGCGAAGCCGACGTGGACCAATGCCCAGTTACCGACACAACGCTCGAGCGGATGGTACTCGTCAACAACGCAGTCCAAACTCACTTCTCGTTGGACGCCACTAACATCGACGAGCGCCATCTTCCGACTAGCATCGGTGATTTTAATTATCTGTCCAGGGATTCCAAGACACATCGCTTACTCCTTACCGTTAATTTGAACGCTCGATATGGCGTGCTGCGGCGATAGCAGCTTGTCCCAACGCCAGCCCACCGTCGTTGGTTGGGACTTTGCCGTGTAAAAGACAACTCAGACCATCTGCCTCGAGTAACCGCACGACTTCTTCCAACAAAAGCTTGTTCTGAAAACAGCCGCCGGTGAGCGCTACTGTATTCAGTGAGATACTCCCCCGAATGTGCGCGACCGTATCGCGAATCGCCTTCGCGAGCCCACGATGGAAGCGCGCAGCGATTTGGCCAACCGGAGCCTTTCGACCAAGATCCTCCAACAGTGCATACCACATCGGAAATGATTCGAGGTGGAGCAGGCCGCCGTCTTGTTCGGTGATCGCGAAGCTATACGGTTCTGCGTCTGACGGCCATCTCTCGGCTAACGCTTCCAACTCCATCGCACCCTGGCCTTCGAAGAGTGCATGATCGGCACACAATCCCAACGCTGCCGCAACCGCATCGAAAAGCCGTCCACACGAACTCGCGAGCGGCACGTTGATTCCTCTTTCCAGCATGCGATCGACTGTAGAGAGCGGCTTAGTCATCAAATAGCGATAAAGGTCCAGGGAAGAAAATTTTTCAGCGAACTCAGTCCACCCGATACCAGCAGCGAGATGGGCATACGTGTTACGCCATGGTTCGCGAATCGCCTGCACGCCGCCGACCATCGCAACGGGTTTGAAGGCTGCCATGCGCCGGTAGCCGCGATAATCGGCCAGCAGAAACTCGCCGCCCCAGATCGTGTTGTCTGCCCCAAAACCGAGTCCGTCAATCGCAACCCCAAGGACCGGCGGAGCATCCAGCGCTACTCCGTTCTCAACCATACAACTCGCTACGTGCGCATAATGATGCTGAACTTCAAGCAGCGGCAGATTGTTTTCTGCCGCGCGCTGTCTGGCGAGTTTCG
>DATNFX010000190.1:0-12706 GCA_035606195.1 Pyrinomonadaceae bacterium
CGACACCTTCGCACGCACCGACTTCCTTGTAGTCCACAAGGATCTGCTTGATGCGTCGCGCGAGCTCCTGAATCAAAACGTCGACTTCGCGATTCGTTTGAAAACTACTGACGACGCCGAGCTGCCGGCCCATCAGATCGGTAACGAGGATGTAGGTTCTCGTCGCGCGAATATCGACGCCGACGACGCAACGCTGACGGGAGTCGATGAAGAGAAACGTCGGGCGCCGGCCACGTCCGACGGATTCGCCGACAGCGCCTTCGAAGATCAGTGACTCATTCAGGAGTTCGTTCACAAGCAAACTGGCGACGCCGCGGCGAACGTTCATGAGCCGGGCGAGGTCAGCGCGCGACACCGGTTGGTGGGCCCGAATGAGATTCAGGGCAATCTGCCGATTGATTTCGCGGCTGGTACCGCGACGAGCGACCTTGAAATCGTGTGTGTTAATCTTGCGCATGGATTAAATTGTTCTTAGTTAAGACTTATTACGCCAACCATTTACAGGGAAAAGGGACCGCCTGTTTTGTTATGAGTTAATGGGAAAACTGGGACGAATGAATTTGTCTAAACGCGGAACATATACTATTCCGCTTCCGGAGTGTCAAGACTTTTCTTGTTTTTTGCCACGAATTAGACGGATCCGTTTTATCCGTGTCCCCTTGAGCGCCAACGATCAATCGCAACTGCGACGACGATAATCGCGCCGATAATGATCTCCTGAATGTAGTTGGGCCAACCAACCTGCTGACATCCATTCCGTAGAAACGCCATGATCAGCGCACCGATCATCGAGCCGAGAATACTTCCCTCGCCACCGCTCAAACTGCCGCCACCAATCACCACCGCGGCAATGATGTCGAGCTCCGAACCGGCGGCAACAGTCGGATCGCCCTGTCGCAAACGCGACATCTGCATCACTCCGGCAAGTCCGAACAACAATCCAGCTAGCCCGTAGATCCAAATCTTCAATCGGTCCGTCGCAATACCACACGCACGCGCCGCCGCTTCATTCGATCCAAGCGCGAAAACACGTCGCCCAAAAACCGTGTTACGCAAAACAATCGCGGCGCAAACAGCGAGCACTATCGCGATCCACACACCCGGCGCGACCAGTAACCACGAAGGTGTTGGAAACATCACGAGCAACTCATTTAACCAGGAGCCCGGCATGTTCACCGTTTGCTGGTTCGCCATCCACTTCGCGACGCCGCGCGCAACGCCGAGCATTCCGAGAGTGGCAATGAACGGCACGACTTTGAGTCGCGTGATCACGAGACCATTCACCACGCCGACGACTCCACCCACCAGAATGCCGCTGAGTAAAGCAACTGAAGGCGGAAAGCTGGCATTGATGGCGAGTGCGGTGATAACTCCAGTCAGCGCGATCGTCGAGCCAACGGCGAGATCGATACCGCCGCTGATGATGATCATCGTCATCCCGATCGCGCCGATCGCGACGATCACGGTTTGCGACAGAACGATGCGAAGATTGTTTGGTGAAAGAAGCCGAGCAGGCGTGTCGACCAGGATTGAAAAAACGCCGATGACTAACACCAGCCCGAGCACAGGCCCGAGGCGATTCAGCCATTGACGCACAAGACGAACCATAAGAGTTAACCGCGGATGACGCGGAAAAAATCCGGATTTTATCCGTTTAATCCGTGGCCTATTTTAAGTATTGGTCCAGTGGCGGATGGAGTAATGTCTTCACTTCCGGCGATTCGAGATTCTCTTTCGTCACGAGCATCACACCCGTGTCGATCTTCTTCTCGACCTGCTTACCCTGCAGACTGTCGACCATCGTCTTCACGCCGAGATAACCCATATTGAACGGGTTCTGCACGACGATCCCGTGCAACTGGTTCGCATTGATGGCGTCGATGAACGTTTGGCTACAGTCGAACCCGACAAACGAAATCTTTCCGGCCTTGCCGATGTCCTGCAGCGCCAAAAGCATTCCGGCAGTCGACGATTCATTCGGCGTAAAGATGCCCTGCACGACGTCGCCGAAACGATTCAACAAATTCTCCGAAGCACGCTTGGCAGTGTCGCGTGTCGCTCCGGCGTATTGATCGGTCGAGACGAGCTCAATGTCAGGAAACTTCGCCTTGATCTGATCGATAAAGCCCGCTTCTCGCTCCGTCGTGCTCGCGGATCCTTCAGCATATCTCAAGACGAGCACCTTGCCTTTGCCATTCAGAAGTTGGCCCATACGATCGGCAGCAAGCGAACCGCCTTTGCGGTTGTCAGTAGCGACGAAACTCACAAAGTCGTTTGACTCCAAACCGGAGTCGATAATCACAGTTGGCACACCTGCCCGACCGGCATCCGAGACCGGACGCACGAGAGCGCGATTGTCGAGCGGCGCCAACACGATGCCATTCACTCCCTGTGCGGCAAAGCCTTCGACGACCTGAATCTGCTGTTCGCGATCGTCTTCACGCAACGGACCCTTCCAGATCACTTCGACGTCAGTGCCCTGCGCAGTGAGCTCGCTCGCGGCCTTGTTGCTGCCGGCATGAATGCTCTTCCAGAACTCGTGCGTAGTGCCTTTTGGTATCACAGCAATCGTGAGTTTCTTTTTGCCATTTGCCGCTGGGCCATTAGGCTTTGTACAACCCAGCAACGCAATCACGAAAATTAAAACGCAGGTCAACAAAAGAGATTTGCGCATGTTTCCTCAGCTTGTGATTTTTGTGCCTTGTGGCAATACTATTCTTCACTAACCACCGGAGTACCTAAGCCACCCATTCCCTCGATCAGCACTTCCATCCGGTCGCCCGGTTTGAGAAACACCGGCGGCTTGCGTGCGAAGCCGACGCCTGGCGGTGTGCCCGTCGCGATCACATCACCAGGTTCGAGCGTGATCGACTGTGTGATGAACTCAATCAACGCCGGAACACCAAAGATGAGTTGATCCGTATTTGAGTCCTGCATTGTTTGTCCATTGAGCACGAGCTTGATCGAGAGCTTGTGCGGATCCGTGATCGTATCGGTGGTTACGATCGTCTGGCCCATCGGCGCGAACGTGTCGCAGGACTTTCCGCGTTGCCACTGTCCATCCGCAAACTGAAAGTCGCGCGCGCTCACGTCGTTGAAAGCGGTGTAGCCGAGCACGTAGTCATAAGCACGAGCGGCGGCTACGTGTTTTGCACGGCGCCCGATCACGACCGCCAGCTCTGCTTCGTAATCCACTTGTTGGCTCGTCGCCGGCAGGACCACCGGTTCACCCGGCGCAATCACGCAATTGGAAAACTTCGAAAACATGACCGGCTTTTCGGGAATCGGCATGTTGCTTTCGGCCGCGTGATCCCTGTAGTTGAGTCCGATGCAGATGATCTTGCCCGGACGCGGCACGGGCGCGAACCAGTAAGCATCTTTGCTGGGAACCAGCCAACCCTTCTCGCGCGCATCGGCGAGTGCCTTTTCATCACGCACGAGCACATCGTGTGTCTCGCGTGCTTTTTTGAACCATCGACCATCCATGTCAAACCACGCGAGCGGATCTGCCGGACGATCGGCTTTATCGAAGAGCTTCTCGCAGTCGAGACGATAGCCAGTGTCGCGATCGCCAACGTGCAAAATAAATCCCATGCGTGGCGAGCGCCAGTTTGAGTCTTCAGTTGCGAAAGAGATGATGTGCATTTAATTCACTTCGTCGACGATGACATAAAGCTCTTGCGGCCCATGGACTCCGATCGCGAGCGTCAGCTCGATATCTGCCGTGCGTGATGGACCGGTAATGAACGTAACTGCCGGACTGATTTCTTTGTCTTTTCGGATAAGCGTCAAAACTTCACCCAGAGTTCTATAAATCTGCGACGCACGAACGATTGCGATGTGCACTGGCGGTACGAGCGAAACAAATCGATGCCGTTCACGTGTGCTGTCGAGAACGAGCGTGCCAGTCTCGGCAATCGCAGCCTGCACCTTACTGATACCGACGTCGAATCGGAAAATATCGTGCGCGTCCGGGGCGATGCCTAGCTCGTCGATTTCGAGATCCGTTAAATGTAGCAAGCGCTCGACGTCGGGATTGTCTGAAATGGCGACGCGCCCGCCGCGAATGATTTGAGTCAACGCCCCGGCAATTCCTTCGTCACCCTGAACGATGACACAGTGCCCATCAACCGCTTCGAGACTCTCTTTAAATTGGCCACAGATCTCCACTGATGAAGACGGATTCTGATCCGCGTTCATCCGCGCAAATCCGCGGCTAACTTCCTGTTTATCGTAGGGCGCGCTGGTCGCCAAATGCGATCGTATAGACCCGAGAATGTCTTCGCGTGCCGTGTTATTCATCCGACCACAACTCGTGAAAACTCTTCGATTCAATGGGACGCAGATCGCGACCGTTGGTCCACGCCTTTGCCACGGGAACGAATCGCTGCATTATACGGCCCACCACCGCGCCCATTTTATAAAGCGAGGGACGCATCATAACCTGAGCCCACATCTTGAATGCCAGTCGCTCGCTGAGTTTTCCTTTGCGCGGCGCAATCTCCGCGCGCAGGTGTAACAGGAGCCTTGGTATATCAATCTTCACCGGACAAACTTCGCGGCAGGCGCCACACAAGCTCGACGCGTAGGGAAGTTGCGCTGACTTTTCGATGCCCATCAACTGCGGCGTGATCACAGCGCCAATCGGACCAGGATAAACCGAGCCGTAAGCATGACCACCAACCTGTTGATAAACCGGACACGCGTTCAAGCACGCACCGCAACGAATACAAGCCAGTGACTGGCGTGTCACGGGATGGGCCAACATGCGCGAGCGGCCGTTGTCGAGCAAAACGATGTGCAACTCCTCCGGGCCTTCGTCACCCGCCTGCCGCTTAGTTCCGGTGATGTATGACTGGTAAGTCGTTAACCTTTGTCCAGTGCCTGAACGCGGCAGCAGCTTGAGAAACACGTCGAGATCTGCAAACCGCGGCAACACTTTCTCAATACCCATCACGGCGATGTGAATGCGCGGCAGACTCGTCGTCAGACGAATGTTTCCCTCATTCTCGACGATTACGATCGTTCCGGTTTCGGCAATCGCGAAATTCACTCCGCTGATGCCCACGTCAGCAGCGGCGAAACGATCGCGCAGCGTGGCGCGCGCGGTACTGGTTAGTCGTGCAACGTCGTCTGTGAGCGGCATCCCGAGTTCCGCGTTGAAGAGCTCGGCGATCTGCCCGCGTGTTTTATGGATTGCCGGTGCGATGATGTGCGAAGGCGGTTCGTCCGCGAGTTGAATGATGTACTCACCGAGATCTGTCTCGACAACCTGCATTCCCGCAGCCTCGAGCGCCGCGTTGAGATGCGTCTCTTCGGTTGTCATGCTCTTGCTTTTGACTACGATGCGGGCGTTACTTTCTGCGGCAAGATCACAGATGATCGAGTTTGCTTCGGCAGCGTCGCGTGCCCAATGAATCTTT
Source organism: Pyrinomonadaceae bacterium (assembly GCA_035606195.1). Taxonomy (GTDB): domain Bacteria; phylum Acidobacteriota; class Blastocatellia; order Pyrinomonadales; family Pyrinomonadaceae; genus PSRF01. The sequence continues at coordinate 5,424 of DATNFX010000190.1, forward strand.
GCGCCGCGAGACTCCGCGTTGCCGACAAACTCTTCGAGATATCGATCGAGATGCGAAAGCACATCGTCTTTGATTGCTCGTGCTTCGCTGCGCAGGTCTTCCCAGTTCGGCAGACTCGCCGCCGCCGCCTTGCGACGCTCACCGAACAGCGACGTCGCATTCTTCAGCGCTCCGCGCAGGTGTGAGTCAGCTAACGCGGCCTTTGCGTTCTCCCCAAATGTCTCGCTTGAAAGATGATTCATGAAAATCCGTATAAAAATCTGTGTTCATCTGTGGCTCAACAATTCCGCCAGATGCATCACTTTCACTTTGGATCGCTTGCGCGACAGCCTGCCACCAATCTGCATCAGACAACTTGCATCACCGGACACGACGGCCTGAACACCTGCACGCTCGATAGCATCAATCTTCTGATCCAGGATCGCTACCGAGATCTCCGGATACTTCACGGAAAATGTCCCGCCAAAGCCGCAACAGGCATCGGCATGTTCCAGCTCGACGAATTCCGCGCCACGCACGTTTCGGATCAACGTACGCGGCTCGGTCTTCAGATTGAGATCGCGCAAGCCATGACAGGCGTCGTGCCAGGTTAGTCGACCTTGCCATGATGCGCCGACGTCTTCGACTTTGAGTACGCGGACCAGGAACGAGCTCAGTTCGTAAGTCTTTGCTGCAATTGCTTGCGCTCTTGGCAGCCATTCGGGATCGCCTGCAAACAGTTGCGGATAGTGATGGACCATCGCGGTACAGGATCCCGATGGGCTGACAATCGCGTCGGCCTTGCTCTCTTCAAAAATCTCGATGAAGCGCCGAGCGACGGGTCGCGCCTCGTCGAGGTAACCGGTATTGAAAGCCGGTTGCGCGCAGCACGTCTGCCGCTTGTCAAACTCAACCTCGCAACCAACACGCCGCAACACCTCGACGCTACTCACGCCGACGCTGGTCCACAATTGATCGACGAGACAAGTTACGAAAAGCGAAACCTTCATAAAATTGCCGATTGCCGATTGCCGATTGCCGATTTTGTAATTTTCGCCAGACATAAATTGGCAATCGGCAATTGGAAATTGGCAATCATAGCGTTACGACGCCTTTCACATAGTCGGCCGCGTGAATATCTATAGACAATGCTTTCTCGACATCGGCGAACGACGTGTAGCGATGCGTGATGAGCGGCGCGATGTCGATCCTATTCTGCTCGATCAAATTCAACGCGCGCATATAAACTGCTGGTCGCCCATCACTCTCAAACCCACCAGACGCGCCCACGGAGCTCACGAGCACGGGCTCTTTAAAGAAGATGCTGCTCAACACGCTCAAGTCTGTTCCGGCATGACCGTGCCCGTAACACAACACCGTCGCCTGCTTCCGAATCAGCCCCGGCATCGATCGAAAGACTGCACCCGATCCCGACGCTTCGATCAAATACTCAACACCCTTACCACCGGTGTGTTCGTGGACCACTTCAACCAGATCCGATGCAACCGGATCGATCGCTTCATCAGCGCCAAATCGCTTTGCGAGCTGCCGCTTGCGGTCGTTTGGATCGCTGACAAACAGCAATCCTTCGTACGAAAGCACGTTTCGAAGATACTGCGTGAACAACAGTCCCGCCGGTCCAGCGCCGCATATTAACACGCTGCGAACCCGCTGCTCCCCGCTTTCCGCGTTCACCGCGTGCCGCGTGCGTGCTCTCGCGACCGTGTCGGACGAGTGAATTATGCAACCAAGCGGCTCGACCAGCGCTGCTACCGACGCATCGAGTGGAGCAGTAATCTTTACAGCATTCACCGCCGGAACAGCAATGAACTCGGCCAGTCCACCGGGCAATCCCGTAATTCCGTGTTCGCGGTAAAACTCGCACTGATGACTGTTCCCGGTCCGGCAGTAGTCACACAGAACTTCGCGCCTTCGGCTGACACAGTTCAAGCCCTGGTCCACCACGACTGGGTCGCCTTCACGCAGATCGGTTACAGCACTACCAACTTGCTCGACAACACCCGCGATCTCATGACCCAGAATCTGCGGCTGCAAAGCAAGTGGAATCTGTTGTCCGTACTCGTTCGTGTTGTAGTTTGCGTGACCCGCGAAGATGTGAACATCAGTTCCGCAAAGACCCACCGCCGTAACGCGAATCAACACCTCGTACCGCGAGATTACCGGACGCGGGATGTCGCGCACTTCGAGGCGATTCACGTCGCACAAGACGCTCGCCTTCATCGTCTGGTTCGACGGCAATTGCAAATCGTTCTGATTCGTTAGAGACGCTGCACTCATATCAAGTCGCCAGTATCGAGTCGACCGGCATCCCGGAGCATTGCAAACCGATCCATCGTTTCACGCATGCCAACCTCGAGGGGTGTCGACGGCACCGAACCGATCGTATTTCTAATCGCTGAGTCGTCCATTGCGGCTGCGATCGGAATCGGTGGGCCACCAAAAGTGATCAAGTCGCCATTTGCTGAGTTGATGAAATCGGCGATGCGATCGACAGTCACGGTTTCGCCGTGGAGATTGAAAACGTGTGCGCCTTCAGGAGCGTTGTCTGCGCACGCGAGAAATGCGGACGCGGTGTCCGCAACGTATTGAAAATCCGTCGCGCCGCCGAAGCGAATGTGAAACGGACGCCCGAGCACAGCAGACTTCATCGCCTTTGTCGGATCGCTCGTCAGTCCGGTGTCGCGGTTTACGCCGTAAACAGTTAGCGGACGCAGGCCCACACTGCTGACGCCGTGATCGAGAAAGTAAACTCGCGCGTTGCCTTCGTTCGCGCGTTTGAAGACGCCATAATGTGTGGTCGGTTCACATTGGGCGGTCTCGTCAAGCGCGACATCATCGTCATTCATTCCGTAAACAGCCGCAGAGCTGGCGTAGACCACTCGCTTCGATCCGAGCTGTCGCGCAGCTTCGAACACGTTCAGTGTGCCGGCGACGTTTACGAGCGCGCCTGTAACGGGATCGGCCTTGCATGTCGGCACCTGTAAACCCGCCAGGTGAATCACGTGTGCGGCTCCTGACTCGTCGAGCGCAGACAGCACTGCGGCGCCGTCAGTGATATCACCCGTCTTGAAACGTACCTTCGCGAGATCTTCGTCACTCATGATGGCGCTGAGGCGACGCGAGTCGTCGCTGCGATCGAAAACAACGGCCGTGTCGCCGCGCTCGATCAGCGCTTTCACGATCCATGATCCGATACAGCCCTGTGCGCCGGTGATGAAGTAGGTTTGAGCCATCAGTTGAGACGATAAAACTTTTCAGCGTTTCGCGTGAATATCTTATCGCGATCCGAGGCGCTGACGTGCTTAAGAATTTCCTGAGAGGACTCGAGGACGCGATCGTACGAGGCGGCCAGCAGGCAAACAGGATAGTCGCTGCCAAACATCATTCGATCCACGCCGAAGGATTCGAGAGCAATATCGACGTAGGGACGCAGATCTTCCGTTTGCCATGAAGTCCAGTTTGCTTCAGTAACCAGGCCGGAAAGTTTGCAATTCATGTTTGGATAATTAGCGAGCGGTTTGAAGGCTTGAGACCATTCCTTGATCTCGTTGCGTGCAATTGGTGGTTTCGCGAGGTGATCGATCACGAGGGGTAGATCGGGGCAGCTTTCGGCAATGAGCGGCACGTTTTTCAGATGACGCGTGTGAACGAGTAGATCGTAAGAAAGACCGCGCGCGGCGAGTTGTTTGAGACCTGCCAGGACCGCGGGTCGCATAAGCCAGTCGTCGTCGGGTTCGCTCTCGACGAGATGACGGACACCTTTAAATTTCGGATCTGCGCACAGTTCGTCTAACTGCGTATCGGGATTCGCGAGATCGACCCAACCCACCACTCCTGCGATGAAGCTGTTCGTGTTTGCCAGTTCCAGCAACCATCTCGACTCGGCGACGCTGTTGCTTGCCTGAACCAGGACGGTTCGGTTTGTCTGGATGATAGGAGCGAGATCGTGTGGGAGGTAGTCGCGATAGAGGATGCCCAGATCGCTCGACATCCACGGGTAATCGAAACGACCTACTTGCCAGAAGTGCTGGTGGCTATCGATCATGTAACACGGATCAGACGGATCCCGAGCCGGATTTACGCGGATACCTCGCGTGGTTTTTCGGCGCGCTTGCCTTCGTGGCTTTGTTTGGGTTCGCTGTCGCACTCAAGAGCGAAAGTTGTGACGAGTTCCGGGGCGCGCTTGGGTAGACCGACGAGGCGAATACGGAAGTCGTCCTGTTCGAATTTAACCGGCGTGTTGCTGCCATGCATCGTCACTGCGCTAACCTTATTCAACAGATTTCCAATCACAACCGTTTCGCCGGGCCAGTAATGAACGTGCGCGTAAAGCGTGTTGCCTCGGCGAGTGTAGCTCAAATAATTGCCGCGACGCGGCTGGCAGTTATCGGAAAGACGGATCGTATCACCATGCTTCGCCATCCACTCGCCGACAGTTGTCAGCACCTGCACTGATTCGAGCGGGATCGAGCCGTCCTCGGTTGGCCCAATGTTCAAAAGATAATTGCCACCGTCGCGCGCGCACGTAATCAGGTTGCGGATAACCGTGGTCGGACTCTTCCAATTGTGATCCGCCTTGTGATAACCCCAACTGTCGTTCAACGTCATGCACGATTCCCACGGCCTGTTAGCTGACGCCTCGATCCGTTGTTCCGGAGTGTCAAAATCCTCAGGGATCTTCGAACGATTGTTGATGATGACGTCCGGCTGGAGCTTTCGCACGATGGTGTTCATCTCGACCGACTCCCAACCCTTCGCATCAAGTGGCCACGGCACGTCGTACCAAAGGATGTCGATCTTGCCGTAGTTCGTCATCAACTCTCTGACCTGCCCGTGAATGTAATCGACAAAACGACGCCGAGCGGCTTCATCTTTCAAACAACGCGCACCGTCGGGATGATGCCAGTCCATCAGCGAATAATAAAACCCGACGCGCAAACCTTCGGCGCGTGCAGCTTCAACATACTCTTTCACCAGATCGCGTCCCGGCGCTTTTTTCGCGGCGCAGTAATTCGTCAACTTCGAGTCGAAGTTACAAAAGCCTTCATGATGTTTCGTCGTCATTACCATGTACTTCATGCCGGCACGTTTCGCGAGCTGGGCCCACGCGGTGGCGAAGTTTGGCTTGGGCCTGAAGTTGTTTGCGTACTGCTCGTATTCCTTTGCGGGAATGCCTTCGTTTTCCATCACCCACTCGTGACGTCCGAGCGTGCTGTACAAACCCCAGTGAATGAACATGCCGAACTTCGCTTCGTGCCACCACTTCATGCGGCGCGCGCGATCCTCGACAGTTGAAGTCGTGGGAGCGCCCGCATCTGCAGGCCGAGGCTCCTGTGCGGAAACCAGGTCAAATTTTGAACTAGTCGCAACAGCACCTGCAGCTGCGCCCATGAGGGCCAAGTAGTTTCGCCGGTTCATTACGTTGTCTCCTGAAAAGTAGGCTGGTCTTCGTTAGCGGTAACGGAGTTTATTAGGTGACGTGGACTCTGCGGAGAATCCGCCGCACGATGAATTAGGGGAAGCAAAATTTGCGGAGGCCATTCGCCGAGTTGTTGATAAGTCCATTTCTTCTCGCCTGACGCGAACGGCTTCAAAAACTCGAGTGCTTTGCGAATGCTGCGCCCGTCGCGCGTCTCGTAGTGCCACAGATCGACGCCCACGTTCTCACCCAGACGTGCCAGCACCATCAAACCATCGAGGTTCATGACGCTATAACTCCACGATTTTGTGCGCGCGAGCTCAAGCGGCTGCCGGCCATCAGGTTCTATTTGAAGTGCGATACGTTTTGTTTTTGCCGTTTCCAAAACCGATTTGGCCCACGCGGTCTTGCCGAGAAACAACGCGAAGGAAACTACCTGCACGTCATAAAACGTGCCGTGATTGTTCTTTGCCGCAGCTTCATCAAGACCGTTCTTGCTCTCGAGCATCCACTGCAGGAATTTTGAAAACCAATCTTCCATGCCCTTCTGATCAGCCGTGGTCCAATGTTTCGAACCCGCTAACAACCCAATCGCATCAACAATCCGCGTCAGTCCGCGTGTCTCGATCAGGCCGATGCCGCGTCCAGTGTTGATGCCCGGAATCCCCTGTCCGAATTGCAAATTGGGGTTCATGCGCGTTGCCGGATCTAGAAAGAACGTCCGCAGCAGCTCAGCAGCTTTAGCGGCGTACTCTTCATTTCGTGTTGCATGCCATGCGAGCGCCAATGTCTCGACCGCCGACTCCATCTGGTCCATGACGCGATGGTCCGTGATCTTTTCGATCTCAGGATTGCGTTCGCCGTCGCGGCGAATGTAAGGCAAACCGTTGGGACGATTCGGATCGGGCCAGAAGTAAGGCGCCTGGCTCATGTAGTCGTGCTTGTCGCCACTCGGGGGCGTGACAGCTTTGCTCGTGACAGAGAATGGCCCACTCCCCAACGCTTTCCGAGCATCGCGTTCGAGCTTGACGAGATCGGGCGCGAGTTGCTTCGCGTCGAGAATAAAGACGCGTGGATTTGTAGTTTGGGCTGATGCGCTAATCGGCAGCATCAGGACTGACGTAACCAACACAGCAATCCTGGCTACACGGGTAATCGCCATTAGAACATCAGCCTCAAGCCAAACTGGATCTGCCTCGGATTGGTGCCCGCCGCAAGTGTCGTGATACGCCCGACATTGTTGGCAAGCGTAGTTGCATTCGTGTTCAGCGTCAGGTTCCCGTTCGCGGGCGTGTCCCAGTTCTGAATGTTGAAGACGTTGAAAGTTTCCATTCTGAACTGCAACTCCCAACTTTCGCGAATCGGGAAACTCTTGAACAACGAAAGGTCGGTGTTGAAGACCGACTTGCCGCGAAACACGTTGCGGCCGAGACTGCCGAATGAACCTGAAGGAATGCCGAAAGCACACGGATTGAACCAACTCTGAATCGTTCGCACCGCGTCCGCCGCTTTGCCGCCCTGCGAAATCGTTTTCTGACACGCAGGATCCGGATTCGCCGCGACTGGGCCAGGCGTAAACGGATCCGCGATCAGATTTGGACGAAGATAAGTTCCAGGCGCCGTCGGCGCACTGCCGCGAAGATTAGCAAGATCGCCGGTAACTTGCAGGTTGAACGGCGCGCCCGAGCGTGCCTGCATGATGAAGTTGGTTTGCCAGTTACCCAAAACCCACGCTGCCGGACCGCTGCGAAACCAGCGTTTGCCTTTGCCGGTTGGCAACTCGTAGACGGTGGCCCACGATAAGAAATGAGGAATGTCGTAAGACGAAACTCCGCGCGCTGTGCTCTGGTCGTAGTAGTTTTGA
>DATNFX010000191.1:0-20600 GCA_035606195.1 Pyrinomonadaceae bacterium
AAGTTTGGTCTGAGCTGCCAACGATCCTGAGCGAACAAAGCCAGATCTTCGTTCTTGATAGTGGATGCACCCGGTGGCGGAGCACCTGAGATTCCAGTTGGGATGCCGTTCTGCAAATACAGAAGCAGTGGACCGCCGACAGTCTCGACGCCGGGAATCGCGGGATCGTTACACGTTTGGTTAAAAGGAGCGCCCTGAGTGATCCATTTAGTAAAGGCGCCGGCCGCACTAAAACACTCGGCTACGTTTGGACCAAAGCCGTTTGCAGCGGGCGTTGACGAATAACGCAGAAAGCCCGCGGGGCTGTCGAAGATGTAACGGCCTGTAAAGAAGCCGCGGAAGACTTGATCGTTCAATGTGTGCAGCCACTCGCCGCCGAATTTCCAATTGTGATCGCCACTGATGACCGAGAAGTTGTCTTTGGCCTGGGTGCGCCAGAGTAGTTCATCGACATTTGGTTCGAGGAAAAACGGAAAACCGAACCTGAACGTTGTCGCAAATCCCATCGCCGTATCTGCCGGAACATTTGACGGGACCGCGGCGCGCGGCCGCAGTTCACGACTGTAAGAGAAGTGAGCTTCATTGAGCTTCGTCGGCGATACAGTCGTGAACAGGTTAGCGCGCACCACGTTGATCTTTGACGGGCCTTCGATACCGTTGGCCGAGTTTCCGTAGGTGGCGACGTCGAATGTTTGGTTCGTGTTCTTCGAATAGTCGAAGTTGTACGAGACCGAGAGATGATTGTTACTGGTGAGATCGAAGTCTACTCTCGAGAAGAATGCCTGATTATTGATCTTGTGTTCGACGGGCAGTCCTTCTTCCTGGTTGAGTCGAGTTCTGAAGAAGCCGAGCAGTGCCAGTCGCGCGCAATCGTCGTTCGCGTTGATGGCGCCTTCATTTGCGCCAATCGTCGGCGCCGAGATCGGGCACGGCGTTGCGCCGATCTGTTCGCTCAGATTCGCGCGCTCCAATTTTTCGTGGATACCCTCGAAGGCGAAGAAGTAAAACGCCTTGTCCTTCTTGATTGGACCACCAATCGTTCCGCCGTATTGACTACGATTAAAACCTTCGAGCGGCTTGCCGTCTGAAGTATTTGCCGTCAGTGCTTCGAGGCGCTGGAAAAGGAATGCGCTGCCATGAACGTCGTTCGTGCCTGACTTCGTGATGACGTTGATCACGCCGCCGGCCGTGCGTCCAAACTCAGCACTCGCTCCGCTCGCGACAACCTGAAACTCCTTTACCGCTTCGAGCGTGATGTCGATTGCCGCGCGTTGTCCTCCGAGTTGTTCGCCGAAGAAGCCGTTGTTGTAGTCGCCGCCATCAAGACTCACGTTATTGAAGATTCCGCGCTGGCCCGCGAAATTGATCTCATCGCCGTCCGGTCCCTGCGTGATGCTGACGTTGGGTGTGAGTGTCAGCAGGTCTTCAAACTTTCTTCCGAGAACCGGCGTAGTGCTGACTGCCGTCTCGTTCATCGTCGTGCTGGCTTCAGTTTTGACGGTGTCGACAGTTGGAGTTGACGTGACGGTAACGGTTTCCTGGACGTTCGAGACCTTCAACGAGAAGGGAATCGACATAGCCTGGCCCACTGTTAGCGCAGCGCTTGGAAGCTCGGCGGTCGCAAAGCCCTGTTTCGAAACAGTGACTTTGTAGTTACCCGGTTGAAGCAGAGGCGCTACAAAACGCCCGTCTTCATCTGTGGTTAGCGTGCGCGTAAAATTGGTGTCGATATTCTTGATTTCGACGTTTGCGCCGGGAACTACAGCGCCATTCACGTCGACAACCGTGCCCTGGATCGTGCCGGTAGTGATCTGAGTTTGGGCGCCTGCACTCGAAACGACCAGCAACGTGAGAATGAGGCTTGCTGCGAAAGTTACGATCCGGGGGAAGCTGCTAAGTACGGGGGTCCGCATAGTGATCTCCTATATTCAAGTGTGTTGACTCGTTTCAGATTTAGCTTGGGTATGTTCAAGTTTCTGGACCGGCATCAAACTTCTCGGGAGAAAGGTTTTGCTGTTGGATCATGTTGTTTTTGGAATCGGGCCAGTTGGACGGACATCTTAGTAACCCGTTCAGAACGTGTCAATGAAACTTTCTTGGCGGTTTAATCTCTGCGTGACTATCGTCCTGAAATCAACTCATCGTTACAACGCTTTTGTAACACTTAAATAGCTATCCTGAGTTTAATGGACGTACAGATGGCGAACTTTTTACTCTTTGAAGGTGCGGCGGAAATCATTACGCGGATCTGGAGTTATCTGACGCAACCGTTCACTCTCGGACGAATTACCGTATCTGCTTCAAGTTTGTTCGTCGGTGTGTTGGTTGTAGTGGTGACGTTTCTCGCCGCCCGTTGGTCCAGTGCTCTTATCGAGAGACGGATGGCAAATCGCCGTCATATTGATCCGGGTTTGCGTTACACGATTTGCCGGCTCGTCAAGTATCTCGTCATCACAGTCGGAGTGCTGGTTGCACTCAAAAATGCTTTCGGGATTGATCTCACTTCGATTGCAGTGGTCTTTACCGCGCTTTCTGTCGGCATCGGTTTTGGACTTCAATACATTGCTTCGGACATTGCGTCGGGTTTTATCCTGCTGTTCGAGCGACCGATACGCATCGGCGATCGCATTACTATTGGTGAAGATGAAGGCGATGTGCAGAGCATTAATCTGCGCACGACCATAGTCACTACAAACGATCGGATTGCCATCATCGTGCCGAATTCGAAACTGGTAGGCCAGCGAGTGGTGAACTGGTCGTATGGCGATCCACGCGCGCGCATCGCGATACCTATCGGAGTGGCGGACGATTCCGACATTCAGCTCGTGACTGATACGCTCATCGAAGCGGCGAAGAACGTGGCCAATGTTTTGAGCGACCCCCAACCGAATGTGCAGTTTCTCAAGTTTGGCGACTATTCTCTGGATTTCCGTCTCCTCGTTTGGACAAACCAGCCGCGACGTCATGTGCAGATTCGCAGTGACATCAACTACCGGATTGCTGAGTTGTTTCGGGAGCGCTCGATTCGGATCCCGTATCCAACTCAGGAGTTCTTGTTGAAGGGCCTCCCACGCAACCTCGAACCCAACTTGCTTCGTGACAATGATGATGAGTTTATAGCCACAGATGAACGCCGATAAAGCCGCGGATTGGGTAATACTTTTGTCGTCGATATTGCGTAACGAAACTGAGTGAGGCATCATTCATTCCGGGATGCGATCCGCTCGTTCGTTTGTTGGCGATAAACGTGAGGCTATCTTGCGTGCAGCGATCAGTGTCTTCGCGCACAGCGGATACTTTAATTCAAAGGTCGCAGATATCGCGCGCGAAGCGGGCGTCGCTGACGGCACCGTCTATCTTTACTTCAAGAGCAAAGAAGACATTCTTCACTCAATTTTCGATCGCAGCGTTGAGGAAGCACTCGACGCCGCCAGGAAACAGATCGCCGAAGTCGCAGATCCAAAGGAAAAGCTTCGCCAGATCGCACTCCTGCATCTCGAACGACTCGGCGCCGACCGCGATCTCGCGGTTGTATTTCAGGTCGAACTACGCGGCTCGACCAAGTTTATGGAAGAGTTTTCAGCTGCCGGTTTTGCCGAGTATCTCGCGCTCATTCGTTCCACATTCGAAGAAGGACAACGCGCGGGCATCTTTCGAGCCGATCTAAACGCCAAAGTAGTTGCCAAGATCCTTTTCGGAGCGCTCGACGAGATGGCGACGAATTGGATCCTCTCGAAACGTCGCTACAAACTGGCGCCCATGGCCGACGAGGTTTTGGATATTTTTCTTAACGGAGTGAAGATGCCGTGAACCGAGTGATTGAGTACATGGATTTGCGCTCAGGTACTCCCGCTCGCCAACCTGCCGCTGCGGACGAACCGGTCACGCTTGCTGACGTCTTCACTCACGTCGCCCGCAAACACAAACGACCTGACACACTGAATTACAAAAGCGACGGTCGCTGGACGTCGATCTCGTCTGACGAAATGCTCCGGCGCGCAAAGTCGATTGCTGCCGGACTGCATGCAATCGGCGTTGGTCCGGGGGAGCGCGTTGCGATACTTTCCGAAAGCCGTGTTGAATGGACGTTGACGGACGCCGGATCGATCTTCGCGGGCACGATCGACGTTCCGATTTATCCGACGTTAACGCCACCTCAGGTGCGTTACATCCTGAACGACTCAGGCGCCAGCGTTCTCTTTCTCGCCAATCTGGAAAAGTTTAATGAACTCAAAGACGCGCTTGGTGAGTGTCCGCAAGTTAAGCACATCGTCTTCTTCGAGCCCGAAGGAATCACAGGCACGGAAGGCTTGACGTTGGGCCAACTCGAAGAAAGAGGACGCGAGCTCGAACCCGGGCATATTGATAGGACCGTGGCGACTACCAAACCGGACGATCTGGCCACGATCATCTACACGTCCGGAACGACGGGTGAACCAAAGGGCGTGATGCTGACGCATGCGAACCTGGTCTCAAATCTGATCGACTCGTCCGGGCATCTGTCCTTTGGTGAACACGACATCGCACTGTCTGTGTTGCCGCTGTCACACGTTTTCGAACGACAGGCGATGTACATGTACCTCAACCGGGGCATGGCCGTCTATTTCGCGGAGTCTCTGCAAACGATTGGACCAAACCTGCGTGAAGTGCGTCCGACGGTGCTGGTGGGAGTGCCGCGAATCTTCGAGAAGATTTACGCGCGCATTCGCGAGCGTGCGGCGGAAGCTGGGAAGTTGAGCGCGGCGTTGCTCGCGTGGTCTGTTTCTGTGGCTCGCGAATATGCGAAGCACACGATCGCACATCAACCCGTTCCCGCGTTTCTTAAATTGAAGCACCGCATTGCTTCGAAGCTGGTCTTTTCGAAATGGCAATGGGCGTTTGGCGGCCGCATGCGGTTGCTTGTGTCAGGCGGAGCTGCGCTGCCGGAGGATCTTCAGTACATCTACATTGGCGCGGGCATTCCCATCGTGCAGGGTTATGGTCTGACGGAAACGTCGCCGGTGATCACTACGAGCAAGATCGAAGACAATCGTCCCGGGACAGTCGGGAAGGCGATTCCCAACGTCGATATTCGCATCGCCGAAGATGGCGAGATCGAGGTGCGTGGCCCAAATGTGATGCAGGGTTACTACAACAAGCCCGAAGAGACGCGCGCAGTCTTCACCAGTGACGGCTGGTTCAAGACCGGAGACATCGGCACGCTCGACAAAGACGGATTCCTTCGCATAACCGATCGCAAGAAAGAGTTGTTCAAGACTTCGGGTGGAAAGTACATCTCGCCGCAACCGATAGAACAGGCGATCAAAGGTTCGCGTTTTGTGAGTCAGGTGGTCCTGATTGGAGCGGAGCGCAAGTTTCCGGCGGCCTTGATTGTGCCTGTTTGGGAACAGCTGGAGTCGTATTGCAAGTTGAAGGGAATTGAAGTTAAAAGCCGGAGCGAGCTCTGCCATCATCCGCGCATCGTCGATCTGATTCAGCGACAGATTGATGCCTTGACTCCGAACCTCGCGAAGTATGAACGGATAAAGAAGGTCGCGCTGCTCGAGAATGAATTTACGATTGAAGGAGGCGAGCTCACGCCGACTTTGAAAGTGAAGCGCAGAGTTATCGATGATAAGTATCGCGATGTGATTGAGAAGCTTTATGAGGAGTAGTACGTTCCGAAATACAAATTGTTATTTAGGGCTTCTTCGGGATGGAAACGTCAAGGTGCAGTGACTTAAGAATTCTGTTTCCCGCGTCTTCACCTGCCAGTTTCAACATCTGTTCTCGATACAGCGCGCTCGTCGAGCCGCGGGGCTGCGCGATTATCGGCCCGGCGCGATTGGCGTTCATGTAGCTACGTCCGGTGACTGCGACCTTTGCGGTGCCGGGTGCGAACACTACAAACTCAACAATCATGTCGTCGTAAGAACGGGCCATCGTATCGAATTTGAGCATCAGCAGAACCACATAAGTCTTCGTATCTGTCTTCGCCTTCTTGATCGCGTCTCCTCTGCTCAACGATTGATTCGATGCGTCGATATCTGCGGAAGACCCCATGCGCAGCCGGTTGGCGCAACCACTCACCACCGCGTCGTAATATGTGAAAGGAAAAGTCGCGAAAGAGTCGTTGCGATCGGCTCCGATGAAGAAGATCAGTTCCGATTTCTCCTCGGCATTTTTCGGCGTTGGTGAGGGTTCCGGCGTCGGCGTCGGTACCGGCGCTGCAGGCTCCGGTAGTGTGTGTCTTCTGCCGGATTGCGCCTGCACCGTAAACACGCATAGCGCAAGAACCGCGACGGTTGTCAGAAGCCGATACTTCATGGGGATTGGAATTGTAACGGTAACCAGTGAGAATGGGAAGATTGATTTGCTAAACTGCGAGCACCGATGGAACAACAGACAGCGCAGACACTCGTCATTTCAGCTATTCGTGACCAGGCGAGGATTACCCGTTCGTTCGATCTTCGACCGGAGCGAACGGTGGATTTCACGCCCGGACAGGTTGCGATATTGCGAGTAGAAGGCGAGGAGCCGGCTTACTTTGCTCTAGCCGGAGCGCCTGCCGATCGTGATCTCGAAGTGCTTGTGAAACAGAAGGTTGGCGCCAGCCGCGTGATTTATGACATGCGCGTCGGGGATGAGATTGGGTTGGTTGATATCTGCGGACGTGGGTTCCATCTCGATGAAATGACGGGACGCGACCTGGTGTTTGTCGCGATGGGAACCGGGGTTGCGCCGTTGCGGTCGGCGTTGCGGCACGTGTTGAAACGCAAAAATGATTTCGGACAACTGGTGGTGCTTTACGGCGCGCGAACTCCGGACGATTTCTGTTATCGCGACGAAACCGACGGCTGGGAAAATGCAGGCGTCGAGCTCCGCCAGGTGATCTCTCGTCCGGATGGGCATGACTGGTCCGGTCCGACTGGTTATGTGCAGTCGTTGTTGGATAACGTCCTGCCTGGTCTCTCATCGCCCGTTGCTCTGATCTGCGGCTCACGGGAGATGATCGATCAAACCCACGAGCGTTTGGGTAAGATGGGGTTCAAGCCGGAAGAGATCTTGACGAATTACTAGTTACTTCTTGAAGAACTTGGAAGCCTTAATAATCGTGACGTTGCAGTATCTCTGAATCGCTTTGAAGTCGACCCAGTTCTCCGTCACAACTGCTGCTTTCCATCGTCTTGCGCTGACTGCGATCAGAACGTCAAGAGCCATACGCTGCGAGGCTCCGGGTGGCAGTCGCTTTAGTCTTCCATGTTCTAAACGCCGCCGGCTGTGCGTCAATAAGAATAGGATTTTTGAGGTGAGCAGCCAGTCTTCGGTGTCAGGAACGATGAGCCGCTCCTCTTTCTGATAAGAGCGAAATATTGCTTCATACGACTTTCGCTCAGACTCATCTCTTAGGCTCGTGGAAAGCTCCATTAGAACAATTGCAGACATCAGGAAGCTACTGGGCGGCGCCAGGAGCTCAGTCAGTTTTCTTGAAATGATGACCGATGTGTCGTAGGTGAAGTACGCCATCGAAATTCAAATTGTATAGAACGAGAGTGTTAGAAGCGCTGAAACTCGCCCCGCTGATTAGCTTCGTACGCCAATTGAAAAAGTTTTAGGGTTCTTTCCATCAGCTTCTTTAGCCGCTTTTCTCGCGCAAGTTCTTCAGCCTTCTTTTTTGATAGTTTCGGTTTTGTGGCTCGCTTGGAAGCCTTTGCAGAAGCTTTCTTAGTTCGACGCTTCGTTGACGAAGACGCCGAAGCCTTCTTCCGGGATGAGGTGTGAGTTTTTGCAACTTTCTTTATTGGCATGCGACGCAGTGTAACACTGCAGGTTTGACCGTTGCTACTCGTATCTCAACGCAGTCAATGGATCGACTTTAGTGGCACGGCGCGCCGGTAGGTAACACGCAAGCAGTGCCACGTTGAGCAGGACCATGGATGCTATTACAAACGTGAGCCAGTCAGTAGGAGTGACTTCAAACAGCAAGCTTCTCATCAGGCGAGTCAACGCGAGCGCGGCACCCAAACCAATTGCAGTTCCAGTGATCGCCAGGACCATACCCCTTCCGACTACGAGCTTGAGCACATCGTTCCTTTGCGCGCCCAGTGCCATGCGAACGCCAATCTCCTGGGTTCGTTGCGTTACGAGATACGCCATTACTCCGTAGATCCCAACTGCAGCCAAACCCAACGCGAGAACGGAGAAGCTGCTGAGTAACAACATCACAAAACGACTCGAAGCAACTGATTTCGCCAGTCGTTGCTCCATCGTCATGATGTCAGCGACAGGCTGATCCTTATCTATACTCAAAACCTGATTACGTATTGCGGGAATCATGCTGACCGGATCCGAATCAGTGTGCACGACGAGGTTCATGAAATTTCCAGGGAACTGTTTATATGGAAAATAAACCTCCGGCATCACGTCGGTCTCGAGTGCCTTGTGCTTGATGTTGCCGGCGACGCCGACGATCTCTCGCCAGACCTGCTTGTCCGCATCCTCTTCGAAACCGAGTCGCTTTCCAACTGCATTCTGGTTGGGCCAATAGCGGCTGGCCAGCGCTTCGTTGACGACGATCACGTTCGGCGTGTTTTCTCGATCCTGCTCGGTGAATGAACGTCCTTTCAAAATCGGAATGCTCATTGTCTGAAAGTAGCCGGGGGTTATGAGTCTCCGGCTGGCCTCTGGACGCTCTGCCAAAGAAACAATGGGCGCGCCTTCGACTACGAAATTGGTTGTCACGTTGTTGTTACTAAGCGGAAGCGGATCGATGCCGCCGGCAGACTTCACTCCCGGTAGATTTCTGACGCGCTCGAGCAGTTGGTCGTAGAAAATATTGACCTGTTGTCGCCGATATTTCTGCGTGGGCAAAGCTATATACATGCTTACGACATTCGTCGCCTCGAATCCGGGATTAACTTGCTGTAAGCGGACGAAGCTCTTCGTCATCAAACCCGCGCCAACCAGCAAGAGCAGCGCGACGGTTACTTCCGAAACGACGAGCAGATTCCGTAAGCCACTGCCCTGAAAGCTTCCAGGGTTTCGCCCGGAGCTATCCTTGAGCGCTTTGTTTAGATCCGGTCTGGAAGCCTGGAGTGCCGGAGCGAGTCCAAACAACAGACCCGTTACGATGGAAATCGTGAGCGTCCACAGGAACACCGGAAGGTGCAAACCAATCTCATGCAAGCGTGGCACTTCTGATGGCGTGAGAGCGAGCAGCAACTTGATTCCGCCGTACGCGACGACCAGTCCTAACAAGCCGCCAACAACAGAGAGGATTAGACTCTCCGTTAGTAACTGCCGCACAAGCCGCCAGCGGCTTGCTCCCAGCGCAAGCCGGATCGCAACTTCTCGATGCCGCGCGGTGACTCGGGCTAGTAGCAAACCCGCGACGTTCGCGCACGCAACCAGTAAGACGAATCCGACAGCAGCGAACAATATGTAAAGATATGACTCGACCTTTCCCACCACCTGTTTGTGCAAAGGAACAACGCGCACGCCTCGGCCGGCAGTCGTCTCGGGATATTGTTGTTGAAGCTGACTGGCGATGAGGCTCATCTCGCTCTGCGCCTGCTGTTGCGAGACACCTTGCTTGAGCCGAGCCAGCACGTAAAGAAAGTTCATGCTGCGATCGAGATCGCCTTCGCCGATAGTCATCGGCACCCACATCTCGACGTGAGCACTGCTGGGGAATTGGAGCTCAAAACCGGGAGGCATTACGCCAACCACTGTAACCTGATGCCCGTTGAGTGTGACATTCTTGTTTACGAGATCTCGATCAGATCCAAAGCGTCGTTGCCACAGATCATGACTGAGGATTACGGCGAAGGGATGTCCTGGTGTTTCTTCTTCCGGAAGAAAGGATCTTCCGAGGATTGGCTGTACGCCGAGTACCTGAAAGAAATTCGTAGTGACGACACAACTCTTGATTCTTTCCGGCTCGCCTATACCAGTCAGATGCATATCAGTATAGAAGAGCGATCCTAGTTGTTCGAAGATTTGGTTGCGTGACCGCCAGTCGCGAAAGTTACCGATTGCGACTTCGTTTCGATCCCACATCTCCGGCCCGAGCTGCTTATTCGTTTCCCATAGCACCATCAAGCGCTCGGGATCTTTATAGGGCAGTGGGTTTAGCAAAACTGCGTCGATGGCGCTGAAGATTGTGGTGTTAGCTCCGATGCCGAGGGCCAACGTCAAAACCACAACTACCGTGAAGCCTGGCCGCTTGAGTAGCATCCGAACTGCGAAGCGAATGTCTTGCAGTGTGTTCATGATCGAGTTCTCTATAACTCTGTGGCGAATTGCCGTGAATGGTCACACAGAGAACCATAAAGACGCAGAAGAGGCAAATTTTTCGTTTGCCTTTTGTGCTTCGTTGTGGCGCGTTTTATGTTTCGTTAGCAGTTATGCTGTACTGACCCGGTCCAGGCGTGGATAGGAGAGCAGGATGATCGTCAGTTGCAATCAGGAAGTGTTTGACATGTTTCCCGAGGCGAGCGTGCACGGGATTGTTTTCCAGGGCGTTGCTGAGTTCGATCCGGCAGTTGTGGCTCCGTGGAAACAGAAAGCTATCGAGAGTGTTGCCTCCAGCGGCTTTACCATTGAATCCATTTTGGAAGCGCCGGTCGTGAAGGAATGGCGAAATGCTTTTCAAAGATTCGGTGTGAAGCCGAGTAAGTATCGCTCCGCGATCGAACAGCTATACAGAAGAGCTTTGCGCCAGGAGATAATTGAAACGAGTCTGCCGCTCGTAAATCTCTATTGTTACGTAAGTCTAATCGAGATGGTCCCGATGGGCGCGTACGATCTCGAGAAGGTTGACGGAGATATCCGTATTCGGTTGAGTAAGGAGAACGAACCTTTCCTCGGAATCGGAGACACGACTCCAATGATGTCGACTCCAGGCGCCGTTGTTTATTCAGACGATGGCGGCATCATTTGCTGGGCGTGGAACCATCGCGACGCAGCACGAGTTTCATTATCTGCAGAAACAGACAGAACGATCTTCTTCGCAGATTGCGCGGAGCACGAAAGCGAATCACGCGCCCATTCCGCAATCGAGTTGTTGGCTGAGGCCTTGTCAGCAACGGGCGCTGTCGAACTGACCAGGTTTGCGCTCAATCTTGATAATCCAACCGCGACCGTATAGATAAATTTGGGAACGCTGAGCACAGAGCAGCGTCTAAGAGCTTGTGGATCCATCGCGTAATTACGTATCAGTTGCAGGTCTTATACTTCTGATCTGTGTGTTAGGAGCAAGCAGTTGTCAGCGACAAACACGCGTTGCCGGTCGCAAACCTCCCGTACCTCCAAATGCGCCTGTCACACCACTCCCAGCCAATGCGCCGCCTCAACTCAAACAAATGCTCGATGGCGCAATCGCCCAGGCCGGGGTGACAACGAGTTACGATCCCGCCTACGTCGCGCTCGATTATCCCGGCGGCGACGTTTCAGAAGCGACCGGTGTTTGTTCGGACGTCGTGGTTCGCGCCTTTCGTAAAGCTGGGATAGATCTGCAAAAGGAAATTCACGAAGACATGACAACGGCACGCTCCGACTACCCGACAAAATGGGGCGCGATCAGGCCGGATTCGAATATCGATCATCGACGTGTGTTGAACCTGATGGCTTATTTCAGGCGTCACGGAAAGTCGTTGCCGCTAAGCTACGACGCCACGGATTACCAGCCCGGTGATATTGTTGCGTGGGATTTGACGAGCGGCATCGATCACATCGGTATCGTGACCAACATGTTGTCAGACTCAAACGACCGCTACCTAATCGTTCACAACATCGGCGCCGGCACACGAGTCGAAGACGTGCTATTTGAATGGACGATCAAGGGGCATTACCGTTTCTTTTGAGCAGAACACACATGTTTCGCTTTATTCTTTTACTCCAGGTCGTCCTTATTGCATTGTGCGCTGGTCCTCACCGTGCCGTTGTGATTCACGCTCAGGCAACCGATCAGAAGCATAGTCAGCCGAAGCATAAACTCCTGTTTACGCTTCAAGGAAAGGTAGCTGTGGAGACGCCTGAGCAGGACTCAAAGCCGCTGACAATCGATTTGAAACGATGTGCCGCTTTAGGTCGCAGCATGGCATGGGGCCTGGGTTCAGAAACAATCGAAATCAAAGGTTTAGACAAGGGTAGGTGTGTGTTACAGCACTTTACGGAGGTAGAAGGTGGGTACAGCCGAAGTGAATGTCGTTTACCCACCGAGTTCGGAGAGGTTTCAATTTACTGGGGTGGCAGTTCTTTCTACTACTCGCGTAATTTGTCGAAACAGTGCGAAGTCATCAAGACGGGGAACGTCTTTTTGGATAGATTGAAGCCTTAGATCGACCGGCCCGTAGCCATTCGTAGTCTTTGCCTCAAACTCCTTCTCATTCACACCGGGCTTTGAGGCAAAGCGCCATTCGTGTACCTCACCAAAGTACAGGTTGACGGAACTAACGTCCAATTACATGCGCCTCTTGAATTCCGTATCTTCACTGCATTACAGAATTTGAAGGAGCAACCATGAGATTGACGCTTTCATTCCTTATCGTTATTTGCTTAGCCGGATTGACCATGGCGCGTGGCGCCGACGAGCGACTCAAGATTGCGGATTTTGTCAGCGATCCCGAGAGCTTTGCGGGCCGCACCGTCGAAGTTGAGGCTCGTGTAGTTGCGATCAGTGCTGACGGTAAGAGCCTGGAGCTCTTCGATTCGCAAAGCCACACTCGAATTTCTGTTCAGTTGGCACAACTGCCTAAAACTGAACGCAAGGCGCTGATTTGCTCGGACGTGCGCGAGGTTCTGGTTCGTGGCCGCGTCTCGATGGTCGCTGGGCGAATGACAATCCACGCCGAGAGTGTCCGTTCGTCATCCACAGATTACGCAGATATCAATCTGTGAAATCTGTGGATACAACCTGTAAGAAATGACAGTTTCCTAATCCCTCACTAATACGATATCCAAGCTGCGGTTTGTAAATGATCGGCGCAAATCTGCAGCTTGTTTTCGAACGTTCGCCCGACGCCATTCTTTTACTCGACGACGGCGTGCTCATTGACTGCAACCAGGCGGCAGTCGACATGTTGCGCGCTGCTGGAAAAGAAGAACTACTTTCGCTCTCACCATCCGATCTCTCACCGCCTATTCAGCTTGACGGCACCCCATCCTGGATCAGAGCACAACGCATGAATGCAGTAGCAGTCGAGCGTGGCAGCCATCGCTTCGAATGGTTGGCAACTCGTCGCGATGGTAGCGAGTTCCCGGTTGAAGTCTCATTGACTGCGATCCCGTTTCAGGAAAGAAAAATACTCTACGTCGTTTGGCGAGACATTAGTCGCCGCAAAGAAGCCGAACAAGAACTCTGGAAAGCGCATCAAGCTGAGGACGCTTTCCGCGCCGGCCAGGGGTACGTGCTCGAAATGATTGCGAAGGGAGCAACACTTTCCGATGTTCTCGCCAGTTTGGTGACGCTGATCGAAGCGCAATCTGAAGGAATGGTTTGTTCAGTGCTGCAACTCAGCGAGGACGGAAAGCACATTCGTCATGGCGCGGCGCCAAACCTTCCGGAGATTTACGTACAAACCGTTAATGGAGCTCCGATTGGACCAAAGAATGGTTCCTGTGGTACCGCGATGTATCGCGGCCAGCCCGTAATCGTGACAGACATGCTGACTGATCCGCTCTGGGAAGACTATCGCGAACTCGCGAAACTGTCTGGCCTGCGGGCTTGCTGGTCAACGCCGATCTTTACGGGCAAGGGAAAAGTCTTAGGGTCGTTTGCGATGTATTACCGGCAGCCTCAGGCGCCGACCGGATCCGAAGCGCGACTCACCGAAGTTGCGACTCACATCGCGGGAATCGCGATCGAACACGAACGCGCACAGAATGAATTGCAACACACGCGCTCAGAGCTTGCTCATGTCGCTCGAGTCACGACGATGGGAGAGCTCGCGGCGTCGATAGCGCACGAAGTTAACCAGCCGCTGGGTGCGATTGTCGGAAATGCCGATATCTGTCTGAACTGGCTCCAACAAGACGAAGTCGATCTCAATCAGGTCGCAGAAGCGCTGCGTGATATTGCCGCCGATGGTCATCGCGCGAGTCAGATTATTTCGCGCATTCGTTCGTTGGTGAAAAAGCATGTGCCTGAGAAATCATTGTTGAATCTGAGCGACGTCGCGCGCGACGTGATTGGTCTGGTTGGTCATGAAGCGCAGAGAAAACAGGTGGCGATCTCTTCGCAGTTGGGTGACTCGCTGCCGGCAGTGGAAGCAGATCGAGTGCAGTTGCAACAAGTGCTACTGAACCTGGTTATGAACGGCATGGAAGCCATGCACGAGACAGACGCGAATAAGCGGCAGTTGACTTTGCAGACAGTTATGTCGAACGGCAGTGTGTTGGCTGCGGTGAGCGATCGTGGGATGGGAATTGAATCCGCCAAAGCCGAACAGCTATTCAAACCATTTCACACAACGAAGGCTAACGGAATGGGAATGGGCCTCGCGATTAGCCGGTCGATCATTGAATCGTTCGGCGGCAAGCTCTGGGCTGAAGCAAACGCCGGAGGTGGTGCGATTTTCACGTTCAGCCTGCCCGCGAGCAGTCAGGAAATACAATGACAGAAAAACCGCCCGTGGTAATCGTGGTCGATGACGACGTCTCGTTCCGCAATTTTCTTTCGCGGCTCGTGAGTACCATAGGCCTGAAGACGGTTCCTTTCGAATCGGCGGAAGCGTTTCTCGCGGCGCCACCGCCTGATTCTGCGGCGTGCCTGGTGCTGGACGTGCAGATGCCCGGTTTGAGCGGTCTGGATCTGCAACGCCGCGTCGCCCACGGCTCACGACCGCTACCGATTATTTTCACTACCGGTCATGGTGATATTCCGATGACGGTTGAAGCAATGAAGGCCGGTGCAGTTGGTTTTTTCTCGAAGCCTTTTCGCAATCAGGACATGATTGATGCGATCAAGGAGGGAATTGCCCGTGACCGCGAAATGCGGCAACAGCTCGACGAGTTGGCAGAAATCCAGGCGCGCTACAATTCACTGACGAGCCGGGAACGCGAAGTCTTTGCACTCGTCACCGAAGGATCGTTGAACAAACAGATTGCCCATCAACTCGGCACCAGCGAACGCACGATCAAAGCACATCGCTCGCAGGTCGTGCTGAAGATGAAAGCTGACTCCGTTGCGGACCTTGTACGCATGGCCGACCGGCTGAAGATCCGTCCGCAGATTACACAGAAATCTGCATAGCACATGGCTTGCACAAATGGTTCTAAGCCTGCGAAGCAGGCGGAAGCATAAAGCCTGGGGCGTAAGCCCCAGGGGAGCAAAAACAAACAGAATTGCGAGCCCCTGAAATGGGCGACAGCACATCGCCGATGCGTCTTCGTGTCGGTCTGTCGCCCGCATTCGCGGGCTCGAAAATTCTTTGTGCTTTGATCCTGGGGCTTACGCCCCAGGCTTTATGCTTCCGCCTGCTTCGCAGGCTTAGAACCACTTTTGGTGTAGAGTCAGTTCTGGCTATTGTACTTTGGTGCAGGTCGATTGAACTCTCGTACAATTCTGACCTTTGTTTAGTGCTGGTAGACTCACTGCCAGCATGTCGCATTTAATCTCCATTGTTGATGACGATCCGTCGATGTCACGAATGTTGTGTCGTGCCATCAAGGCTGCCGGGCTGAGTGTCGATGCGTTCGGATCGGCGGAGGAGTTTCTTGATTCCGAAGCGTCGCGCGCGTCTGTTTGCCTGATTCTTGACGTAAATTTGCCGGGAATGAGTGGTCTCGAGCTGCAGCAGCGTCTGAACGCATCGAGGTTGGACGTGCCAATAATCTTCATGTCTGCCCAGGCCGACGAGGCCACGCAACTGCGCGCTCTCAACGCCGGAGCGGCCGGTTTTTTGCGCAAGCCATTCAGTATCGACTCCTTGCTCGCGACCCTGCGTTCGATACCTTTCTAGCACCTGCACCAAAGTACAGTTCCAACGAACCAACGTACAATTTTCGAGTCGTCAACAACTTGGTACTCTCCTTTCTGTCAGGAGAAACAAACTGAAGGAGAGGTAAGGATCATGACGATACAAAAACAACTTTCGCACTTGTCGTTCGCGGCCATCATTCTTGTATTCGCAGCTCTGCCGGCGCTTGCGCAAACCGGATCCGTTAATAACCAAACCGCCGTGGCCGTTACCTTGAATTCAGTTGAAGCCGACCAGTTAGCTGCTCTTCGGAAGACTCGCGTGAGTTTGCCGGCTAAAGAGTCACCCATCGTTGTTGCGCCGGCCAGTACGGAGAAACAACCTTCGTTTTCGATGACTCAATTCATGAAGTCTGCGACTGCACCGGCAGTCATCAGCGACAGCAAGGTATTGGAATTCACGACTCTCGAGAAACCGAGCACTGCGAACTCAAAGTCGGTCAACTTCGTCCCATCGCGCGGACCGAAGTTCCCGTGGCAATAAAGTATTCAAAGTTGGGGGCCGCGACGAGGGAAGGGCGCTTTCGAACGCGAAGGCGCCCTTCAGGTGTTCTTACGGTGTTTTGGCTTTCTTGCAGGACGGAAAATGGAACTTAAGCTCGACGTTGTAGATATTGCTTGTCGCTCGAATCTCGACTGGTGCGGTTCGTATCTCCGGAACGTCCGTACCTGATTTTTTGATTAGACGGTCCAGCTTCGGACAGTTTTCAAAGTCGCCGGCGAAAGTGATCATTTCACCGAACAAGGATCCGTTTGCTCCGTTTACAATCTTGATTGAAAATCGGCCCTTTTGATCTGACTTGGTTTGTGCGTCATTTGGATCTTCGTCATCCTCATCTTCCTGCGCCGCCTTTTTCCGCAACGCCCTGAACTCCACATACTCGTCGGCAACGGGTTTCCCATCTGAGAAGGTCAACACCCCTTCAACGCTGATCGTTTTCAACTCAATCGGCGGATAGATTTCCAGGTTCTCGACAGTGTCGCCAATACCGATGTTGAATACGGTTGCTTCTTCGCGCTTCAACACCTTCGGATAATAGAAAGTCCGAAACGGCTCGTCGCTTGTCATCTCTCCATCGTTGTTCAGGATGATGACATAGGGACCTGGTGGAATCCGGTTGATCTCGAAAGCGCCGTCTTTTTCGGTGCAGTCGCCCAGGTATTTTCCTTCCGTACCGTCGGCCGGGATCAAGTGCAGACAAACACCGTTCATGGGTTGGCCCGTCGGATCATAGACGTGTCCACGGACGGCGTTATCTATCTCGAACGTAAGGTCGAGTGAAGCATGCTTGTTGGCTTCGAGAATGATTGGAATTTTCTGTAACGATCCGTCATTCGCTTTTCGATCGAAGCTTGGTGAATAGTCTAACCAGTAACGTTCGACCTTCCAGCCTTTGTGGATTTCCGGTTCGATGAAGTAACGTCCAGCGGGCAAGCCGTAAATCTCATAGACGCCATTCTTATCTGTTTTGACTTCCTGGGCGCCCTTGTCTCCGACGATGCGAATCGTTCGACCGGCAACACTCTCGCCTGTCTCGTAGTAAAACCTTAGCGTCCCGGAAATGCGAGTCTGGTTGCGAATCTTGTCGAGATTATTAAGGTAGAGAAGATCATCAGCCGCGTACTCGACGGGCTTGTTCCGGCCGCACGTTATCGCCATCCACCGATTCAACCCTTCGAACCGCCTCAGATAAAACAGAAACTTCTTTCCGATGTCCTTTTCGTTGAAGGTCCAAATGCAGTTAGCTCCGCCTCCCTGTACGAAGATCATCTCATCGCCGACCTTCAATGTTCCTTTGAACACCTGCTCGACACGCATTGAAGTCGACATAACGCCGTGAACGTACTGCTCCCCCACGGCTATTCGTCCCGCTGGAGCAGTTTTTTCCGGTGGCGCCTTTTCAACCGACACTGCACTGACGATCACCACGACATCTGAGTGATCGAACGCGTTCAGGACGGTCGGTGCAGCGCCGCACGAGCAGGCCTCTGCGGTTCGTAAACTCAGCAGGAAGATCAAGAGGAAGAAGGGCAGAGACGCGTATTGTTTCAAGCGTCGGAAGCGCATGAGCTTTCTCCCGTAATCTGTCGATATTCTATTTGTCTTCGGGCAACTTGTAAGTAATGTTGCCAAGTTCATCCATAAAATTTATTCCGGGCTTACCATCTGCGGTTACTGATATTCGTATTCGTTCTTTACCTTTTGCATCGCTGAGGCTGATGAATGACGATTTATTACGTCCTCTTCCGATTGACAAACGATTAACCAGGAATTCGCCTCGGTCTTGCATCTCCTTGAACGCTGCTTTTCGCGCTGCTTCATCTGGTAACTTCTTTATGGCATCAACTTTCGCAGTTCGGTCTGGTGTTGTTATGTTTTCATCATTGAACGACAAGCCTGCGAAATAATTGCCTTCGGGATTTTCCAGATGTTGAAACGCAATCGTCTGGTCGCCACGAAACTTGTCAAACGTCAGCGAGTTATATTGCCCTTTACCGGTATCGCCGCTAAAGACTAGACCGCCGACTTCGTCACCTCGCTCGTTGAAGAAAATCATTCCCGCCGGTCTGCCACTGTCTCTGGGAATAACCTTTCCATCAACGCTTCCCGGATGCTGCCGTTGCGCGTTGGAGATGACCATCTTCAACTTGCCGTCCTTTTCCACAATGTTTATGCGCTCGACATCAATCTCCTCAAACTTCTGCTTTTTACCTTGCATGACAAAGGCTGAAAGCAGAAATATCGCGCAGAAAAGCGTGGTGACAACAGCGTAAATTTTCAAGAAGCGCACTTCTTTTTGAAGTTTTGTTTCCATAGCAGCAAGCTCCACTCTGATCTTATCTTATACCCTTGCGCCATTTCATTTACCCGGTTCATTTGGACTCGACTTGTCGGCATCCGGTACGCCAACCGGGAGTGGCCTATTTTTGAGATTACGCCAAAGCCGTGACTTTCCGGTAATTACGCCGAAGGCGTTCGCTAACCTCAGCCTAGGGTTGGAGCGGAGCGACAACCCTAGGATCACAACCTCCGAAAACCATGTAACCCTGAACAGGGTTCGCCAATTGCCGAACCCTTACAGAGTCTGTCGGAAAAAACCGATAGACAGCGATCAAAGAATAAGTAAACTGCCGGCATGAGCAAAACCTTTCGTGCCTACGATATGAATCAGCAACTGCTGTTGCCGCCGGATCTGCGCCAGTGGTTGTCGGCCGATCATCTGGCGCTTTACATCAGCGACGTAGTTGAGTCGCTGAACCTGGCAGGGATTCTGAATGCCTACGAAGCAGGGGACGGACGCGGCCGCCCTCCCTATCATCCGGTGCTGATGGTTAAGTTGCTGGTCTATGGGTACTGCACTGGCAGAATGTCGTCGCGCAAGCTTGAGCAAGCCACTCACGATGACGTGGCGTTTCGCGTGTTGACCTGTAATCAGCAACCAGATCACGACAGCATTGCGGCGTTCCGGAAAAGACATTTGTCGGAGCTGGCCAAACTGTTCGTGCAGATCCTGGAACTGTGTCAGCGTGCGGGCTTGGTGAAGTTGGGCCACGTGGCTATCGATGGCACCAAGATCAAGGCCAATGCTTCGAAGTGGCGCACCATGAGCTATGCCGCAATGAATGACGCAGAAGCGAAATTGACTGCCGAAGTAGAGCGGTTGCTGGCCGAGGCGCAGCGCATAGACGATGAAGAAGATGCGCTTTATGGAAAAGGCAAACGCGGTGACGAGTTGCCGCCAGAGTTGCGTGAGCGCGAGTCGCGGCTGGCCCGGATCCGTGAATTGAAGGCCGATATGGAACGCGAGGCACGTGAAGCTGCGGAGCAAAAAGTCGCTGAAACTAAGCGCAAACAGGAGCAGGCAGAAAAGCAGGGCAAGAAATTCACGGCGCGCAAAGTAATAGACCCGAGCCAGGCGCTGCCGGCGCCCAAGAGCAAACGCAACTTCACCGATCCTGACTCGCGCATCATGAAAGACCATGCCAGTAAGACTTTCCAACAGGCCTATAACATTCAACTCGGAGTAGATGCGCAGGCGCAGATCATTGTAGCCGCCAAAGTAGTGCAAGCTGGGGTGGACCAGGAACAGTTGGTGCCGATGTTGCGCGAGGTGGAACGAAATCTGGGCCGTCTGCCGGTGCAGGCCTCTGCCGATGCTGGCTACTACAGCAGAGCCGCCATAACTCATGAGGCCGTGCGAGCCGTCGATCTGCATGTACCACCAAATCAACGTAAGCCACTCAATGGAGAGAAACACACGACGCTGCCCACAGATGCCACGCTGCAGGAACGGATGTGGCACAAGCTGGCCAGCAAGGCCGGACGGGAAGTGTTCAGCAGACGAAAGGTGATCGTCGAACCGGTCTTTGCGCAGCTCAAGCATGTGCGCGGCTTTCGTCAGTTTCTGCTGCGGGGGCTGAGGCAGGTCGAAGCGGAATGGTTGTTGGTTTGTATGACGCATAACCTGCTGAAAGCTTTTAGAGCGCAGAAGTCAACGCAAATGGCTTGAAACAAAGACGGAAACTAAGGAAAGTGGGCCTCTTCTTAAATTGAGTCCCTGACTTTTCATTAGCAATCACATTCGAGAAAGACTGCGTTGCTAACGAAGATTGTTGCGACTCGATTTATAAACCGACAGAC
>DATNFX010000192.1:0-7472 GCA_035606195.1 Pyrinomonadaceae bacterium
AACATGAAGCTGGCCTGGGAACTGACTTTGTAAAGACTGTCTTCGAGTCAATCGATAGTCTCCTGGTTAATCCTCTTGTTCACCAATTGCGTGACCGGCGACGAAACGTTCGCTGGATTCTCACAAATCGTTTTCCTTACAAAGTCGTATATCAAGCCGGGATCAGTGCGTGACGGTGGTTGCGGTTCTACATACCGCACGCCACGAGCTACGCTGGAAGCAACGCGTGTAAACACACCAAGTGGGATTGAGTTAAGAAAGCCACAGTGTGCACGGATCGGATAATAAATACGACAAAGTGTGGCCAGACTAATAACGGCGAGTGCCGTTGCAAGCACACGTACCATGAATAGCTCCTTCAGGTTTTGGACCCGAGAAAATAGCGATCGCTAGTTAACGAAGGTGATCTACTTATGAAAAGTTTGTGAACAGAGTTAAGTTTCACGCAGAGGCGCAAAGGAAACGCAAGGCGCAAAGAAGATTTCCTTCTGCGTTTCCTTTGCGCCTCTGCGTGAAACTTCTTAAGAATGCGCGGTGGGGCGGGAGTGTTTGATGTGGCGCCAGATCCACCACGACACAAAGAGTGCGCCGGCGATGCCGATCAGGAAATCGAAGCGGTGAAACCAGGTCTTTAAGGTGTCGTCTTTGTCCCACTGCTCGCCCAGTTTTTGGCCAACATACGCGAGCGCGAGGCACCAGGGCAGAGAGCCTGCAAATGTGTAGATTACGAAGCGCGTGAGATTCATTCGCGCGACACCTGCGGGAAACGCGATGAACGTTCGAATGGCCGGTAACAAGCGACTCACAAAGACGATCACTTCACCATACTTAGCAAACCAGCGATCGGCGATGTCGAGATCGTGATGCGAAAGCAGAATGTACTTTCCGTACTTCTCAATGAACGGACGGCCGCCATACATCCCAACCCAGTACGCCACCAGCGATCCCAACACACATCCGACTGCGCCCGCGACACCGACCCACCAAAGATTCATTTCGCCGCGACTCACCAGATAGCCGGAGAACGGCATGATTATCTCCGAAGGCAGCGGTATGCAGGCCGACTCGATGGCCATTAAAAGAACAACACCCAGGTAACCCATCTTGGAAATGGTGGCGACGATAAACCCGGAAAGTATGGTGATTATTTTAGCAATCATATCGAGCAAATTTACCGATCAGACCAGCCATGTTGGCCGATCAATGGTACGAAAGCACATCCTCCATGATCTTCTTCCTTTCGCCCCTGATCGGTTTTAATTACTCGAATCAGCCGCTGACTTTCACGTGATTCACCGACCGGTACAACCAGACGACCGCCCACCTTGAGTTGCGCTATTAGCGGTTCCGGAATCGTTGGACCACCTGCGGCGACGAGAATGCCATCGTAAGGCGCGTTTGCCGCCCAGCCAAGTGTGCCGTCAAAACATTTTACTGTCGCGTTGTAAATCTCGAGTTGCCGGATTCTGGCCTGCGCCTCGCGCGCGAGATCGCCGATGCGTTCGATGGAGTAAACCTGGGCCGCAACCTGTGACAGCACCGCAGTCTGATAACCGGAGCCGGCGCCGATCTCGAGCACTCGACTATTGTCGTCGAGCTCCAGCAGCTCGGTCATCTTCGCGACGATGAATGGTTGCGAAATCGTCTGGTTGGCACTGATCGGTAGAGCGTGATCGCCGTACGCGCGACCCTGTAATGCCTGGGGCACAAAGAAGTGGCGCGGCACATTGCGCATCGCCTCGAGCACTCTTGGATCGCGGATGCCATAGTGATCACGCAGGCGGGCAACCATGCGCTCTCTCGGGATGGAATATTCCTGTAGTGAAGCAGGCCGATGTTTATTTGCTGGCTGCACCGGATTATATTGCCAATTGTTGATTGCCAATTGCCAATTTGAAATCGGAAATTGGCAATCGGCAATTAACAATGTCTTCCTAGCTCTTGTGGAGTAGTTCGGAGTCTTTAATGTAATTCCAGCTTTCGATGGCCGTCAGCGCCTGATGGTCCGTCATATCACTCCGGAGTGGAGTCACAGATACATATCCCTGTGAAACTGCGTGATAATCAGTGCCCTCAACCGAATTCCCATTGAAGTATTCTTCACCAATCCAGAAGTACGGTTTGCCGCGAGGGTCAATATGTTCAGTGATTACGGGTCGCGCGTTCTTGATTCCCTGCCTTGTTACCTTAACTCCCTTTATCTCTCCGGGAGGCAGGTTGATGTTCAGCAGCGTGCCTTCCGGTAAGCCTTCATCCAGAACTTTTCGCACTGCCATGACAGCGAAGGCAGCCGCATCCTCAAACTGGAAGTTATCGCGTGCTACGAGACTAAGTGCTACGCCCGGAACGCCCAGGATAGTGGCTTCGAGTGCGCCGGCGACGGTTCCCGAATAAGTAGCATCGTCACCAAGGTTGCCGCCATGATTAATACCGGAGACGCAGATGTCTGGTTTTTCGGCGTCCGGGAGAATTTTGTTGAGAGCGAGCGTAACGCAGTCAGTTGGGGTACCGTCGATGGACCAATGACGTGAATCGAGTTGTCTGATTCGCAACGGGCGGGCGAGTGTCAAACTATGTGAAGCGCCACTCATCTCAGACGCCGGCGCCACCACATAGACTTCTCCCATCGGTTTCAGGGCTTCTTCGAGTTTGATCAGCCCGTCGGAATGGATACCGTCGTCGTTGGTCAGCAAGATCCGAGTCATACAAAATGCCGATTGCCAATTGTCGATTGCCAATTTCAATAGCGCTCAGGCCATTCGATAAATTGGCAATTGGCAATCGGCAATTGGCAATCTTATTTGGTGAGATAAGACGACGGCCTGAAGTTGTGCGGGAATAACTTAGTCGCGGGGAACGCGCATCCGGCCCTTCTTCTTATTGCGTTTCCGAGCCAGCGCCGACTTCAATTTCGCCTTTTGACCGGGAGGAATGAAGAACGCGTGCTTTTTTGCGTCTTTGATGATCTCCTCAGTCATCACCTTCCGCTTGAAGCGACGCAGCGCGCTTTCAATCGATTCACCCTGATTAACAGTAACAATTGCCATTCGTTCTCTGCTTTCCTTTTCTTTAGATCCTTTGCAGGCTAGCTATTTAAGCACAAAGCTGCCCAAACACAAAAGTATAGGTCCTATATGTCCTATAGGACCTATCTTCTCCTCCTGCGGTTTTCGAAACCACCTACACCAATACGGCTTCGGCTGGTTCCTCCTTCTTTCGGCTGAGGCCTTTGATCTGCACAGGCTTATCAGCTTCCTTGATTTCCAACTGCTTATTCAACACCATCTCCTGATAAAGCTTGCGCATCATCACGGCCTCTTCATGCGCGGTCTTCGGTCCCTCCATTTGCGGTTTGTTAGGCCGCATCAAATCAATTTCATTCAAAATCAAACCGTGAGTCTTGTCGGACATTTCCACATTCTTACCACCGGCAAAAATCTCGTGACGGCCATGCTCCTGATACCACTTCGCGACGGTCGCGTTCTGGTGCATGTTCTCGATGATGTTTCTCCATCCGATA
Source organism: Pyrinomonadaceae bacterium (assembly GCA_035606195.1). Taxonomy (GTDB): domain Bacteria; phylum Acidobacteriota; class Blastocatellia; order Pyrinomonadales; family Pyrinomonadaceae; genus PSRF01. Next base: position 3,521 of record DATNFX010000192.1, read on the forward strand.
CCGGTGTTGTAGGCGCAGAAGGAGATTTCACCTTCCTGCGTGCCGTAAGGAATGATGCACATTTCCGTGCGGCGGAAATCGTAGTTGAAAAGATCCTGGAACCACATTCCCGCGATAAACAGGAAGTTCCAACGATCGGAACGGCGTGCCTCAATATCCTGCGCCGTGCGGTCGCCACTGACTTTGCCGTAATCCTTGCCAGTCAAACCAAACGACTTGTCAAACTTCTTGAAGAGCTCGTAAAGGGTGAACTGCGATGGCGACTTGTACGGATTGTAATGCTTCAAAAGCGTCAGACCCATCATAAGGTTCGACATCCACTTGCCACGCGCTGCGTCCGTGATCTTCTGCATGTCTTTGACGAGACCCGGAATGTTCAGAAACTCGGGCACCGGACGCATCTCTTTGAGTTCCTTATCGATCATCACGGCAGTGCCGACACCGCAGTTTGGGTGGCAACCGCAGGAAACCTGTCCCCATTCAGCTTCAGGTCCATGTACGAGATCTGCGAAGTCAGCGAAGGCTCCCATTAACGAAAGCGGGAACCAGTCGCGCGTCGGTTCCGTGATGCCAACCTGATTCTTCACGTCATGAGCGAGGTGCGACAGCGTGTAGCGCTGCTGTAGACGACGCTGCTCGGTGATCTCTTCGTCGCGACCGGTGAACGAAACCGGCTGGAACGAGAGGAACGCGATCTTCTTTGGATTATCCAGCGCGAAGCGGATGATGGAACCAACCTGATCGTTGTTAATGCCGTTCACGAGTGTCGTAACTAAAACGATCTCGACGCCGGCTTCGTGAAGATTGTTAATCGCTCTCATCTTCACGTCGAACAGATTGCCTACCTGGCGGTGGCTGTTTGCATCGTTGCCGATACCGTCAAACTGCAGGTAAACGTAACGAAGACCGGCTTCAGCTGCTTCGCGGCAGAATTCTTTGCTCTTTGCGAATTCAATACCGTTCGTGGCGGCTTGAACGCTGTTGTAACCAACTTTGCGCGAGTACTTGATTGCTTCGATGAAGTGTGGAGAGATTGACGGCTCACCACCCGAAAACTGCACCGACATCTGGCGACGCGGCTTGATCGTGATCGCGTTGTCGAGAATCTCTTTGATCTCATCCATGCTCAATTCATGAACGAAGCCAACCTGGTTGGCGTCCATGAAGCACGGGTCACACATCATGTTGCAACGATTGGTAAGGTCGACAGTCAACACAGCGCCGCGGCCATACTTAACGGTGCTCGAACCGTGATTGTGTAGTTTCTCGTCGTTGTGCGCGTCGATATCGCGACCAGGAAACATCTTTTCGATGTGCGTGAGAAACTTGGAATCGATGGCCATCATGTCTTCGAAGTGGCCGTGGGTTGGACAATCCTTGATCATCCAGATTTGGCCGTCGCGTTCAATGATCTGCGCCTTGATTTCGCCGACCTTTTCATTAATAAGAACGCTGACGTCTTTTTTACCGCTGATGATTGCCTCGCGCGCTTCTATAACGCAGTTGGGACAGAGGGAATCGGTCGTGCGTGGCCAGCCGAGTGTTGGCTTACTTTTCTGCCACGATTTCAAAAGGGGTTTCTCCGACCATTTTGGAGTAAAAGAAGGATTGGGCTTGTATTTATTTACCGACTGAATCGCGTTGAAAAGGCCTCCCGCAATGAAGGTCAATCCTCTCTCCGCATGCTTAATAGGGCGCATCGTCTCTCCGTCCGTTTTCAATATTTTTTGCGTGCCCTGGCAGACTAAGACGCACCAAGGCTGCGGAGCTTAGAGCAATGGCCATGCCGTTAGCGGAAAATCAGAGTAACTGAAGAAATAGTTTGAGTTAGATTCGATTTGGCAGGGGGACCACTGAACCAAGCGGTGTGTCTCCATGCTACAGACGTTCTGAAAGCCGGCAAGCATGTAACATTTTGGCCGAAGCCACAAAAGGCACTGAAGGCACAAAAAGCACATAAGAGATTCGAACCTGAGCCTTCGCTTAGTTCTTCATTATGTGCTTTTTGTGCCTTCTGTGCCTTTTGTGGCTTTACTTGCCCATCGCAGCACGCATGGCGGCGATAATCTGATCTGTGACCCGCTTCTTGAAGAGCTCGTCGAGCTTTCCGGGCGAGAGGTCGAAATCGACGGGCGACTCTTCAATTCGTTTGATGATCGTGCCCTCCGAAAATCCGGCTTCAACCATTCGAATTACGCCTTCGTTGGTCAGCGTCGGCGTCTTCTCGAGCTTTGGCGCCGCACCTTCACCACCTTCTGCCGGCGGCTTGATGATGCGCACTGTCGCTGAGCCGCCGACGGTGTTGTCGTTCTGATTTCCACCCGGCGCGCCGTTCGAGCGGCTCGACGATTTAGAACTCGAACCCGATCCAAAAATACTGCTCTGCCCACCTTGTGGCTGCGAATCGCCGCCGTTCTGTTTCTTGTACTCCTTGAAGAACGGATCATCCGACCATTCATCTTCGTTCAGGTAAACAGTTCCCATCTGGGCTGACAACATCGCAACGATGATATTCTCGTTAACACCGTTGCGCTTCAGCTCGATGAGATGCTCGGTATCAAGATTAAAATTGGCAGGCCGATTGTTGATGATCGTGATGATAGTCTTTTCTTTGAAGCCCGCCTTCACCAGTTTCACCACTGCCACATTAGTTAGTGGCCCCTCCGGCTGTTGGGCGTTCACGCCAACCGCAAGTATGAGACATAAGCAGGTGAGCAGAATTCCCTTCATGATCATCTTTCACCTGCGTCTTTGGCAGTAGTCGGGGCTGTGGGTTTCTTTGTGCGCGCGATGTTGCGCTTGTAGCGATAACTGATCTTCTTGACGTAGTTGCGAGTCTCTTTGTACGGCGGCACTTTGTTGCCGAACTTTGCCACCGCGCCTTCACCGGCGTTGTAGCTCGCGAGCACGAGATCCACACGATTATTGAAACGATTCAATAACTCGCGCAGGTATCTCGTACCACCTGAAATATTTTGCGCGGCGTCGTGCGGTCTTCGTACCCCAAAACGCGCGGCGGTTCCGGGCATCAATTGCATCAGACCACGCGCGCCTTTCGGTGAAACCACGTGCGTGTTGAAATGCGACTCCTGCTCCATCACGAGAAATATCAAATATGGATCGACTCCGTACTTGTTGCCGTTCTGGCGGATCAAACTGTCGAGTCCGGCCCTGCCAGTGCTCCAACCGCTTGCTTTCTTTCCAGTCTGCGCCACGGTCGCTGGGTCTTCGACTTCGATTCGATCGACACGCGCCGCTTCGATAAAGATCGACATCGATCCACGCTTGTACCAAACACCTGCTGATGACTGGTTCGCACTGTCAGCCTCGACACGCGCGCCACCTTTTAGATAGATCCAGGCCGGTTGGTCGTACACGCCATTATTTGATGGCGTCTTCGCGACAACTTCCGACACTTCGAAATGATCATCGTCGTTGGCGGTCTCGGCCGGCTTAGGGGCGGGCGTCGCGTCGACTCGCTCGATCTTCTTGACCTTTTCTTTTGCCAGCAGGTGACTGAGTCCACCCTGGCGGTACCAAATTCCCTGCGGCGATTCCCACGCGTCATCGACGGTCATGTAAGAACCGTCGGCAAGCTTGAGTTTAACCTGCGTCGTTTGAGCAGCGGCAGTGCTCGCACACACGAGCACGAGGAGTAGCCACAGATAAAACGGATTTCTGAGTGATCTGTTTAAATCGTTCTTCACGATCTGTTTCATCCGTGGTTACAGTTCGAGAGGATCGGCAAGCGTTCGCTCGATCATGGTTTCCTGCGTCTGCACGGGCGCGAACGAGTGCGATGTTCCGAAGTAATTGCGCCAGGCGATGTCGACGATGTGCGGTGTAAGTTGCGTGTTCTTGCCTTCGAACCGGCAAATGTCTGTGGCGCGATCGAGAATGTCACGCGGTTCGCAACCTTTCATCTGCCTGTGCTCGACACGATACTTCGTCA
>DATNFX010000193.1:0-5532 GCA_035606195.1 Pyrinomonadaceae bacterium
AAGACGGCCGCGAGAATTAATCCTGGAACCGAAGAAGCTTCCGTTGAAAGTGCATCGTCTTTGCTTTTGGCTTTAGTTGCCGAGGCCATAGGATTAGCGGATCATACTACAGGGGAAGAATCTGCGGAATCTGTGGATGAAGATCGTTTTCGCCGCTGGCGCGGTGCATCTTCGACGCGACCATTCATCGTCGCGATTGCAGCCAGCACCAGAAACAAGAGCGCATTCGAAGTCGTGTGCAAGGTGAAATCGAAAAAGCTGTGCACGAGTACAGCAAAACATCCGCTCAGCGCTGCGATCGCAACTCCGCGTCTAAAATCATCTCGCGAACGAGCGCGCGAGAATCCTTTATAAAACAGCAGCAGGACGAAACACAGCGCGAGTGCCGCGCCTACGATTCCGGCATCAGAAAATATCTGCAGGTAATCGTTGTGTGCCTGCTCGAGCCGGTACAGACCATTGCGTGAATCGTAACGCGTGTAAATCACACCAAAGGCGCCCAGCCCCGTGCCCAGAAACGGATGCGCCTTGATGATGTCGACCGTCACCGCCCAAAAGTGTGCACGACCAGTGGTCGGATCGTCGGTGTTCACACTGTCGATGAAACGATTGATCGAGAATTCCCCGCCCAGCAAAATCACGCCCAATAAAAGTCCGAAGAGCAATGCGCCGGCCATGCCAAGACGCCCGGCAACGCGCTTGAGCCGGTGGTATTTCTTCACTCGTCGTCGTCTCTCGCTCGGCTTTCTCCAAATCGCCGTCACGACGACGAGGAACAGGATCTCAGCCACAAGACTGATAATGCCGCCGCGCGAAGCCGTCATCACGAGCGCAACTCCCATCAGTCCCGCAATGAACAGATAGATGATCCGCTTCTCTTTTTCGACCGCGCCGGAAAAAAGCAAACCCAACGGCAAAGCGATCGTCAGTTCCATGTAACCGGCAAAGTGATGGCGATTGATGAAGGGCCCAAACGCAGTGCTCTGGTTTAGTTCGCGTATCCAGTAAACCTTCGTGGGGCTGGTGAACGACTGCGTTAATCCAAAGATCGCCAGCAGGAAACCAAAGACCATGATCGTACGCACGAGCACGCGCAGGCGATGAGGCGTGTCGGTAAACACGAGCGTGGCGGCAAAATAGATCAGCAACCCCGCCAGTTGGACCAAAACCAACCGGGTTGAGTTCGGATCGAGCGTAAGACTGTTTGCGAGCGCGAGGTCGGTGGCGCCGCCGGAAGTGACCGCACGCAGCGGCAGCAATTGAACCAGACCCAGCACTATCAGTCCGATCAAAGGCAGTTGCAGAATATTACGGTTCACACGGAGACTTCCGAGCGTCCACGCATCCAGGACCCAAAGCAGCAGGATCGTCACACTACCAATGTTGAAAAGAGCTAGAGCCCAGTAGTGAACCGTGCCGTAGGCGAGGGCTGAAATCACAATCGTGACGCAGATCACGAGAAACGCGAAGCGACTCGCGAGCGTGTGCCGGATGCGATAGACGCCGCGTTCCGAAGAGCTCTTTTCCAGCTCCTGCGGCGCGCTCTCGGCAATGATCACGCTAGTTTCTTCGTTTGAGAGAGAAGTCGTCATACCAAACGGAACCATAAATCGGACACACCGGAACGTCCTCGCCGCAAGGGCCACGAATAATCTTGACTATTATCGCTTCAGTTTTGTCTGAGGTTTTGAATGAGGCGTTGATTCGCGTCCAATCATTCGTGCCGCCCGGCGCCTGTGACGAATCAAACAAGTTCTGGCTCGTGTTCGCGTCGACAATCTGAACCACCGGCGCGCTGCCCGTCTCGAGTTTGTCAGTAGCTACATAGCACTCGAAGTCGTACTCAGTTCCCGCCTGCACCGGAACAAGCTGCGAGACATTTATGCCTTCGATATTGGAGCGAACCTGGAAGAACAGTCGCAGACTGCGTGAGCCACTGTGGCTCTTGTTCGGATCGAGCGCGATCTGCATCTGAGGGATGTTTTTAACCTGCCAGCCAAAGACAGTGTCGAGCGCATAGGCGATCGGTTCTTCGAAACTGCCGTCGAAGATGCTCCCCATTTCCGGTCGAAACCTCTCACTTGCGAAGTCGTTCCAAACCTGGAGCGCATCGTGAAACTTCGACTCGTTTTTCAGCGTGGTTACGATCGACTCCGCTGTTTCCTTGTTTGCTTTCTTCTCGTCACTGGTGAGCCCGTTCCACAAACGCATGCCGTCTTCGAAGCGCTTCTGCGTGAGCAGGTAGAGTGCGAACTTCGCCTTCACTTCTGAATTTTGACCGACTGAGTTTTTCAATGCTTCCGGATCGGCGCTGTAGATCTCCCAACTGAGATTGAAGAGTTGTGACAACAGGTCAGGATCGGCTTCAGCAGCACGACGCAACTCGGCAAACGCTTCGTTGTAGCGCGCGTTTCGCAAATAGAGATTGCCGAGAAACCAGTGTGGGTAAGCGTAAGACGGGGCGAGTGCGACGGCTTGTTTGAGCGCGAGTTCGGCCTTGACCGGATCGCCGGATTGTTCGTGAGCCGTTCCCAACGACATCCAGAAACGATAGTCGTAAGGCGACAAGCTCACCGCTTTCTCGTATTCGGCGATCGTGGCAGCCTGTTTGTCGAGCGGCAGCGTTTTCTGTGAAACCTGGGCGATCCGCCAGTGAGTTAGCGGATCGTTTGGGGCCATCGACTCGGCCATGTGCGCGACCTGGATCGTGCTATCAGTAGGACTGAAATACTCCGCGAGTGTATTACCGATATACCAGCGCACGACGTAGTACGACCAGAATCCTGCGCCCAGCAGCAACAGGATCAGCAGAATCCTAACCGGCACTTTTCGAACGTTGATGTTAACTACTTCCTGAGCCATCTCACTCCGACTTGGACGGGGTCAGTACAGGGAGCGGTAGCGGCCTGGTCAGTGATCAGCATTTGACTCCCATGGCTGACCAGGTCGCTACCGCTCCCTGTACTGACCCCGTCCAAGTGCGATCCCCTACTCTGAGGCAAGCTGACCTTTCTCAAACTCAACCCTGAGACTTTGCCGCTTTGCGTGAATAAAATCCGTGATCTCCAGACGACAACTCCTCCATCATGATCCGCATACGCTTCACGACGATCTGCTTTTCCGAGCAGATTCGCAGTACCTCCTGAACACGTTCCTCGGTCATCTTCGCGCTCGAAATGACCACCTCCTCAACCTCGTGTTGTGAACACACCGTGCTGAGATCTCCATTTCCGCCAAACACGCGCAGCCCGTGAATCACTTTCCCACTCTTCGCTGGATCGTCATCCAGAAATCCAATCGGCGAGAGTTGCAGCTCGCGATTATTTCGCAGCTCTCGCAACAACAGCTCGCCCGCATCACCCGCACCGTAGATCAACACGCGACGTCCATCCTGCTTAGCGACCACCGGCAGCAGTTGCCTGAATAACCTGAACGCCATGCGACTACAGGCCAGGAACAGGAACATCAGCAACGCGTCTATGACAAAAACCTTGCGCGAGAAACCTTCAAAACGAAACAGAAACAGTATCAGAGTCAAACTCGTGACCGAGCTCAGCACCACCGCCTTTGCAAACACGATGAAATCGCTCATGCCGGTGTAGCGCCAGAGTCCGCGGTAAACTCCCATCACGAGAAACACGGACATCTTGACGAACACGAGCACCGGCAATGTGCGAATAAACAGCGCCCACGCAGGACTGTCCGGCGGAAAACGGATCGCATACGACGCCCAGTACGACAAAATGATCAGCACCACATCCAGCAGCACTTCAAAGATGCGGCGCTTGTAAGAAACATCGACGAGAAACGCGTAGAGTGGCTTCTCTTTGAGCGCCATCACCTCGTCGGTCTCGTCGTAAACCTTCACGCCTGCGAGATAGACGCCGACGAGCGTGAGCACGATCGTGAATCCCGCGATCGCCGCGAGGCTCACATCCAATCGCGCGCGTTGCACCAGGATCGCAAGCACGCCTGAGAGCGCCGCAAAACCATAGAGCATCAAAACCGCGTTTCGCTCAGACATTCCCAGCGCGACGAGTCGATGCGATGTGTGATCGCGACCACCCTGCGATGCCGCGCGTCCTGAAAGTTTGCGCAACACGGTGACGAACGTCGTGTCGAAGATGGGAATAAACAGAACCAGAATCGGCACTGCCAGCACGGGGAAAAGACTTCTCGATCGGCCGCCGCTCACATTGATCAGCGACGAACTGGCGAGGAAGAAACCGACAAACATCGACCCGCAGTCGCCCATGAAGATCGACGCTGGATTCGAGTTGTAGACGAGAAAACCAAGCAGCGCGCCGGCGAAGATCAGCGAGATCAGAGCCTCTGTGTATTGACCGCTGTTACCAAAGCTCAACGCCAGAAACCCGGCAGCAATCACGGCGATGCCCGACGCGAGCCCGTCCATGTTGTCGAGCAGGTTGATAGCGTTAGTGATGCCGATCAGCCAGAAGATGGCGAGCGCCATGTTGATGAGGAGAGAACCAGTCCATGGCAGCGACAAACCGTAGTAAACGACAAACGCCGAGCCGAGAATCTGCCCAATCAGTTTCTGGTAAGGCTTGATGTGTATCAGGTCGTCGACGAGGCCGACGAGAAACAGGAAAGTGCTCGCCAGCAGGATCTCTCTTCCGTAAGTGATTTTGAGCGAGAAGGCGAGCGAAATAATGATGACCGTAAGCCAGATCGCAATACCGCCCAGCATCGCCGTCGGTTTCTTGTGCCAGCGATCGATTTTGGGTTTGGCAATAAAGCCGAAGCGACGGGCGAACGCACGCACCAGCGGCGTCAGTATGAGTGCTAAACAAAATGATGCGGCAACTGCCAGCAGCGTGCGCGGGCTAAAAGGCATAAGGGTTTGCATCCACAGATTTCACAGATTACTCAGAAGAGCTAATCTGAGCAATCTGTGAAATCTGTGGATACTATTTACGGCGGCCGATCTGGTAGTCGACCACTCTTTCGAGGATCCCATCGAGACTCATCTCAGGACTGAAGCCGACAAACTCACTCACTTTCGAAATGTCAGGAACGCGCCGCGGCATGTCCTCAAATCCCTCTTCGTAAGCCTGATCGTACGGCACAAAGACGATCTCGGAATCGGATTTCGTGATCTGTTTGACTCGCTCGGCAAGCTCGAGAATCGAGATCTCGACGTTGGAACCGATGTTGAAGACGTTGCCAATCGCGTCCGGATGTTCCATCAGCTTCACCAGCGCTCCCACAATGTCGCCGACGTAACCGAAACAACGGCTCTGTTTGCCGTCGCCATAAACCGTGATCGGTCTGCCCGCAAGTGCCTGTTTCACAAACGTCGGAATGACCATGCCGTACTGGCCAGTCTGGCGCGGGCCGACCGTGTTGAAGAGCCGGACGACAATCGTCGGCAGCTTCTTCTCGCGCCAGTAAGCGAGGGCGAGAAACTCATCGATGGCCTTCGAACATGCGTAACTCCAGCGACCTTTGGTCGTGGCGCCCATCACGAGATTGCCGTCTTCGCGAAAAGGCACGTCAGAGCTGAGACCA
>DATNFX010000194.1:0-4111 GCA_035606195.1 Pyrinomonadaceae bacterium
GTCCTGTGCGAACTCGCGTGACTTACCCGCGCGGCAGCGAACCGACCGGCCACTGCAACATCAATCACGCTCCGCCACCAAAAGATTCACGCATCAAATCGCTGACCGAAAAAATTCTGAAATAAAGCCACAAAAGACACATAACGCACAAAAGGCACAAAATAGATCCTTTGTGCTTTTTGTGCCTTTTTGTGGCTAATAATCAGAAATTGAATACTAGCTGTTGCTGCGCGCGAAAGGTTCGTGGCGCGAAGTCCCCGAGTGGGACGAAGAAATTCGGATACTGGCCACTGCGCCGCAACGAATCCTGAATAAAGAACAGACTCTGGAAAGTCACCTTCCGGTTGATCCCATACTCGAATCGGAAATGACTGGTGCGGATGTTTACTCCAGTGTTTGTTCCGAGATCGTCGTCCGTCACCTGCGAGATCAAAGAGTTCGCTCCCTTGATGGCGAAGACGTAAAGAAACGACGTGTCGCCTCGTTTCGTGATCCTGCCCACCTGTAATGCCGCGAGCATTGCGTCGCGTTCGTTCAAACTCGTAGCCACATTACGCGCGACTTGCACATTGAACGTGACGGGGAAAGCATGCTCGCCGTGTGTGAATCCGGCGTAGTTCAACCGGTACGTGAGTCGTGCGACCTGGAAACCCGGCGCTGTGTACATCACGCCGCCGGGAGTTGTCGTCGCGTTGCCGGTGCCGGGAAGCGGTCCTGACAGTGCGATTCCCAACCCGGGTTGGACCAGCAGCACGAGACCGTCCTGCGTCGAAGCGAGCTGTATCTGGTTCGGATGATCGTAAAGCTGGATGTCGCCGCCGAACTGGCTGCTCCATCGCTTGTTGAATGTTTGATTCGCGAGAATTCCCTGGTGGAAAAGCCGCGCCGATCGTCCCGCAGTTCCCACAATCTCACCCGCGCGAGCGAGCGGACTGTTGGGTGCGATCACGGCGACGTTTGGAGTGGAAAGAATGTACTGGCCAGCCCGGAATTCCAGACTCGAGAGATAGGCTCCGTTCGGTTTGAACGTGTGCGTGTATTTTTCATTGAAGCCGTTGAAGCGTAGGTCGTCGTCAAAGAGAAATCTCGAGTTATCCGCAAAGATGTCCAGCACGCGACCGCCCTGGAGCTGGATTTCCTTAGTAGGTCGATACTCAATCCACGCTTCACTGAGCGAAAACGGCGCGCGCGCAGTGATGGAAGTGAAATCCTGATTGGTTGAAAGCTGGTTGTTGAGAGGTCCGGTTGCAAGCTGGCCGTGAAAACTCAGATTCGGATAAAGATCGGTATCGAGGTTGAGCCGCAGACGATACCTGGCGCGAGAGTTCTGCACGTGTTCCAGCGGCGGATCGGGCGGCTGAGTCGCGCTGCGAAAAATGCCGTCCCATCGCAGGCGAAAGTCACCGCTGAAGCGTATTGGTCCAATCTTCGCGGCCTGACCCTCGACTTTTGCAAGTCGTTGTTCGACGGTTGGGGTTTGTGGCTGACCGGGTGCAGCATCTGAATGCGCCGTGACTGTTGCCGGCGTTTCCGTTACTTTCGCGGTTGTTGCTGCCGGAGTTGTTTGCGCGGAAAGTTTGTCCAGCAGCGCCTGGATGGTCGCCTGCTGTTCCATGAGCGACTTTTGCAACTGGTCGAGCTTGGTATTCTGGCGCTCAAGTTCGCTTTCCAGTTGACGGACTCGCTCCGCGACGTTCGGTTCCGAGATTTCTGCGGGAGTCCGGACGATATCCTGCGCGAGAGCCGGACTAATTACAAATAAGAGCAGGACGATTAGAGAGCTAAGTCGTAGCACAGCACAGCCTCCTCGATTTTTGATCGACAGCTTCATGTATCAGGTCCCCGTTAAATTTGGATAGCTTTAAAAGACGGTACAGCATATGGCTGATATCTTAAATTGAGCTTACTGTGAAGTTACATCAATATGAACAGCGGGTGACTGAAAAGGGTCGTTGACAATACTCTCGGGCGACCCGTACTATTTCGATCGCTACAATTAAAAGCTCTCCTCTCAAGGGAACGATGCTTCTTCTTCAGGCGGCAACGACGACAACTCAAACTGTAGGCAGCCCGATAACGGCTTACTGGCCGGTGATGATCTTTTTCGTGGTCGCCGTGATCTTTCCGGTCCTGCCGATCATTCTCGGCAGATTCCTGCGGCCGATTAAGTACGAAAAGAGTAAGATGCGGCCTTACGAGTGCGGCATCGATCCGACGACCGAAGCTCACGAACGTTTCACTGTGCGCTACTACATCGTCGCGATGTTGTTTCTGATTTTTGACGTCGAGACGATCTTTCTGCTGCCCTGGGCGATAATCTTCATGGGCGACGATTTCTCATTTACGAAATTTGCCCTGATCGAGATGTTTGTGTTCATCGCGATTCTGGTGGTTGGGTATTATTACGCGTGGCGGAAGGGCGCGCTTGAGTGGGCCTAAACGATTGCCGATTTCCAATTGCCGATTGCCAATTTTGGTAGCGGCGATTGTATTAAGAAATTGGCAATTGGAAATCTGCAATTGGCAATAACTTATGGCTGAACACGAGGAAGGATTTGTTCTAACCACCGTCGATTCGATCATGAATTCGATTCGACGCACCGTGGGCGCAAAAACTGTCGACATCGCGGCGCCGGTTGTTAACTGGGCGCGCAAGTCGGCTCTGTGGCCCATGACGTTCGGTCTCGCGTGTTGCGCCATCGAGATGATCGCGACCGGTGCGGGCCGGTTCGACATCGATCGGTTTGGCGCCGGAGTCTTTCGTCCCAGCCCACGCCAAAGCGATCTGATCATCATCGCCGGAACCGTTACGTTGAAAATGGGTCCGGTCGTGCGACGTGTATACGATCAGATGCCGGAACCCAAATGGGCCATCGCGATGGGCGCCTGTGCCTCCACCGGTGGACCATTCGATTCATATTCGACGATGCAGGGCGTCGATCGATGCATCCCTGTAGACGTTTACATTCCCGGTTGTCCTCCAAGACCTGAAGCCCTCCTTTATGGCTTAATGCGACTGCAAGACATCATTATGCGTGAGGCGCCGTCAGCTTACATTTTTGAATCTGACGGCACTGTTCATCGCAATCGGCCATTCCCCGAAGAAAATGACGACGTAGTGTTGGCCGGAGCGGACAGCGTTGCCGGTTCTCTCCGATAATTGTCTAGAGTTTGGAGGATCTCAAAATGAAAAACGTTTTTCGCACATTGTTGGTTTTGAGTGTAGTTTTAGGACTGGTTTCGATCAGTATTGCGCAAACAAAGCCGCGTATGAAAAAAGGGACCACTACCAAAAGAGTGGTCCCACTGGTTCCTGTTGGCACCGATCTAAAGGTTCGAATCAACGATACGCTGTCGAGCAAAGACTCGCGCATCGGCGATCGCTTTACGGCAACTGTGATCGATCCGAGCCGCTTCGACGAAGCGAGAGTCAATGGTCACATCAGCTCGATACAGAAGTCAGGAAAAATCAAAGGCCGGACGAGCATGAATCTCGCTTTTGACTCAGTCGAGTTGCGCGACGGCCGCAGAGGCGTGCTGCACGGATACGTGACCCGTGTTTACGGTGAAGGTTCCGGACGCGCCGATAACGAAGGCGGTGTCGAATCTGGTAGCAGGACCAAGCAGACAGTTAAGCGCGCGGGAGTTGGCGCGACGGTCGGCGCGATCGTCGGCGGTATTGCCGGCGGCGGTAAAGGCGCAGCGATTGGTTTGATCATCGGTGGCGCCGGCGGTGCGGGCTCGCTGGCTATAAACGGCAGCAAGGAACTGAAGATCGAGTCCGGCACGGAAATGCTGGTCCGCGTCACGCGCTAAGTCGAATCACAAGTTTAGCCACGGATTTCACGGATAAAATCCGTGTTATCCGTGGTTTTTCATTTTTTGGAAGCAATCCGCGTTAATCTGCGTCTAACCCAATGATGGTGATGGCTGAACAGCTTATTAGCGGACAAGTAATCGAAGCGTGCCAGCAGGGCGATCGCGCAGCCTTTCAACTCCTCTTCGAAACTTACAAAGACAAAGTGTTTTCCATCGCTGTCTATTCTTCCGGCGGTGACCGCGCCGTGGCTGACGACGTAACGCAACAGATATTTCTGAAGTTGTTTACTGC
>DATNFX010000195.1:0-14278 GCA_035606195.1 Pyrinomonadaceae bacterium
GCATCATCCACAGATTACACAGATTTTAATCTGTGTAATCTGTGGATTGCCTCATTTCGCGTCGTGAAAAATTATCCCGAGTGTGTGCCGGCTTCCGGAACGAATGCGACTTACGCCGTGACGAAGATTCACGCGGTAGACACTCTTCTTGCCCTTCAGTGGTCGTTGATGAACGGCAAACACGACACCATCGCCCTTTCTTAGTGACACAACCATCGGTCGCGATTGCATACGTGGTCTTTGTTCAGTCATAACAAACTCGCCGCCAGTGAAGTCTTTCTCAGGTTCCGACAACAGGACTGCGACCTGTAGCGGGAAGACGTGCTCGCCGTACAGATCCTGGTGCAGACAGTTGTAGTCGTCGGTTCGGTACTTGAGGATCAGTGGTGTTGGTTTATCCTGGCCCGCCTCGTGGCAACGCCGAAGATATTCTTTGTGCGTAGCCGGAAACCTTACGTGTATTCCCATCGCGTCGTACCAACGATTCGCGATATTAATCAGGTGAGGATAGATCTCTCTGCGTAAGTGTGTGATTAGATCCGGCAACGGATATCTGAAGTAGCGATACTCTCCCCTTCCGAACCCATGCCGCTCCATCACCACTCTGCTGCGGAACAGCTCATCTCTGTCATACAGCGTACGAACCTCGTCACATTCATCCGGTGAGAGGAGATATTTGACTACGGCGTTCCCCTCGGCATCGAGATCCCTGGACACCTGCTGCCAGTCCACTGTGTCAACTCGTTCCGCAATACTCTTAATACTCGCAGGTCTCGACATACGTAATCTCAAGATACGAAAATTCTTCGTCCCTGACACTCCGTTTCTTGCTCTCAAATTGAGATTTGCCAGCAGGTCGTGTCCAAGAGGAGTTTACTTATCGCGAGTGGCCATCTCGGGTACTCCAAACTCTGCGGCGATGAAGTTTCCGATACTAATAATTCTTTTGGCTTGCTCACATTTCGCGTAGCTGGGGTTGTCATACAGGTATGTTCTGTAGGTGCGCTCATTGTTCAGCTCGACCACGTAGCTCATTCCGTCAAGCACGCTGGGGCTGCATCCGATAGCCTCGGCATCCGGTAAGGTTGTGATTCCCATTTCCATCAACTTACGCCAGGCGTTATCCCAACCTGATTTAGGTTCTGACAGTTGTTTCTGATATTCCCGTTTGGGCAATCCGGAATGAATGCCCTCTAAATGAACAGCGCTCCACTTCCCACCGCGCCGTTGCAAGACGAAACCCTCGAGCGCCGTCAGACCGAAACCATTCCAGACCCGCAACTCCAGATCATCTTTTGGGAGTGCAACTCTCAGACTTCGCAGGTTCGCGATACGGGTGCGTTCATTGATTGCCTCAAAGAAAATCTGTTCCCAGCCGGCCTTGGGAACTATCAACTTGAATTCACTCGTAGCCGGATTCACGGTCGCGCCTTTTTGAAATTCTAAGATCCGAAGGAAAGGGGAGAGAAGCAAAATTACTAGACATAGTGATTTCATTCAAAACTCCGGTTCTTGATGCCGCTAACAGAACGGTTCCTCACAATTTTCTTGCAGACGACGACATTCGAAGATGTTCAATCGGTGCGCAGGGTTTGAATGGGATCGATTTTTGTTGCGCGGCGCGCAGGGATGCTGGAGGCGATGAGCGCGATCGTGATGACAAGGGTTGCCATGGAGAAGTAGATCAACGGATCGGTCGTGCTTACCGCAAACAACAGAGACTTCATCAACTGATTCAGCGCCAACGACGCCGAAAACCCGATTACGAGTCCGGCAGTGACGAGGATCGCCCCTTCGCCCAGAATCAACTTCATCACCGCACGCTTCTGTGCGCCCAACGCCATCCGAATCCCGATTTCTCTGTGACGCTGGACGACTGCGAAATTCATCGTCGCATAGATTCCCGCCGCAGCTAACAACGCAGCCAGAAATCCGAACGCTGTAAAGAGCCACAGGTTGAAGCGTCTCGGCGCGACGGCATCCGCGACGAACTGATCGAATGGCCTAACGTTGAATACGACACCGCGTGAGTCAAGCGCCTGCAGACGTTGCTGGACCGGAATGATCAATGAAGACGAATCAGAGTTCGTCTTCACTACGAAGTTCATGATCGGAAACGTCGCAGACTGCTGATACGACACGTAAAGCGCCGGTTCGGCATCAAGCTCGAGACTTCTGTGTTTGATACTGGCGACTACGCCGACAATCTCGCCTTTCACGAACTTGTTATCTCCGTCGAGTCGAATACCAACAGGTTCTCGTCCGGTAAGGTAGGTCCGCGCAAACGCCTCATTGACTACAAACACCTGCGGCGTGCTGTCTCGATCGCGGTCGTCGAACAAACGTCCCTTCTTCAGTTGCACACCAGCCGTCCCGAAGAAAGAAGGCGACACAACACGGTAATCGGCAACTCTCTCATCGGGCTTCTTCCCCGTCGTTTCGCCGGCGATCCAGAACGACTGCTTCATCGTGCGGCCACCAAGCGGCAGGTGCGATATCGCGCCAACCGAAGTCACACCAGGCAAGGTGCTGAGAGTGTCCAGTGCCTGGTGGAAAAGCTGCATGCGCTTCGAACTGTTCGGATAGTCGCCAAAACTCAACGACAGTCCCGCAGTCAAAAGGTGGTCGCTCCTGATTCCCGCATCGACGGCTTGTAAGCGCCAGAAGCTCTTTACGACGAGGCCCGCGCCGGTTAAGAGAACGAGTGCCAACGCAATCTGCGCGACGACAAGAGTGCGACGAACTCTGTTGGACCGTCGCGGAGTAGATCCACGGCTCTGAGAGTTTTTGAGCGCCTCGTTAAGTTCGAGTTGCGAAGCCTGGAACGCGGGAAACAACCCAAACATGATCGTGCTGAGACCTGAAATTGCAAAAGCAAAACCGAACGCCGGCATGCTCAAGGCTGATTCCGCGAGTCGCGGTATTGATTCAGGGCCGAGCGTCCGGACGGCGGCGAGACACGCTGCGGCAACGAACACGCCGGCGGTCCCGCCCAAAATAGAAAGCAACAGGTTTTCAATCAGAAATTGCCGCACGATGCGGAACCGTCCCGCGCCGAGTGCGAGGCGGACTGCCAATTCTCGATGTCTATTGTGAACACGTCCGAGTTGCAGGTTCGCGACATTCGCGCACGCGATCACGAGGACGATCGCAACTGCGCCAAACAACAGCAACAACGCGGCGCGCGAGTTACCGAACAGGTAATCGCGCAGTGGCTCAACCTGCACCTGCCAATCCTTGTTGGTGTCGGGATAGAGTTCCGCCTGTCGCTGCGTCAAGGTGTTCATTTCAGCCTGGGCGTGTTCGAGCGTGATGCCGGGTTTGAGTCGTCCGATGGTGCGACAATTATGTGTGCCGCCCCGGTAGTCGGAATTCTGTCGGGTGATCTCGGTTACGGTGAACACATCCACGCGCGCTGGAAAATTGCTTTCCGCGGGAAGAACGCCAACTATGACGTCGGTCTCGTCACTGTTTAAGCCGAACGTGATCTTTTTTCCGATGACACTTTGGTCACCGCCAAACTGCCGCAGCCATAATCCGTGACTGATGATGACGCTGGTTTCGGGTTCGTTATCGGCGAAGTCTCTACCCAGTTGAGGCCGTACGCCGAGGGTGCGAAAGAAGTTAGGTGTGACGTAGATGCCTTCGACGCGTTCGGGAGACTTGGCGCCATATAGATTGACTGGAAGCGTTCCCCACGCGGCAATCTTATCGAAACTCTGACTCTGCTCTCGAAAATCGAGAATGTCGGCGGGATTAAGAAAGGCGCCATTGACCCCCAGTGTTGCGTTGCGATTGGATAACCAAACGACTCGCTCCGAATCAGCATACGGCAGCGGGCGGATCAGCACTGTCAGGACGATACTGAAAATCGCGGTATTGGCGCCGATCCCCAGCGCCAGCATGAGTGTTGTTATGAAGACGAAGCTGCGACTTCTCAAAAGCGTTCGCCACGCGTAACGCAGATCTTGCCAAGTGTCAGTCATACGGTCTCACTTATAGCATGTGTGTATCCACAGATTACACAGATTTGTTTTTAGAATCGGTCCAATCTGTGGTTCAATATGCCGCCGAGGTTAAATTATGGAGACCTTGCTCATCGTGTGGAGACTCTTAGTGCTGGCCGGCATCCTCGTCTTTCCACAACTGCTTGGAATTCTTCTCTATTTCAGACTCAGCCGGGTTCCTCGATGGGTAGCTGCAATCGCCGCAGCCCTGGCTCCGGCCGTTTTCTTTTTTTGGTTTACACGGTTATTGATGATCGCAGAATTCCAGAGAGCGAACCCCAGCGGTCGTGCAACATGTGGTATGCCGGCAATGGCGGCTGCCTTTCTGTTATTGGCCGGGACGGCAGTTCAGCTGATAGTCGGTGTGTTCACCCAGAGTATCCTCGCGATCGAAAGAAGAAGTCGTAAGTTACCGACCTGTTGACAACCTACACGAGTAGAGAGTAGCCTCCTGTTGATTATCAACAGGAGGCTTAACTGTTTTCATGGTCAGGGACAGCAAGCACGAAGTCTTACCCGGCACGCTCAACCTTCTCATACTCAAAACACTCGATACACTCGGACCGCTACACGGATACGGTATTGCGCGTCGCATCGAACAGGTGAGCGGCGACCTGCTCGAGCTCAACCAGGGCACGATCTATCCCGCTCTCCTGAAACTCGAGCAGATGCGCTGGATCAAAACGAAGTGGGGCACGTCTGAGAATAATCGCAGTGCCAAGTACTATTCGATAACTCCCGCCGGAAAGAAACAGTTGGCTAAGGAAGAAGAAGAATGGGAGCGCACGTCCGCAATCGTGACTCGTTTTCTCAACCCCGCGGAGAAATAAACCATGACTCGATTATTTATCTTCTGGTCGAGACTGCGTGGACTGTTTCTGAAATCAAAACTCGAAGACGAAATGTCTGCTGAAATGCAGTCGCATCTCGAGATGCAGATCGACGACCTCGTACGCCAGGGAATGAGCCCGGAAGAGGCGCGTTACGTAGCGCTGCGAAAATTCGGCGGCGTAGACCAGCTCAAGGAAACTTACCGCGATAGTCGCACGCTTCCATGGATCGAAACCTTCTTCCGCGATCTGCGTTACGGACTCCGCATGCTGCGACGCAGTCCGGGCATGACTGCAGTCGCAATTCTCTCGCTGGCATTGGGTATCGGCGCAAACACTGCGCTGTTCAGTGTCGTCGACGCAGTGCTCTTAAAGACTTTGCCGGTCCAGCATCCGGAACAGCTAGTGATCTTTGAGTGGAAGTCGGGACGGCCGTTCAGAACCAGCGGCATGAGTGGCACTTCGAATGTCGATATAGCACCGGGTGAAAGAGGTCTTTCCCTCTTTCGTTACGACGTCTTTCAGGAGATGCAAAAGACACAAGCCGGATCGACAGAAAGTCCGCTGAGTGATCTATTTGCGTTCGCTCCAGTCTCGGACATAACCGCCAGAGTCGGTAACGAACCGGAAGTTATCAACGGCCAGGCTGTCTCGGGTAACTACTATCAAGGTTTGCGCGTGAATCCGATTGTGGGGCGAATGATAACTGTAGACGACGATAAGCAGAACGCGGCGCCGGTTGTGATGCTGAGCAACCAGTTCTGGGAAGAGCGATTTGCCGGCAACCCGTTTGTTATTGGTCAACAGCTCAGTCTCAATCAACACTCATACACCATCATCGGTGTCACGCCGCCCGCATTCAACGGCACGCTTCAGGTTGGCTATCACCCCGACGTCACAATTCCATTGGCGCTCGAGCCACAGTTGCGAGGCGAACAGTCACGCCTCGGAACAACGTCAGAACCGGGCGTGTGGTGGTTGAATGTGATGGGCAGGCTCAAACCTGGAGCGACTCAGGAACAAGCGCGCGAGAGTCTGAACACTGCTTTTCAAACTTCAGCCCTCGCCGCTATGCCTCCGCCTCGCAAGGCTAATCAACCGGCACAAATCGAACCAAAAGATTATCCGCGATTGATCGTCGAAGCGGGCGATCGCGGAATGTTGGACCGGCGAAAGTCGTATGCACCGACGATCTATGGGCTCTTCATCGTCGTCGCCCTCGTCCTGTTGATTGCATGTGTCAACCTGGCGAATCTACTTCTGGCTCGCGCAGCGGTACGTGGTCCCGAGATCAAGATCCGGCTCGCTGTAGGTGCAGGCCGCTGGCGGTTGATTCGGCAACTGCTGACTGAGAGTTTACTGCTCGCGACCCTTGGCGGCATCGTTGGAGTGCTCTTCGCATTCTGGTTCAAGGGTGCGCTGAGCGCATTCACTGACGACAACAATGGACTGTTACCGAGTGGGGTCGAGCTCACTCTGAACTGGCGTGTGCTCGGCTTCACGTTGGCATTATCACTGCTAACGGGTCTTCTGTTTGGTCTGGCTCCGGCCTGGCGAGCGACAAGTCTCGACTTGAATTCAACGCTGAAGCAGAGCGGACGTACAACGGGCGGCATGTCGCGTTTGAGCAAGGGATTGTTGGTCGTACAGGTAGCAGTCTCATCGCTGTTATTGGTCGGCGCCGGCTTGTTCATTCGGACACTCTACAATCTTCAACGAGTCAACCTCGGCTTCAACCAGGAAAACCTGCTTGTCTTTGCAGTACAGCCTGAACTCAATGGTTACAAGGACGAACAACTGTTGCGCCTTTACCAGCAGCTGTTCGATCGTTTTGACCATTTGCCCGGCGTGCGTTCCGCAACGTTTGGAAAGGTCCAACTAATCGCGCATGAGAACTGGTTTTTCGATTTTCTCTTGCCTGGTGAAGTTGAAGGCACTGCGCCTGAGCACGACACGATGCTGCAGGTAATTCGCGAAAACTATTTTAAGACGATGGAAATTCCATTGTTGCGTGGGCGCGAGTTTACAGCGCAGGATGACGGTCATGCGCCGGCGGTAGCAATCGCCAGTCAAACGTTTCAAAAGCAGTTCTTTCCAAATGAAGAAATTCTCGGCAAGCGTGTCACCTTCAACTACCAGAAGCGTTTGGTCGAGATTGTCGGGGTAGTTGCAGACACGAAGTATCAAAGCCAGCGCAAGGAGATTGAGCCGCTTCTCTACACACCGTGGCGACAGGAAGCTACGGAGATTGGTGTGATGAACTTCGCGTTGCGAACAGTGAACGATCCGACCGCGTTGACTGCTCAAGTACGCGAGGTTGTGCGGG
The DNA here is from genome assembly GCA_035606195.1 of Pyrinomonadaceae bacterium. Classification (GTDB taxonomy): domain Bacteria; phylum Acidobacteriota; class Blastocatellia; order Pyrinomonadales; family Pyrinomonadaceae; genus PSRF01. Next base: position 7,164 of record DATNFX010000195.1, read on the forward strand.
ATTTGGATAACAATCTGCCGGTCACTGAGGTCGGCACGCAGTCTGCCCGATCGGAAAAGACACTTGCACAGGAACGAACGTATGCGCGTTTGTTTAGTTTCTTCGGCGCTCTCGCGCTGGTACTCGCGGGCATCGGACTCTTTGGCGTGCTCGCTTACTCCGTCAGCCAGCGGACTCAGGAGATCGGGGTGCGCATGGCGTTTGGCGCGCAGGTGTGGAATGTGATCTCGATGGTGGTCTGGCAAGGCATGAGGCTGGTGCTCGTAGGGCTATCGATTAGTGCGCTGGTTGGTTATGCGTTGGTGCGTTTGCTGAACAGTAAATATTTTGGACCAGACACGTGGCAGCAACGAATGAAGCAACAACTCTACGGAGTGACGATGAGCGATCCGCTGACCCTGATCGTAATCGCCCTGCTCCTGGCGCTCGTCGCCCTGCTTGCGTGTTGGTTGCCCGCCCGCCGCGCCGCGAAGGTCGATCCACTCGTGGCGCTGCGGTACGAGTAGTTGCGGGCGGCAATCACGTCAGAGACTACCAGCCCGAGAGTCTGGCTTGGATACAGTCAGTACCGCCCGCGGTAGCGGGTGGGTCACCGATCAGCTTGCGAGATTACTGATGATCCATGGAGCATGAGGACTGACCCACCCGCTACCGCGGGCGGTACTGACTGTGTCCAACAACGGTCGTTACACTCCCGTTGTGGCCGTAGATCCGTCGGTTCGTGAGGTACGCATCGACGTCAATCCTCAAAATCGGGTAAGTCATTACCTTGACCGTGCAGCACATAATCGATCGCATTAGCCACACTTCGTTCATTCCACAATTTTATCTTGCTTCCTCGGTCGGCCCATGGACTAAACGGATACTGCCATAATTGATCATTCCTTAGTTGCCTGGTCGCGTTTGCTTTAAAGGTATTTAGTACCTGTGCCGGTTTGCTATTGGCTGTCACAACAATATGTACATGGTTCGTTCGCACATTGAAAGCCTGAAAGTTCCATCTTCGAATGCTACACGTCTCGCGGACCGCTTTCTCGACCGATCTTCTCGCTCTTGCTCCGAGAGTAAATGGAGGCCTCTTTAGTTGCTTGCGATTGTGGCGCAGCCAAGCTGTATTTGGAGGCAGGTATGGGCCACCATAGCTATTGTTAAAGCGATCGATGGAGCCACGCTCGTCGCCATGTAACCACGTACCGTAGCTGCGAAAGGTAATCAAATAAGCGAGAGGAGTGTCGGTATTGTTCCACATGATGAGGATGAAGAACCTTTCTGAGATTTTGATGCATATTCTCAAAGTAGTCTTTGACTGTCAACGAGAAGTGCTGTGCAGCCTGAGATGCCCTCCTTCCTCTTGTCTCCCCATACGAACCGCGTTATAGTCCTATGGTGAAGCCATAGGAGGGTTGCATGACGGCTAAGACTGAGATCTGGCAGGGGACGCTGGCGCTGATGATTCTCAAGACGCTCGATGCGCTTGGGCCGCTCCATGGATACGGCATTGCCCGGCGGATCGAGCAGACCAGTGGAGATTTGCTCTCGCTAAATTACGGCACCCTGTACCCATCGCTCCTGAAGCTGGAGCAGGAGGGCTGGATCGTCTCTGAATGGGGTGTTTCCGAAAACAACCGCAAGGCGAAGTTCTACAAACTCACACGCTCGGGCCGCAAACAGCTCGAAAGAGAAGCCAAAGAGTGGAATCAGACCACCGCCATCGTCGCACGCTTCTTCGCGCCCCAGGAGGAGCACTCATGAGAAAACTTCGCGCCCTGCTGTTGAGACTTAAAGGACTGTTCTCCAAAAATGATGACTTCGCCGACGAGCTCGAGAGCCATCTGCAAATGCATATCGACGACAACATCCGCGCCGGGATGTCGCCGCAGGATGCACGGCGTGATGCTTTAATGAAACTGGGTGGCCTCGACCAAACAAAAGAAGCTTACCGCGATCGCGCCACGATTCCATTTCTCGAAAGCCTCGTCCAGGATCTGCGCTTCACGCTCAGACAGCTTCGCAAGAATCCGGCGTTCACGATCACAGCCACCACGATGATAGCCCTTGGCATCGGCGCCAGCGTCGCGATCTTTGCTTTCGTTGACGCCGCACTCATTAAACCATTGCCATACCAGAATCCTTCGCGTCTTCTCTTTGTGACGGAGTCGAATCGGGATATTCCACACGCGGCAATCTCATATTTCGACTATCTCGACTGGAAGAAACAGAACCGCGTTTTCGACTCGATGGACGTCTATGGTCCACGCGGCTTTGCCATCGCCACACCCGCAGGCGCGGAAATGGTCCCGGGCGCCCGCACCAGTGATGGCTTCTTTCGTACGCTAGGTGTCACTCCCGTACTCGGCCGCGATTTTTACCAGGGCGAAGATTTGCCCGAAGCGCCGCAGACGGTGATTCTCAGCTATGCATCATGGCAAAAGCGTTTTGGCGGTAAACCGGACATCATCGGGCAGCCGGTGACCTTATACGAAGTACCCTACACAATCATCGGAGTGCTACCGCAGAACTTTCATTTTGCGCCACTCGAGAATGCCGAATTTTGGACCACTCTGCACCCCGCGCTGCACCTCGCCGGTACCTGCGACGCGAGACGGAGTTGTCACTATCTGAACGGATTAGCACGTCTTAAAGAAGGAGTATCCGCAGAAGCAGCGCTTGCTGATCTCAAACGCATCGCGAAAGACCTCGAAGCCCAGTACCCGGATTCAAATCGAGACCAGGGCGCAACGGTCGCGCCGTTATCAGAAATAATTGTCGGCGACGTTAAACCGATCCTGCTGTTGCTGCTCGGCGGCGTTGGTTTGTTGCTTCTAATCGCGTGCATCAACGTCGCCAGCCTCTTGCTCGTGCGTTCGGAAACGCGTCGACGCGAGTTGTCCGTGCGACGCGCTCTTGGTGCAACCAGGACTCGCTTGATTCGTCAGTTTGTAATTGAAGGTCTGGTGATCGTTGCTGTTGGAACTATAGCTGGACTTGTTAGCTCTTACTGGGCCATGCAGATCCTGAGTGGGCTCATCCCCAAAGACATGATGGTGGGAATGCCGTACTTCGACGATCTCGGATTGAATCCTCGTGTGCTCATGTTTGCACTCGTGCTCGCTGGATTTGCGACCGCACTCTTCTCACTCAGTCCTGCGCTTCGCCTTTCGACGTTGGATGTAAGAGAAGGCATGGCGGAAGGTGCTCGTGGCAGTGCCGGTAAAGCCTGGACGCGGATCGGATCCAAGCTCGTGATCCTCGAACTCACGACTGCGATGGTGTTGCTGGTTGGCGCAGGCCTTCTCGCCAAGAGTTTCCATCGCTTGCTGCAAGTGGATACGAATTTTGAAACGCGGAATCTGGTCACGATGCGACTTAGAGCCCCACTCTCTACTTATGGTGAAGACCCGCAAGCCGTCGCGCTCCAGCGCAAACTCGTTGCTGAGATCAGGACCTTGCCCGGTGTTAGCTCGGTGGCTTTAGCCGATACGTTGCCGGTGAATTTTAATGGCAATACAGACTGGATCAGATTTGTGGGCCGTGCTTACGGCGGTGAGCACAATGAAGTAAATCAGCGAGGCGTGAGTTCCGACTATTTCACCACCCTGCAAGCGAATCTTCTGCGAGGTCGAATGTTTACGGACGCGGAGGATCAGAGTAAGCCGCAGGTAGTTGTCATCAACCAAACTCTGGCGAAGAAGTATTTTCCGGGTGAGGATCCGGTTGGACAACGATTCGGTGATACCCAACTGACTCCCAAATCGATCAAGGAGATCGTCGGAATCGTCGACGACATCAGAGAAGGGCCGTTGGAGTCGGAGATTTGGCCGGCCTATTACTACTCACTCAATCAACAGCCTGATATTACTTATTGGGTCGTGGCTCGGACGTCTCAGGCGGAGCAGTCGGTCATGCCGGCACTTGCCGACGCCATACATCGGATCGATTCGCGGATCACTGTTTCATATATGACAACGATGACGGCGAGAATCAACGAGTAGCCGACAGTTTACTTGCGGCGTTCGTCGATGTGGCTTGTCGGCGGTTTCGCGGCCGTAGCGTTGTTGCTCGGGGTTGTTGGGCTTTACGGAGTAATTGCGTATTCGGTGAGTCAACGTACGCGTGAGATCGGGGTTCGCATTGCGCTCGGTGCGCAACGCGGCACGGTTTATCGACTCATACTGAAAGAAGCGGGTGTGCTGGCGCTTGCGGGAATTGTGATTGGGACGGGATGCGCGATTGTCGCGGCGTCGCTGATGCGCAAGTTGTTGTTTGGGACACCGCCGTGGGATATCACAACGCTTGTTTGCGTGGCGGTCGTGCTGGGAGTTTCGGCGCTATTGGCGAGTTTTCTTCCCGCGCGGCGCGCAGCGTCTGTCGATCCGATCTCCGCCTTGCGCGCAGAGTAAGATTTAAAAATCTCGTTCCGAATTATTTAAATCGCGTCGGCTTTATGTTGGTCGATGATGTGGTCGGCGGCGCGGTCCGAGATGGCGGCGATTGTCAGGGATGGATTTGGGCCAACTGGACCAGGCATCACTGAGCCATCGATCACGTAAAGCCCCGGATAGCCAAACACTTCACCATACGAATTAACCAACCCATCATTCGCCGTAAACCCCATCGGGCAACCACCTAACGGGTGCGCCGTGAGCACCTGATGCAAGTACTTGTACGACGGAGTATCGATGTACTTACCATTCAAAGCTTTTGCAATCGCATCACCGGTTCGCCGAACGCGATCGAAATATGCTTTCGATTTGTTGCGGGTCCAGTCGCAGTCCAGCAAATCTCCCTTGAGTGACATACGGCCATTCGCAAAGTCGCGGCCCATCGCGATGAGTGCAAGCGTGCTCATCGTTGTCGTCGCAGGCCCGAGCAGATTCGCGATTTCAGCGCTGAGGTTTGCGTCGTTGTTCAAGCCGGTGCGGTACTTGAGGCGCATTTTGAAAAACTTAAGGCCTCTGAGAATAGTTCCGGGAAGCCCTGACAGTTCTGCAATCCAACTAAACAAATAAGGAATGCCGGCGTCTTCCATGTAAAAACCGCGACCCGTCGATCCATCTCCGTCAAGACTGTCGCCTACACGAATTGCACTCGTGATCACTGGGCCGAAACTCGGATCGAGATGTCGCGGCGCCAGCTTTCCATTCCGTCGCTCCTTAGTATTGATAACGAACGACAGCAGGTCGCCATTCACCGAAAAGCGCGAGCCAAGTATGTTGCGATTCAGGAGCGGAAACGAAGCGATATTCCTCATCAAGAGATACGGCGAGCCAAAAGTTCCCGCCGAGATGATCAGACGCTTACACGTGATGCTGAATCGTGGCGGCGGTGGACATTTTCCACTTGCCGGATCGATCGTTGACGGATCGTGACGTAGAAACTCAACTCGGTATCCCACTCCATCAACAGGAGTCACAGTCTTTACTTCGCATAATGTTTCGACTCTTGCGGGATGCGGGTTTTGATGAATCGCTGCCGTGATGTACGTGTAATCGAGCGTGTTCTTGCTACCGTAATTACAACCGATGTTGCATTCACCGCAGAGACGACAAGTGGAGCGCGTTTGATCGCGATTCGTCGTAACGGTGTGATAGTTCGGTCGCTCCTCAGGAATCTCAGCTCCCATGATTGGAGGGTTCGCCGGATCATCTTCATCAGGACTACTCACATTTCTCGTCTTAAAACTGACTGCTAAATTCAGCGGCAGCCAGCGGTGTGTTGAAGGGTCTCCAATTTGGATGTGTTGGTTGACCTCCTGCATGGCCAGCGTCTTAGGCGTCTTGTCGTAAGGTGGATGTGCGAGCGGATACTTCTGCACGTTCATCATCTTTTCGACGCGCTCGTAGTGAGGTTCGAGACATTCGTATGTGATGGGCCATGGATCGTATCCACCATCCTCCCGATCTTCCTTGAACCACTGCGGGTCTTTGCGGAGATGGATGTTGGCATAGATCAGCGACCCGCCTCCCAGACCACTCGACACGAGCGCTCCCGATTTCTTGAACGACCAGATGTCAAAGAGCCCGAACAAGCCAGAACTCGGATCCCAGAAGTTCTGACCCAGGTCGTAAGGTTTGCGCGGAAAAGAATTGGGAGGATATGCCTTGCCGCGTTCGAGCAGGCAAACGCGCAAGCCGGCTTCCGCCAGTCGATAGGCCATCACGGATCCTCCGAACCCTGAACCAATAATCACTGCGTCAAAGAAGTCGGTTTCTGATGACATGGCTCTCCTGGTGCTCGCAACTGTTGGACTGGTGTGATGCGAAGAAGCTGCCGTTGCGAGTTGAGTATCAGACCTTGAGCTGAGCTGGCCCTATTAAATAGCTTTTGCGGAGAACTCACAAGGTTTACAGGCGTGGCACTAGCGCTCCTGGTCACAACGTCAGCACCCCTAAAAGCCAGAACCTTACTTGGACAGGGTCAGAACCACCTCGCGGTAGCGGGTGGGTACGTCGTAGACGCGCCGGGATTCAAAACGCTGCGCGGCACCCACCCGCTACCGCGAGGTGGTTCTGACCCTGTCCAAGTAAGGTGCCGAATTTTCAGGCGAGGTAAGTGTGACTTTACCTGTTGAGACTTTGAGATTCACTTTGCGCGCATATAATGGATCGTTAGAATGCCCGAAGGGAAGGTCCAGAAGGAGAGTTGAGTTCTAATCAGTGGCCGAAGCTAAAAAGAAAATACACTGGTCGTCTGCGTGGGCTGACGCCCGCGAGCTGGTATGGTCGCATCGCCGCCGGCTCGCACTCGGCGCTGTTCTCATGATCATCAATCAAGCGATGGGACTCGTGTTACCCGCGTCGACCAAGTACTTGATCGACGTGGTAATCGGGCAAAGCCGCACAGACCTACTCTGGAACATTGCTCTCGCAGCAGCCGGCGCGACACTCATTCAAGCGTTAACAAGCTTCAGCCTGTCGCAAGTCCTGGGCGTCGCCGCTCAACGCGCCATTACAGAGATGCGCAAGAAGGTCCAGGAGCATGTTTCTCGATTGCCCATCAACTACTTCGATTCCACGCAAACGGGTCAATTGATTTCCCGAATCATGAACGACGCTGAGGGTATTCGGAACCTGGTAGGTACGGGATTGGTCCAACTGGTTGGCAGCGTCATCACT
>DATNFX010000196.1:0-3387 GCA_035606195.1 Pyrinomonadaceae bacterium
CTTCAATCCACGATTGTCAGTGCCTGAGTTTTACCAGCACGTGGCGACATTGCTGGATGTACAGAAGTGGGAAACAAAATCGGAGTTGTTGCTTGAACTGGGACGCGCGTTGGAATCGCGTCACTCGCGCGGATTGCGAACCGTGCTCATCGTCGACGAAGCGCAGGGACTCTCGCCGCACGTGCTTGAAGAGATTCGCCTGCTGTCAAATTTCGAGTCGAATACAGCTAAGCAGTTGCAGATCGTATTGACGGGCCAGCCGGAGTTGCGAGAAGTCTTGAACAATCCGGACCTACGCCAGTTGAAACAACGCATCGCACTTCGTTGCGTTATCAAGCCGCTGCCCAACGTCGAAGAGACGGATCGTTACATCACATCGCGTCTGTTGGTGGCAGGTGCGGAACGTACGGATGTTTTTGCACCTGAGGCCGTCGATTACATCTTCCGTTGTTCCGACGGCATTCCGCGAAACATAAACAATCTTTGCGACAACGCGCTCCTGGCCGGCTACGCCGCCGGCGACACAACGATCGGTCGCTCGATCATCGAAGACGTCGCCGACACGTTCGACATGCTGCCACGGTCCGACCGTGGGAGAGGCCAGACCGGCGAAGAACGCGAAGCACCCGCGCGAATTTTTACCTCCGCAGGACGAGCCGAATTGTGGAACGCGGGAAAGACGAGCGGTGACACGGATTGAACGCCGAAGGCGTTCGCTAATTCCAGCCCGGGGTTGGAGCGAAGCGACAACCCTGGGATCAATTGAAAATCTAACGATTCAACCCTGAAAAGGGTTCGACTTGAGAGAAACCCTTTCAGGGTTGATAAGAAATGTGGGTGAGCTAACCCAAGGTAGTCGCTACGCTCCAACCTTGGGCTGAAATTAGCGAACGCCTTCGGCGTAAGGACAGGTTGATCGAAGTAGCCAGAAGCTTCGGCGTAGCGCAGGTTGATCGAAGTAGCTAAGCTTCGGCGTAAGGACAGGTTGATCGAAGTAGCCAGAAGCTTCGGCGTAAGCGCAGGTTGATGAAGTAGCTAAGCTTCGGCGTAAGCACAGGTTGATTGAGGTAGCGAGAGCCTTCGGCGTAAAGCACAAGTTGCTTTGAAGTGACCAACGCCGCCGGCATAAAGCACCAATGATGAGGTGATTAGATGGGAAGAGTTTTTGATGCTATGAGACGACACAGCACCGCCGAACCGAGTGGTGCTGAAAAAGCAACAGAGAATTCCACGCGCCATAACGACAGCCCGCCGGTCCCGATCGTCCCAGGGCTGCCGTCTGCCGCACAGATCGAGGAACAGATATTGAGCGGTTCCTCAATCATGTCTGTGCCCGGTAGAGCGGTGCGAAGTTCAGCGTCCACTGCGCACACTGCGGATGTACCCGGCGGGTCGGCACTCCCCGACGGAATTGCTTCGCGTGATGCTGGGGCAACTTTGGACGCTGCAGGAGCGACGCGCGCCGGAGGATTCGTCACTTTCGACGTCTCTCCGTCGCGCGTCGAGCCTCATCTGATTGCGGTCAGCCAGCCTCGCTCTGCGTACACCGAGCAGTATCGATCGTTGCGCACGAGAATTCTCGAGGCAGGCGAGCGCATGCAGATGCGCGCGATTGTCGTCACTAGCGCGGGTGTCGCCGAAGGCAAGACCTTAACGGCGCTCAACCTCGCCTGGTTGCTGGCCCAAACTGAAGGCGTGCGCGCGCTTGTGATCGATAGCGACCTGCGCCGCCCCTGTGCAACGGACTATCTCGGCATCGAAGCGCACGGCGGTCTCTCCGAAGTTCTGGGCGGTCACCTGAGTCTTGAAGATGCCATCGTTCGCCTCGAACCGTCAGGCCTGCACCTCTTGCCGGGTGGACGGCCGCGCGATGACGTCGCCGAATTGCTTTCCGGACCAAGCTACGGTCGTGTGCTTGCGGAAGTGCGCCGCATGTTTGACTACATCATCATCGACGCGCCGCCATTGGGAATTTTCACTGACGCGAACGTGTTGATGTCTCGCGCTGACGGTGGACTACTCGTCGTGAGAGCCGGCAAGACACGTTACTCGACAGTCGAAAAACTCTTGGAGCAGATGCCGAAGGAGCGACTCCTCGGAGTGGTCCTGAATCGCACCGAAGAGCAGCCGGAAGCAAGCTCCTATTACTACCAGCATCGTTATTACACCCGTGAAAGAAGGGGCGACATACCGCCCATGGCGTCTGACGGAATCGAAGAGGAGGTAGCAGCCGTCAATTGAGAGCCTTCCGCCTCAACGGACGAATGATACTGTTGATCATCGCCGAAGCGGTGTTGGTCTACGGCGCGATGATCTGTGCCGTCTACATCCGCTTCGGTTTGGTTGAAGGAGCTACTGAGCTGCTCCAGAACAATGGTTTCTCGAAAGCGGCCCTCGCCGCATTCTTCTGCCTCACTGCTTTCTATCTTTTTGATCTTTACGATTTTCTGGTAATGCACGACCGGCGTGAGCTCGTGCTCCGGTTAATCCAGGCGCTTGGCCTCGCGTGGATCGTGCTCGCCTTTTCGTTTTACATGTTTCCGGCATTGAAGTTGGGACGTGGCGTCTCGTTGATTTCACTTCCAATTGCGCTCACGTTGATGGTCGGGTGGCGCATCTCGATTCACTGGCTGCTGGGCCATCCTGATTTTGGCGAGCGCATCCTGATCGTTGGCTCCGGCCAACTGGCAGTGGAAGTTGCTCGCGAGGTATTGGACCGTCCGGATGCCGGCTATCGCATAGTCGGCTTTGTCGGCACAGACGCTGACTTGCTCGGCAAGAGTCTCATCAATCCACGCGTGATCGGCATGACTGAAGAGCTCGACGCCATCGTTAAGCGAGAACACATCGATCGTATCGTGGTGGCAATGGGAGAACGTCGCGGCCAACTGCCGACAAACAAGTTGCTGCAACTGAGTTTGGCGGGCCAGGTGAACATCGAAGAAGGCGCCTCGTTTTATGAGCGGATCACTGGCCGTGTTTCTTTGAACATGGTCCGTCCTTCCTGGCTGATCTTCAGCGGCCGCGGACGATCGACAAAGATCTCGGAAGTATCTCGAAACGTGGTCCATTGGCTGGTCGCATTGATTGGCGCAATACTTTCGTTGCCAATCGTTCTGGTCACGGCTGTGCTGATCAAGCTGGAGTCGAAGGGGCCGGTTTTTTACAAGCAGGAACGGGTCGGCAAGAACGGGCGCGTTTTTGTACTGGCCAAGTTTCGATCGATGCGAGTTGACGCAGAAGAGTCAGGTCCTGTGTGGGCCAGTAAGAAAGACACTCGCACGACGCGTGTGGGTCGCATCATACGTAAGATTCGAGTCGACGAGATCCCGCAGTTTTGGAACATTTTGAAAGGTGAGATGAGCTTCGTTGGTCCCAGACCTGAAC
>DATNFX010000197.1:0-4938 GCA_035606195.1 Pyrinomonadaceae bacterium
GAATGTAATCTGGCTACGAAAGAAAAACTCGACGAGATCACTGCCGATGTGATTCGCGAGATCGACGAGGATTGCGCCTGGGCTGAATCTTCACCAATGCCCGAGGCCGAGCAGGCGGCGTATGGAGTGTTTGACAACAACGTCGTGCCGCCGGCTTTTAGACCAAAAGTACTGGAGGGGTAATGACACTCAAACCAGCAAACTATAAGTACCGACCTACCGAAGGTACCTCACTTACCGGAGGAAAAGGAATGGGATATGTGCATGCAGAGATTGAGCTAATAAACGAAGGTGATGTCGAACAGAATTATCGTGGTCTTCTGCCGGAGGACGAAATAAGAAGAGTCACCACGGTGGCACTAGTGGATACTGGCGCTTGGGATCTCGTTATTAACGAAGAGGTTCAGCAACGGCTTAATTTGCGGGTTGTCGGCAAGCAGACTGTGAAATTGGCAGATGAGACCCTGCTGGAAGTGGATGTCGTCGGTCCAGTTGCGATTCGTTTCGAGGATCGGAGATTAATTACGACCGCGATTGTAGTGCCGGCGACATCTGAGGTCTTGGTAGGTGCTTATCCGCTGGAAGGACTGGATGCCTTCGTAGACCCAAAACGGCAAAAACTTCTTCTAAACCCTAAATCACCAGATAATCCGACTCTGTACATCAGGCAAGTGTCTTTGAGTATTTAAGCGATGTCGACTGCCGTCAAAAAAGAACACAAATCAGCACGCCCGGAACGTGGCGGGCAGGCCACCATGGTCGAAGCGATTCGCCAGGGTATCTGGGAAGAGATGGAACGCGATCCGACCGTGTTTGTGATCGGTGAGGACGTCGGTGCGTATGGCGGCGCGTTCAAGGTTACAGATGGATTGCTCGACGAGTTTGGCAAAGAACGAGTGATCGACACGCCGATCTCGGAGGGCGCGATCGTGGGAGCAGCGTGTGGCGCGGCGTTGATGGGCATGCGGCCGGTGGCTGAGTTTCAGTTTATCGATTTCATTTCCGCCGGCTTCGATCTGTTGACGAACTACGCGGCGAAGTGTCGTTATCGCTGGGGTGCGGGATTGCCGACTGTGTTTCGTGGTCCATGCGGATCCGGCGTGCGCTCCGGCCCATTCCACTCACTGAATGCGGAATCGTTCTTCTTAAATACTGCGGGGCTGAAGATTGTCGAGCCGTCGACTGCTTACGACGCGAAGGGACTGATCAAGGCAGCGATTCGCGATCCGGATCCGGTGCTCTATTTCGAGCACAAAAAACTCTACCGCTTGCCGCGTCTTCGAGAAGAACTGCCGTCCGATGACTACATCGTCGAGATTGGCAAAGCGAGAGTTGCACGTGCAGGGCGTGACTTGTCGATTATCACATTCGGCGCGATGGTCCTGACCGCGCTTGATGCGGCGGAAGAGCTCGAAAAAGAAGGCCTGGATGTTGAAGTCATCGATCTGCGTACGCTCGCCCCACTCGATAGGCCTGCCATACTTTCGAGTGTGAAGAAAACGAGCAAAGCGATCGTGTTGCACGAGGCTTCGCGAACCGGAGGTATCGGCGGAGAGATCACGGCGATCATTGCTGAAGAAGCTTTTGAATGGCTCGATGCGCCGGTGATTCGTATCGCGTCGCTCGATACGCCGGTGCCGTACTCGCCCCCATTGGAAGATTACTATTTGCCGCAGATTAAAGACGTGGTCGACGCAGCCCGCAAGCTCGCGGCATATTAAGACACGGATGAACACGGAGAAGAGATGAGCACTGAAGTGGTGATGCCGCAAATGGGTGAGTCCATTGCGGAGGGAACGATTACGAAGTGGCTGAAGAAAGTTGGCGAACGTGTCGAGCGCGACGAGCCACTGTTTGAGATCTCGACGGACAAAGTTGATGCAGAGATTCCTTCGCCTGCCGCGGGAACGTTAACCGAAGTCAGGTACAAAGAAGGCGAGACGGTTGAAGTCAACATTGTAGTCGCAGTGCTCGACGGAGATCAGGCGTCAGCAGCTCCAGCAGCGCAGCAGCCTGTCCAGGAGCAGCCGGCGAAAGTTGAGCCACCGGCTCCAGCTCCTGCACCTGCGCCACCACAGCAAGTAGCTGCGCCACCACCGCCGCCTCCTCCAGCTCCAGCGCCACCGGCTCCACCGGTTCAAGCTCCGGTTCAGGCAAAGCCGCCCGCACTACCAGCGCCTGAACCTAAAAGCGATGGCAGCGCTGCCACTGCTGAAGAACTTCGCAGGACCAAGTCGAGCCCACTCGTTCGCAAGATTGCGCAGGAGCACGGTGTCGACATTTCAAAACTCGAAGGTACTGGTATGAGTGGTCGCGTAACCAAGAACGACATACTCAGTTTCATCGAATCAGGAACGGCGCCAGTAGCACAGGCGCCGCGCACCGCTGCACCTGCGCCGGCTCCTGCATCTCTGCCCGAGCCCGTCGCGCCACCGCCTCCGAAGCCACAGGTTGGCGATCGAGTCGAGCAAATGAGTGTCATGCGCAAGAAGATCGCCGAGCACATGGTCCTATCGCGGCGCACTTCCGCACACGTCACCACGGTTTACGAAATCGACATGACGCGCGTCGCACGTCTCCGCGATCAGCATCGCGATGAGTTTTATCAACGAACTGGAACCAAGCTCACGTTCATGCCTTTTATCTTCGAGGCCGTGAACAAAGGTCTGCGAAAGTTTCCCATCTTCAATGCACAGGTAAACGGCGAGCAGATCATTTACAAGCAGGACATCAATCTCGGCATGGCGGTAGCACTCGACTGGGGTCTCATTGTTCCTGTAATCAAACGTGCTGACGATCTGAGTATTTCCGGACTCGCGCGCATTGCAAACGATCTTGCTGACCGCGCTCGGACCAAGCAGTTGAAACCAGACGAAGTAACCGGCGGCACTTTTACGATCACTAACCCCGGAGTATTTGGCGGTCTGTTCGGGACGCCAATCATCAATCAGCCGCAACTCGCAATTCTCGGCGTGGGCAAGATTGAAAAGCGGGCAAAAGTAATGACTACGCCCGATGGCGACGACTTCATCGGCATTCGCTGGATGGCTTATTTTGCCCTCAGCTTTGACCACCGCGTCATCGATGGCGCAGACGCCGAGCGCTTCCTCGCATTCGTCAAAGAACAACTCGAAGCCGGAGATTTCTCGGTCTAACTTTCCGCATATTGGAGCCACAGATTTCACGGAAATCATTCGGATTGCAAAGAATCCGTAATGATTCGTGATAATCTGTGGCTTGTCTTATTGCGATAAAGTGGTGATTCGATGAAGAAAAGCCGAGCCTATTGACTTAGTTTCGGCGAAGGTCTAAATGATGACATCCGCAAAATTTAACGAGCGGGAGGCGAGGAGCGAGGACTCGCCATGATCAGCTTGAGAAAGACGCGCGTTCAAGGAGCGCGTTAACCAGTTACCAGTTTAAGGAGAGATAAATCAATGGTATTCACTAAACATAAAATGTTTGCCCCGGCAGTGCTTGCCACCTGCCTGTTAGTCTTCTCAGCCTCCCCAATACTGGCCCAGGATACGACCAGCGCAGCGGGCTCGCGCACCGTCACGAGTGGCCAGAAAATGAAAATTAAAGGCGTTGTCACCCGGCGTGATGCCGATACATTCACTGTGCGTGACATGAATGGCATGGACACAGTTGTACGTCTTGACGACAAGACCAGTGTGAAGACACATGGTGGGTTCCTTCGAGGCGGCACCAACTATGCACAGACCAGCATCCTCCGTGGCTTGAACCTCGAAATCGAGGGGCGGGGCAACGGCTCGGGTGAGCTACTTGCTGAGAAGATCCGCTTTAACGAACAAGACATGAAAACTGCTCGCGCGGTTGAATCGCGAGCGGCGCCACTCGAAGAGAGAGCTACTGATACCGAAACCAAACTTACCCAGGTTGAAGCGAATGCGCAGCGCCTGTCAGGCCAGTTGGAAGAGCTCGCTGCTGTTTCAAACGCGGCCCGCGGTGGTGCAAAAGCCGCTCAGGCAACTGCTGATGCAGCCGTCGCCGGCGTGAATGCGACCAACGATCGCATCTCCTCGCTCGACGACTACCAGCCGCAGCAGACCGCCGCTGTCAACTTCAAGTCAGGCAGTGCTGTGCTTTCACCAGAATCGAAGACAACTTTGGACGACCTTGCCAGCAAGGCGCTTAATGCCAAGGGCTATGTCCTCGAAGTTTCTGGTTTTGCAGATTCACGAGGCAGCATCAATCTTAATCGTCAACTCAGCCAGCGTCGTGCTGATGCGGTGATTCGTTACCTCGTTGAGAACCACAACATTCCGCTACGTCGCATCATCACTCCGTATGGTTACGGTGAGTTGAATCCGGTTGCGGAAAACGATACGAAGGATGGACGTGCTCAGAATCGTCGCGTCGAGATCAAGTTGCTTGTGAACAAGGGCTTGACCGCTCCAGCGCCGACGATGAACCCGGGCACCTCGGGCTCCGGAAATTAATTGGACAGCGCGGAGTTCACTTTGAGTGCAACTCCGCGCATCCAACATGGCACCAAAGAGTCGTGGCGCGGTAGGATAGGAAAACATGTCGACCCGGCAAATGACGACATGACTGACAGGCTCGAGGGTGCCAATGATGATTTTGGGGGCTGAAAAAACTTTATGGCCAGTATTCCTGTTGGGAGTACTGGCCATTTTTATGTCTGTGCCAACCGCGCGAGCGCAGGGTACGAAAGACCTGCCGCCACTACCGCCACTCTGGAAACCAAAACCAACACCGACTCCGAAACCGGTTGAGCCTGGAGTGATCGACTCTGCTGACGTCATCAAGACGAATTCAAACCTCGTGATGGTCCCCGTGTCTGTCACTGATCAGAGTGGTCAGGCGGTTCAGGGCCTGAAGGTCACTGACTTTCGTTTGGAAGAAGAAGGAAAGCAACAGGAGATTTCCGGCATCGGCGATCCAGAGCAGGTA